>JAOACA010000002.1:0-63853 GCA_026418075.1 Candidatus Bipolaricaulota bacterium | reverse complement strand
GTCGACCCGGAGCGGGAAGTAGTCGAGCTCCTGGGCCGTGGGCTGGCAGACCACGGTCACGAGGACCTTCGTGTCCCCCCAGCTGGCTAGCACGGCCGCGTCCGCCTGCCGGGCGATCGTCCCGCTCTCCAGGCGGAACGGTTTCCCACCAACCATCTTCTCAAGTTCCGGCATTCCGCTTACACACCTCGGATGTTCAGCTCCTGAAGGAGCTGCTGGTACTTTCGGGGGTCGGTCCGGCGCAGGTACTGCAGCAACCTCCGCCGCTTTCCGACCAGCATGTGGAGCCCGCGCCGGGAGTGGAAGTCTTTGCGGTGCACCTGGAGGTGCTCCGTGAGCTCCTGGATCCGCCCGGTGAGGAGGGCCACCTGGACCTCGACCGAACCGGTGTCGGACGGGCTGCGGGCGAACTTCCCGATCAACGCCTGTTTCTTCTCTTTCGTCAACGCCACGTTACCACCTCCGATCGCCCTCTCCCCCGCGGGCGTGCGCCGGGGAGGGGTTCAGCGGCGGAGCCGGCGAGAGATTTCCCGGCACCGCGCGCGGATTTTCTCCAGGTCGAGGGTTTGGAGTTCGCCCCCGAGGAGGAGCGGCCGGCCGTCCACGAACACCGCCTGCACATCGAGCCCCTGTCCCCCGTACACGAGGTCCGCCACCGGATCCCCTCCGGGGCAGAAGTGGGGGCCGTCCATGCGGACGAGCACTCCGTCGGCCCGGCGGCCGGGCTCAATTGTACCCGCTTCCTTCCCCAGGCCAAGGGCCGCGGCTCCGCCTGTGGTGGCCAGGCGCAGGGCCGCGGCGGGGGGGAGGGTTCCGGGCCCGGAGCGGATGCCGGCCAGAAGAGAGGCCAGGCGCATCTCCTCCAGCATGTTCAGGTCGCCGGCGGAGGCGGCCCCGTCGGTGCCCAGGGCCACGTTCACCCCGCCGGCGAGGAGCGCGGCCACCGGGGCGATCCCGCACCCCAGCCTCAGGTTCGAGGTCGGGCAGTGGACCGCGCTCGCCCCGTGGGCGGCGAGGATCTCGACGTCCTTCTCGGACACGTGGACGCAGTGGGCGGCGAGGAGGGGGACGGACAGGGCCCCGAGCTCCTCCAGCCACTCGGTTGGGCTTTTTCCCCGCTCCGCCCGAACCCGCTCCCCCTCCTCCCTCGTCTCGGCAAGATGCGTGTGGAGGGGGACCTTGAGCTCGTGGGCGAGGGCGGCGGCCCGCTTCCAGACCTCGGCCCGGCAGGTGGAGGGGGCGTGGGGGGCGAGGGCGGCCCGGATCCGGCCCTCGGCAGCCCCGTCCCACGCCCGGGCGAACCGCTCGGCCTCCCCAAGCTCCGGCTCGACCCGGTCCGGGGTTTGGGCGATGATTCCGTAGGCGAGGAGGGCGCGAACCCCCGCTTCTTCCACGGCCCCGGCCACCTCGTCCATGTGGAAGTACATGTCCGCGACGGCCGTGGTCCCGCTCCGGATCGCCTCGGCGAGCCCAAGGAGCGTCCCCCAGTAGGCGTCCTGGGGCCGGAGCCTCCTCTCCCGGGGCCAGATGTGTTCGGTGAGCCAGCGGTCCAACGGGACGTCGGGGGCGGCATTCCGGAGGAGGGTCATCGCGAGGTGGGTGTGGGCGTTGACAAGCCCGGGGAGGAGGAGGCCGCCCTCCCCCTCCACCACGCGGTCGAACTTCCCCTCCACCCCGCCCCGGGGGACCACGGCCTCGAACCGGCGGCCCTCGATCACCACGTCGGCCTTGGGGAGGAGCTCCTCCCCTGGCCGCCCGACCACCGCCGGGCCGCGGATGAGGATCGTCATGTGCGCTCAGTATACGGGAACCACGGCGCTTTTGGCCAATTCGGGCTATGATCAGGAACGGGATGAAGGGCAAGGAGGCCGAGGAGCTCGCCTGCCAGCACCTCCGGGCCCAGGGGATGCGCATCGTCGCCCGGAACTGGCGCTGGCGGGGCGGGGAGGTGGACATCGTGGCCCGGGACGGGGAGGCCCTCGTGTTCGTCGAGGTCAAGGCCCGCCGCGACGACCTCCACGGGGCTCCCGAGGAGGCGGTGACCCCGGGGAAGCGGGAGAAGCTATGGCGGACGGCCCTCGCCTTCCTCGGGGGGAGGGCCGAGATCCCGGTCCGGTTCGACGTTGTCGCCGTGGGGCCCGGGGGGGTGCGCCACATCCGGGACGCGTTCCGGGAGGAGGATGTTCGCCCAGGTCCTTAGCGCGGCCCCGTACGGGATCGAGGCCCGGCTGGTGGAGGTCCAGTGCGACGTGGGGCCGGGGCTTCCCGGGTTTGCCATTGTCGGCCTTCCCGAGAAGGAGGTGTCCGAGGCCCGGGAGCGGGTGCGCTCGGCGATCCGCAACGCGGGCCTTGCTTTCCCCCAGCTCCGGGTCACGGCCAACCTCGCCCCAGCCGACCTCCGGAAGGAGGGGGCCGGGTTCGACCTCGCCCTTGCCGTGGCCCTCCTCGTGGCCACGGGGCAGCTCCCTCCTGCGGCGGTGGAGGGGACGGCGTTCTTCGGGGAGCTCGGGCTTGATGGGGGCCTCCGGCCGGTGCGGGGGGCGCTGGCGATGGCCCTGGCGGCCCGGGAGGCGGGGATCGGCCGGGCCGTGGTCGCGGCCCCGTCGGCCCCGGAGGCCGCCCTCGTGGACGGCCTCGCCGTGTACCCCGTCGCCTCCCTCGGGGAGGCGGTGGCGTTCCTCCGCGGAGAACGGGAGATCCCTCCGGCTCCGCGGGTCCTCCCCGAGGAGGAGGTCCCGGAGGGGCTCGACCTCGCCCTCGTCCGGGGTCAGGAGCACGCCCGGCGGGCCCTGGAGATCGCCGCCGCCGGCGGGCACCACCTCCTCATGGTCGGCCCTCCCGGAGCAGGCAAATCCCTCCTTGCTCAGTGCCTCCCCGGGATCCTCCCGCCCCTCACGTTCGAGGAGGCCCTGGAGGTCTCCCGGATCTACTCCGTGGCCGGGCTCCTCCCCCCGGGCCGGCCCCTTCTCCGCCGCCGGCCGTTCCGCTCCCCCCACCCCACGGTGTCCTACGCTGGGATGGTCGGCGGGGGACACGGGGTTCCCTCCCCCGGGGAGATCACCCTCGCCCACCACGGGGTCCTGTTCCTGGACGAGCTTCCCGAGTTCGACCGGGAGGTCCTGGAGTCCCTCCGGCAGCCCTTGGAGGAGCGGCGGATCACCGTGACCCGGGCCGGGACGGCGGTGACCTTCCCCGCGTCGTTCACCCTGGTGGGGGCGATGAACCCCTGCCCGTGCGGCTACCTCGGAGACCCCCTCCGCTCGTGCCGGTGCCGGCCCCACGAGGTGGCAAGCTACCGCAAGCGCCTCTCCGGGCCGTTCCTCGACCGGATCGACCTGTTCGTGGGGGTGCCCCGGCTGACCCGGGAGGAGCTCCTCGCCGAGGGGGGAGGGGAGCCGTCGGAGGCGGTGCGGCGGCGGGTTCTTGCCGCCCGGGAGGCCCAGCGGGAGCGGTACGGGGCTCCCCGGACGAACGCCGAGCTCGGCCCCCGGGAGGTCCGCCGGTTCTGCGCCGTGGGCCCCCAGGGAAGGGCCCTCCTCGCCCGGGCAGTGGACCACTTCGCCCTCACCGCCCGAGGCTACGTCCGGACCCTCAAGGTCGCCCGGACGATTGCGGATCTGGCCGGGTCCGCTACCATCGGGCCCGAACACGTGGCGGAAGCCCTGCAGTACCGAGCGTTTCCGGAGGAGGGAGCACTGTGAAAACTCTGGCAGTTCTCGTTGTGGTGGCCCTGGGGGCCACGGGGACCCTGGCCCAGGAGTTCACCGTGGGCCGGCTCGAGGCCGTGGGGAACGTCCACGTCCCGGCCAAGGAGATCCTGGGGGCCACGGGAATCCAGGCCGGCCAGGTCGTCACCCGGGCCCAGGTCCTCGCCGCCGAGGAGGCGATCCGGAAGCTTGGGTACTTCGTCCAGGTGAAAGCCGAGCTCGCGTTCGAAGGGGACCAGGTCGTTCTCCGGTTCCGGGTCGTCGAGTACCCCAAGCTCGAGCGGATCACGTTTGAAGGGCTGCCCCCGGCCCCCAAGGGGCAAGGAACCCTCGTCTCCTGGTTCCGGGAGGCCCTCCGGGGAGGCTACCGCCCCGGGGAGACGAAGCTCCGGGAGATCCTGACCGACAAGGGGATCAAGAAGGGGGAGGTTCTGAACGTGGTCAAGCTCGAGGGGGCCGTGGCGGCCCTCGTGGAGGAGTACCGGAAGGCGGACCTGGCCACGGTTCAGATCGTCCCCGACCTCCGGGGGGCGGAGCTCGTGATCCGGGTCGAGGAACTCCCCGTCGTTGGGCACCGGTTCCGGGGGCTTGCCACGATTCCCGAGGAGGAGGCGCGGAAGCTCGTCGAGGTCCCGGTGGGGGAGCCCGGGAGGATCTCGGCGATCCAGAAGTCCCTCGGGGCGCTGGGGCGGTCCGTGTTCTTCGCCTCGGGCGGGGTGGGGGCGGAGCTGGGGGACGGGGGAGTGTGGCTGGTGTGGACCCTCACCGAGCGGGTGGTCCTCCCTGCCCCCGCCCCCGTGGTGGGGATCGAACTTTCGGGCGTGACGGCGTTCCCGCCGGAGCGGGTCCAGGCCAGGGTGGGGGCGCTTCCCCCAGGCTCGGTCACGAACCACGACGTCCTCCGGGCGCTGGCCCCGGTGTACGACCTCTACCGCCGGGAGGGCCTGTTCATGGTGGACTTCGTCGGGGAGGGAGCAGCAAGCGGTCGGCTGCGGGTGCTCGTGAAGGAGGGGCGGATCGGCCGAATCGAGGTGGCGGAGGGCAGCCGCACCGCGGATTGGGTGATCCGGCGGGTGCTTGGTCTCCACCCCGGGGAGCTCCTCACCGAGGGGAAGTTCACCGCCGCCCGCCAGGCCCTGATGGCCCTCGGCTACTTCCAGGACGTCGTCCTCGATCCCCAGTGGGCCGCCGACGAGCTTGTCCTCCGCGTCTCTGCCACCGACCTCGAGAAGTTGGGGAGCATCACCGGGAACCTCGCGTTCTCCCCCCAAGAGGGAGGCATCGTCGGGCAGCTCACCTACAGCCAGAAGAACCTCCTCGGCCGGGCGATCGACCTCTCCCTGTCCCTTGACCAGGGGCTGGTGAAGAGCTCGGGCACCACCTGGAGCCTGTCGTTCACCAGCCACTCCTTCCCCGTGTTCGACCGGGTGAGCCTCGACCTCTACCGGAGGGAGTCCGGGGAGGATCCGAAGACGGTCACCGTGGGGGGAGGGGCGACGGTGGCCTACCCCCTGGCCCCGTACCTCGACCTCTCCTTGGGGCTCACGAGCGAGCAGGCGTGGGAGCTCCCGGACTGGAACCTCCTTGACCCCCGGACCGCGGTCGAGCTGGGGATCGAGTACGACGACCGCGACAGTCCGTTCTTCCCCCGCACGGGCAGCCGGGGACGGGCGGGCGTGGAGAAGGCGGGGACGTTCGCCCCGGGGGTGGAGTACCTCACCCTGAAGGGGGAACTGGCCCGGTTTGTCCCGGCCGACATCCCGTTCCTCCTTGGGGACCACCGGGCGGTCCTCGCCTGGCGGGCCCTCGCCCGCTGGGGCTGGGATCTCCCCGAGCGGTACCGGTTCACCTTGGGTGGGGTGGACTCCGTCCGGGGGGCCAAGGGGGTAAAAACCGACCGGTACGGGCTGTTCAACCTCGAGTACCGGATCGAGATCGCCCAGGGGTCGTGGATTGCCCTCTTTTCCGACTTCGGGGCGACCTGGGACGGAACGGTGAAGGCCTCGGCCGGGGTGGAACTTGCGGCGAGCGTGGCCGGGATGTTCGTCCGGATCGCCCTCGCCTGGCCCAACGACCGGGACCCCACCTGGGTTCCCGCGTTCGAGTTCGGGATGAGCCCGATGTTCTAGGGTAGAGTTGACCCATCACGGAGGAGACCGATGAAAGCACAGTGGATTGTGGGAGCAGTGATCGGGGCCCTGGTCCTGGGGTTCGCCGGCGGCTTTGTGGGGAGCCGGGTCCTCCCTGGGGGGAACTCGGGGGACGTGGCGAAGCTCACCGAGCGGGTGGCCAAGGTGGAGGCCGGGCAGCGGGACCTCGAAACGCGTCTTGCGGGAGTCACCACGGGCGGGGCCGGGCTCCGGATCGGGGTTGTGGACGCGGAGACCCTGTTCACCCGCGTCTTCCTCCCCCAGGTCCAGGCCGAGCGGGCGGCGATGGAGACCAAAGCTCGGGAAATCCAGACCCTCCAGGCCGACTACGCGGCGGGAAAGATGAAGCAAGACGTCTACCAGCAGCGGTACCTCCGCCTCCAGGCCGAATACATCCAGCGGGCCCTCAAGGTGAACACCACGATGCTCGACAAGATGATCGCCTCCCCGGGGTTCTTGAACCTCCGGTCCGACCTCGAGAACGTCCGCACCCAGGCCAAGCCCCTCTCCGACGAGGTGGAGAAGGCGGTGAAGGAGGCCGAGAAGGTCATCCTGGACCCCCAGGGGTTTGCCGAGCGGCTCCAGCAGCTCCAGGCCGCGTTCCAGCAGCTCGATCAGCTCCTCACCCAGGTCGCCGCGGTGAAGATCCTCGAGATCTCCCAGCAGATCGCGAAGGAGAAGGGGTACGACCTCGTCCTGCGGACGAAGGATGTCGTCATGTTCCGCCGGGAGTCGACGATCATCGACCTCTCCACGGACGTGGAGGGCCGGCTGTGGGCCCTGTTCCCGTCGCGGTGATCTAGGGGTGGAGCGGCTCGTCGAGTCGGTCCCCAACGTTTCGGAGGGCCGGGACCGGGCGGCGATCGAGGCGCTGGCCGCCGCCCTGCGGGCCGTCCCCACGGTCCGCCTCCTCGACGTCCAGTCCGACCCCGACCACCACCGGACCGTGTTCACCCTCGTCGGGGACCCCGACGGGGTGGCGGAGGCGATCCTCCGCCTCTACGGGGAAGCGGTCCCCCGGATCGACCTCCGGGTCCACCGGGGGGAGCACCCCCGGATGGGGGCGGTGGACGTGGTCCCGTTCGTCCCCGTCCGGGGGGTGACGATGGCCGACTGCGTGGCCCTGGCCCGCCGGGTGGGGGAGGAGGTTTGGGAGCGGTTTCGGATCCCAGTCTACCTCTACGAGGAGGCGGCGAGCCGCCCCGAGCGGCGGGACCTCGCGGAGATCCGGCGGGGGGAGTTCGAGGGGTTCCCGGAGAAGATCCTCCGCCCGGAGTGGGCCCCCGACTTTGGGGAGCGGGCCGTCCACCCCACCGCGGGGGTCACCGCGATCGGGGCCCGGGAGTTCCTGATCGCGTTCAACGTGAACTTGGGGACCTCCGATCTTCGGGTGGCCAAGGCGGTGGCCCAGGCGGTCCGCTTCTCCTCGGGGGGGCTCCGGTACGTGAAGGCGATTGGGCTTGAGCTCAAGGAGCGGGGGATCGTCCAGGTGTCGATGAACCTGACGAACTTCCGGAAGACCCCCCTTCCCCGGGTTCTGGAGCTTGTGCGGCTCGAGGCGGCCCGGTACGGGGTCCCGGTGGTGGGGACGGAGCTCGTGGGCCTCGTCCCCGGGGAGGCCCTCCTCCACGCCGCCGCCCACTACCTCCAGGTCGAGGACTTCTCCCCGGGCGTCGTCCTCGAGCGCCGGATCGAGGAGGCCTTTGCCCAAGGGTGAGCCGTTCCGGCGGGTGACGGTCGTCGGCCTGGCCCGGACCGGCCGGGCCCTCGTGGAGGCCCTCGCCCCCCGGGGAGCGCGGCTGTTTGTGTCCGAGGGGCGAGCCCTCACCCCGGAGGAGCGGGAGTTTCTGCGCGCCCACGGGGCGGCCTGGGAGGAGGGAGGGCACACGGACCGGGCCCTGGAGGCCGACCTCCTCGTCCCGAGCCCCGGCGTTCCCTCCCACGCCCCTCTCCTCCAGGAGGCCCAACGGCGCGGGATCCCCATCCTTGCGGAGATCGAGCTCGCGTTCCGTCTGGCCAGGCCGGCGGTTCTGGTCGCCGTGACCGGCACGAACGGGAAGACCACGACCACGGAGCTTGTGGGGGCGATCCTCCGGGCGGCGGGGCGGGACCCCGTGGTGGCGGGGAACATCGGCCGGCCGGCGGTCTCCACCGTGGACGAGGTCCAGGGCCGGCCGTGGGTCCTCGAGGTGAGCTCCTACCAGCTGGAGTGGACGGAGGCCTTCCGGCCCCAGGTGGCGGTGTGGCTCAACTTCGCCCCCGACCACCTCGACCACCACGGAACCCTCGCCGCCTACTTCGCCGCCAAGGCCAGGATCCTCGCCCGCCAGACGGAGGAGGACTGGGCCGTCCTCCCCCCGGACCTCCTCGCCCGCCTTTCCCCCCGAGCCCAAGCGGTGGACTACAGCGGAGTCGAGCTTCCCGAGGGCTGGGGGGAGGGATTGGTCCCCCACCTTCGGGATGACCTCCGGGCGGCGTGGGCTGCCGCCGGATGCGCGTTCCCTGAGCTCCAAGCCGCTCCGCCTCCCTATGAGCGGGTGGCTCCCGCGCTCCGCCAGCCCCACCGGATGGAGGTCGTCGGGGAGATCGGGGGGATCCCGTTCGTGGACGACTCCAAAGGGACGAACGCCCACGCCACCGCCGCCGCCCTCGCGGCGATCGAGGGTCCGGTGGTCCTCATCCTCGGCGGCCGGCACAAGGGGGGCGGGTACGAGGACCTCCTCCCCCTCCTCCGGGCCAAGGCCCGGGCGTGCGTCCTGATCGGCGAGTCCCAGGACTACTTTGCCGCCCTCCTCGCTCCAACAGGGGTCCCGTACCAGCCTGCCGGCGATCCCGACGACGCCCTGCGCCGGGCGTACCGCCTCGCCCGGCCCGGGGACACGGTCCTCCTCTCCCCGGCCTGCGCGAGCTTCGACCAGTTCCGGGACTACGCCCACCGGGGGGAGGCGTTCCAGGCGGCGTTCCAGAAGCTCGCCCGGGGGCACTGAACTCCAGCTGTCCTCCTTTGGGAGGACAGCAAACACCTCTCCCCCTGAACGAGGGCCGGGGGAGGAACCGCCCCGGTCCTTTGGCGGAGAGGACATGTGCGCCACACTACCCTCGCCATGGGGAGCGCGGAGGGGAAACTCGTGGTGGTCCTCGCCTTCTTGCTCTTGGCGGGGTTTTTGTTCGTCTACTCGGCGAGCTCGCCCCTGTCGCTGCGCCTGACCGGAGAGGCCTCGTCGCTGCTCAAGCGCCAGATCATCGGCGGAGTTCTCGGGTTGGCCGCCTTGGTCGTCCTGTGGCGGGTGGACTACCACGTCTGGGCGGGCGTGGACGACCTCCTCCTCGGCGGGGCGTTTGTCCTCCTCCTCCTCACCCTCGTTCCCCCGTTGGCCGAGGGGTCGCGGTGGCTCCGGCTCGGGCCGTTCCCGTTCCAGCCCTCGGAGCTGGGGAAGGTGGCCCTGGTCCTCTACATCTCGGGTTCCCTCGTCCGGCGGACCGATCGCCTGGGGAGCTACCGGGAGGGGGTGCTCCCCCACCTCCTCGTCCTGGGCCTGCTTGGGATCGTCCTCCTCCTCCAGCCGGACTCGGGGATGCTCCTCATCTACGGGGCGACGGTGCTCTTCCTCCTGTGGGTGGGGGGGGTCCCCGTTCGCCACCTCCTCCTCACCCTCCTGGGGGCGGTCCCCGTCGGGGTGGCCGTGCTCTTCTTGGCCCGGTACCGGGTGGAGCGGCTGGTGGCGTTCCTCAACCCCGGGGCGTACCGGGATACCTACGGGTACCAGACGTTCCAGTCGCTTTTGGCGGTGGGGTCGGGGGGAGTTCTCGGGCGGGGAATCGGGGCCTCCCGGGCCAAGCTGTTCTACCTCCCCGCGGCCCACAACGACTTCGTGTTCTCCGTGATCGCCGAGGAGACGGGGCTCGTGGGTGCCCTGTGCGTGATCGCCCTGCTTGGGGCCCTCGTGGTCTTTGGGTTCCGGGTGGCTCGAGAGGCCCCGGATAAGTTGGGAGCCCTCTACGCCTACGGAGCGTCGTTCCTCCTTGGGTTTCAGACCTTGCTCAACCTGGCGGTGGCGGTGGGGGTGGTTCCCGTGACCGGGCTTACCCTCCCGTTCCTGAGCTACGGCGGCTCGTCCCTCATGGTGAGCCTGATGCTGGGCGGGCTCCTCCTCGGGGTGGCCCGGGCCTCCCGCCGCTCGGCCGTCGGCGTCCTCGTTCCGGGGGTGGGGGAGTGAGGCTCGTCGTGGCCGCGGGCGGAACCGGGGGGCACGTCTACCCGGCCCTGGCCATCCTCGACGAGCTCCGGGCTCGCGGGGAGCTTGTGGAGGCGGCCTGGATCGGGACGCCCCACGGGATCGAGGCGCGGGTGGTCGGGAGCCGTGCAGGGATCCAGTTTGTTGCCCTTCCCTCCCGGGGCCTGGACCGCCGCCGGCCGTGGACCTGGCCGGGGACCCTGGTGGGGGCGGCCTCCCGCTTCGTCCGCTCGCTTGCCCTCCTCCGCCGGTTCCGGCCCGACGCCGTCCTGGGAACCGGGGGCCACGCTGCCCTCGCCCCCCTCCTCGCCGCCCGGCTCCTCGGGATCCCGTGCGCGGTCCACGAGCAGAACGCCCGGATGGGCCTCGCGAACCGCATCCTCGCCCGCCTGGGGTGCCTCGTCCTCCTCTCCTTCCCCCAGACCCAGGGCGTCCCCCGGGCGGCGCGGACCCTCGTCACGGGGAACCCCGTGCGGCGGGAAATTGCCCTCCTTTCGCCGGAGCTCGGGGACGAGCTCCTCGTGGTGGGGGGATCCCGGGGGGCGCGGGCCCTGGTGGACGCCGTCCTCCGGGCCGCTCCGGAGCTCGCCCGGACCCCGGGGCTCCAGCTCCGTCTGGTGGTGGGAAGCGCGGCCCCGGTGGAGGGCGTGGCCCAGGCCCTGGCCCGGGCCGGGGTCCGGGCGGAGGTCGTCCCCTACGCGGATCCGTTCTCGGATGCCCTGGCCCGAGCCCGGCTCGTGGTGGCCCGGGCCGGGGCGACCACCGCGGCGGAACTTGCCGCCGCGGGCCGGCCGGCGGTCCTCATCCCCTGGGCGGGGGCTGCGGACGGACACCAGGAGGAAAACGCCCGGGCGTGGGCCCAAGCGGGGGGAGCGCTCGTCCTCCCCGAGACCGCGGCCCACGAGCGATTGGGAAGCACCGTAACCCGCCTCTGGACCGACGAGCGGACGCTTCGGGCCATGGCCGCCGCTGCCCGGGCGGCGGCCCGCCCCGACGCCGCCCGCCGGGCCGCCGAGGCCCTCCGCGCACTGGCAAAGGAGCGACGTTCATGAACGCGTTTTCAGGAAGGGTTCACCTCGTGGGAATCCGGGGCGACGGGATGGCCACCCTGGCCCGCCTCCTGTGGGAGGGGGGGGCCACCGTGTCGGGGTCCGACGTCCGGGCCGGGGTTCGGGGCGAGGCCCTCGCCCCCTGGGCCCAGGTGTACGCCGGACACCACGCCGATCACGTGCCCGAAAGGGCCCAGGCCGTGATCTACTCCTCCGCCGTCCCCCCCACGAACCCCGAGCTCCGGGCCGCCCGGGGGATCCCCCTCCTCCCCCGCCTCCACGCCCTCGGGGAAGTCGTTCGGGGGAGGGAGCTTGTCGCGGTGGTGGGAACCCACGGGAAGACAACGACCGCCGCCTGGGCCGCCCAGCTCGTTACCAGGACCACGGACACCGGGGGCTACTACGTGGGGGGGGAGATCCCCGGCCTCCCCGCTGCCCGTCTGGGAACAGGGCCGTTCGTGGCCGAGGTCGACGAGTCCGACGGGCGGTTCCTCGCCCTCTCCCCCACGGTCGCGGTCCTCACCTCGGTGGACACGGACCACCTCGGGACCTACGGGGGCCTTCCCGGGCTGAAGCGGGCGTTCCGGAGGTTCCTCACCCGCGCCGATGGCGTGGCGGTGTGCATCGACGATCCCGGCGCCCGCGAGGTGGCCCACGGGCTGCGCCCTCCCCTCACCTACGGGTTCTCCCCCGGGGCGGACCTCCGGGCCCAAGGGGCGGTCTACAGCCGGGGCCGGGCGAGTTTTGAGCTCCTGTTCCGGGGGCGGAAGGTGGCCGACCTCGAGGTCCCCGGCCCCGGCCCCCACAACGTCCGCAACGCCCTGGGGGCCCTCGCCGCCGGCTTCCTCCTTGGGATCCCCCTCCGCGACCTCGCCCCTGCCCTCACCACCGCTGCCCGCCCCCGGAGGAGGCTCGAGGTGCTGGAGGAGAACGGGTACCTCGTGGTGGACGACTACGCCCACCATCCGACCGAGGTGGCGGCGGGCCTGGCGGCCCTGCGGCTGGGGTGGCCCAAGCGGCGGGTGGTCGCCGTGTTCCAGCCCCACCGCTACACGCGGACCCAGGCCCTGGCCGGGGACTTCGGCAGGGTCCTCGCCCGGGCGGACGAGGTCGTGGTGACCCGCATCTACGCGGCGTTCGAGCGGCCGATCCCCGGGGTGAGCGGCCGGGACGTGGCGGACGCGGTCCGGGCGGCGGGCGGACGGGCCGTGTACCAGGACAGTCCCGAGGCGGCGATGGACGCCGCCGCGGAGCGGATCCAGCCCGGGGACATCGTGGCCTGTTTCGGGGCGGGAGACATATGGAAGCTCGCGCGGGAGATGGCGCACGGGCTCTCCTTCGGGTCCTGAGGGACCTCCCCGGCGAGGTGTGCCCCGAGGAGCCCCTCGCCCCCCACACCACGTTCCGGATCGGGGGCCGGGCCGCCGCCCTCTACCGCCCGCCCACCGCGGACGCCCTCGTGGAGGCGGTGGTCCGTGCCCGAAGCCACGGCTTCCCCTGGCTCCTCCTCGGGGGGGGATCCAAGGTCCTCGTCCCCGACCGGGGCTTCCCCGGCCTTGTGCTGTCCACGGCCGAGCTCCGCTCCTGGAGGGAGGAAGACGGGGTTTTGGTCGCGGGGGCCGGGGTTCCGCTCTCCCGCGTGGCCCGGTGGGGAGGGTGGAAGCTCGCCGGGATCCCCGGAACCGTGGGCGGGGCCGTGACGATGAACGCCGGGACCCGGTACGGTTCGATCGGGGAACAGGTCCTCTGGGTGCGGGCCCTCCTTCCCGACGGCCGCGTCCGCACCTTCGCCCCCGTGGAGTGCGGGTTCGCCTACCGCGACTCCCTCTTCCGTCGGCTGCGGCTTCCGGTCCTCTCCGTAGCCCTGCGGCCCGACCGCCGGGGCGACCTCGCCCCCCTCCTCGCCGAGCGGGCCCGCACCCAGCCCCTCGACCTCCCCTCCGCCGGGTGCGTGTTCCGCAACCCCCCCGGGCAGTCCGCGGGCTGGCTCATCGACCAGGCGGGCCTGAAAGGGGCGCGGATCGGGGACGCGGTGGTCTCCGAACGCCACGCCAACTTCATCTGCAACCTCGGCCACGCCCGGGCCCGGGACGTCCTGGAGCTCGTGGACTTGGTCCAGGACCGGGTGGTGAGCCGGTTCGGGGTCCGACTTCGCCTCGAGCTCGAGGTCGTGGGGGCGTGATCCGGGCCCTCCGCGTGGGGTGCCTCGCCGGCACCCTTCTGATCCTCGGGTTCACCGCCGTCCGCTGGGGTGGCTGGTGGCGTGTCGAGGCGGTTCAGGTTTCCCCAACCCGGTACGTCGCGGCCGAACAGTTGACAGGGATTCTGCTCGGTGCTAATGTACTTCGATTACAAACGGGCGGACTGCGGGATCAGATCGCCCGGGACCCGCGGGTGCTGGCGGTGCACATCCGGGTTCGTCCGTTTGCCCAGCGGGTTGACGTGGTGGTGAAGGAGCGGGAGCCGACGGTGTCCGTGCGGCTGGAGAACGGAGCGGCGGTGTGGGTCGACCGCGAGGGGGTGATCCTCGCCCCCGCGGCCGAGGCGCGTGTGGTGGGGGTTCGGCGGCAGGGCGACCGGGTTCCCCGCGCGGTGGTTGAGGCGGCGCGGGCCGTGGCCTCCCTCCGCCCCTCGGTTCGGGACCGGTTCTCGACGTTCGACGTCTCCGACCCCGCCTCCGTCGTCGCCCGGGGCGAGGGCGTTCCCACCCTCCTCTTGGGCGAGATTGGCCAGCTAGGGGATCGCTTGGCTATCCTGGAGGAGCTATGGGAGCGCGGGCTGCTGGCCGGGTACGCCACGGTGGACCTTCGCGTCGGCGACGAGGTGGTCCTGAAACGGAAGCGGTGACGAAGGTGGTGGTCCGATGAGGCGGGAGCGGTTGGTGGTGGGGCTGGACGTCGGGACGACGAAGGTGGCCTGTCTGGTGGCCAACGTGGTCGACGAGCACATCGAGATCATCGGGCTGGGCACGGCCCCCTCCCGGGGGCTGGAGAAGGGCGTGGTCGTCGACATCGGCCGCACGGTCCAGTCCATCCGCAAGGCGGTCGAGGAGGCGGAGAACATGGCCGACGTGCGGGTTCAGCAGGCCTACGTCGGCATCGCGGGGAAACACATCCGGTCCCTCAACAACTCCGCCACGGTGTCCATCACCCGCCCCGATCGGATCATCACCACCGAGGACGTGCGCCGGGTGGTGGAGGCGGCGCGGACAATGCCCATCTCCCCGGACCTCGAGCTCATCCACGTCATCCCCCGCCAGTACATCGTGGACGGCCAGGAGGGGATCACGGATCCCGTGGGGATGACCGGGACGCGCCTGGAGGTGGACGTCCACATCGTGCTTGGGTCCGTGACCGCGGTTCACAACCTCGTCCGGTGCGTGGAGGCGGTGGGGATCGGGATCTCCCAGATCGTGCTGGAGCCCCTGGCCTCGGCGATGGCCGTGCTCTCCTCGGCGGAGAAGGAGCTGGGGGTCGTCCTCCTCGACTCAGGTGGCGGAACGACCGACATCTCTGTCTTTCGGGGCGGGGACATCTGGTTTTCGAAGACGATCCCCATTGCTGGGGAGCACATCACGAACGACATCACGGTGGGCCTTCAGACGCCGATCGAAGAGGCGGAGCGGATCAAGAAGCAGTACGGGACCTGCCTTGTGGACTCGGTGGGCGACGATGAGAAGATCGAGGTCGCCACGATCGGGGGGGAGAGCACGAAGCAGGTGTCGCGGAAGAAGCTCGCCAAGGTGATCGAGCCCCGGGTGGAGGAGATCCTGGACCTGGCGATGCAGGAGGTGGAGGACGCGGGCTACCGCGACCTCGTCCCGGCGGGAGTGGTCATCACCGGCGGGACGTCCCTCCTCCACGGGATCCCGGAGTTCATTGAGCGCCGCTACGGGCTTCCGGCGCGGGTGGGGAGCCTTCCCCAGGGGATTCACGGGCTGCGGGACATCGTGGAGTCCCCGATCTACGCCACCGGGGTCGGGCTCCTCAAGTACGCCGTGGAGACGAAGGACTTCGTCCCCACCCGGCGCGGGCGGGGATCATCGAAGGGGATGCTGGGGAAGATGCTCGGCTGGTTCCGGAAGTTCCTCCGGGGGTGAGGGACGGATGATGGGGGAGAGCCCGGCCCGGATCATGGTGGTGGGGGTGGGCGGGGGCGGCGGGAACGCCGTCAGCCGCATGTACCGCGCCGGCCTGGCCGGGGTCGAGCTGGTGGCGATGAACACCGATGCCCAGGTCCTGGAGATGGTCGAGGCCCACCGGCACCTGCAACTGGGGGTCAAGCGGACGGGGGGCCTCGGGGCCGGGGGGGACCCCGAGGTGGGCCGGGAGGCGGCCGAGGAGTCGCGGGACGAAATTGCCGACCTTCTGCAGGGCTTGGACATGGTGTTCATCACCGCCGGGATGGGGGGCGGGACGGGGACCGGGGGGGCCCCGGTTGTGGCCGAGATCGCCAAGGAACTCGGGATCCTCACCGTGGGGATCGTGACCCGGCCGTTTGGGTTCGAGGGCCTGGCCCGGATGCAGCGGGCCGAGCGGGGAATCCAGCAGCTGGCGAAGAACGTGGACGCGATCATCACCATCTCCAACGACCGCCTCCTCAAGGTCGCCCCCCACGACATGCCCCTCACCAAGGCGTTCGAGCTCGTGGACGAGGTCCTTCGCCAGGGGGTCCAGGGGGTCACCGAGCTCATCACCGTTCCTGGGCTCATCAACCTCGATTTTGCCGATGTGGAGGCAGTCCTCCGCGGGGCGGGGACGGCCCTGATGGGGATTGGCGAGGCAGAGGGGGAGAACAAGACCCGCGAGGCGGCCCGCCGGTCCATCTCCTCGCCCCTCCTGGACTTCAGCCCCAAGGGGGCGAAGAAGGCGATCCTCAACATCACCGGCGGGGAGGACCTCACGCTCGAGGAGGTGACCGCGGCGGCGGGGGCGATCCAGGAGGCTCTATCGGACAAGGCCGACCTCATCTTCGGGGCGACGATCCGGGAGGGGATGCAGAAGGCCAAGGTGACGGTCATCGCCACCGGGTTCCCCGCCGTTCCCACGGGGGAAATCCTCGAGGCCGAAGCCGAGGTCGTCATCGACCGCCTCCAGAAGGAAGGGGTCCGGGACGACTACGACGTCCCGACCTACCTCCGCCGGGCCCGCCGCGGGGGGAACCCCTAGCGACCGAAGCCCCCGGTCACGGGGAACCTCCGCCCGATCCCGAACGCCTTGGGCGAGACCTTGAGGACGATCGGGTACTGCCGCCGCTTGTACTCGGAGCGGTAGAGCCGCCGGGCCACGTCGGAGACAACCTCCTCCCCGAACCGCTGCCCAAGCTCGTCCCACGGCCGGTTGTCCACGACGAGGCCTTGGAGGAGGGGGTCGAGGAGCTCGTAGGGGGGGAGGTCCTGGTCGTCCCGCTGCCCGGGGCGGAGCTCGGCCGAGGGGGGGCGGCGGAGGGTCCCCTCGGGGATGACGGCGCGGCCGGCCTCGTCGTTCAGGAGCCGGGCGAGGGCGTAAACCTCCCCCTTGAGGAGGTCCCCGATCGGGGCCAGGGCCCCCACGGTGTCCCCGTAGAGGGTGGTGTAGCCGGTGCCAAGCTCGGCCTTGTTCCCGCAGGCGAGGACCGCGTAGCCCAAGCTGTTGGCAAGGGCCATGAGGAGGACGCCCCGGATCCGGGCCTGGAGGTTCTCCGCCGTCACCCCCTCCACGGGGACGTGGGGGGAAAGACCGTCCGCGAATGCAGAGAAGATCGGGTCAATCCGGATCTCCACCAGTCGAATCCCCAGGGCCTCCGCGATCTGGCGGGCCTCCTCCCCCGACTCCTCGGCGGTGTAGGGACCCGGGAGAAACGCCCCGAGGACCTTTTGGGTCCCCAGCGCGTGCGCGGCCAGGGCCGCCACGACGGCGGAGTCCACGCCCCCCGAGATCCCGATCACCGCGCCCCGGAGCCCGTTCTTCCCGAAGTAGTCGCGGATTCCGGTGACGAGGGCCTCCTTCACCTCCGGCAGTCCGTCGGGGGCCGGGGGCGGAACGGGCGGGCCCGCGGTGTCGAACACGAACACCCCCTCCCTAAACCGCGGGGCGGCGAGGAGAAATGCTCCGTCGGGGCGGAGGGCGAACGACCCCCCGTCGAAGGCGAGCTCGTCCTGGGCCCCGGCGAGGTTGGCGTAGACCAGGGGGGCGCCGGAGGCTTCTGCCCACCGCCGGGCGAGGTCGTAGCGGAGGAGGGGCTTTCCCCGGAAGTAGGGGGAGGCGGAGACGTTGACGAGGAGGTCCACCCCGGCCGCGGCCTGGGCGGCGAGGACGCCCCCCTCGTACCAGAAGTCCTCGCACACCGAGAGCCCAAGCCGCAGCCCCCCCCACTCCAGGACTCCGATCTCCTCCCCCGGGGCGAAGTACCGTTCCTCCTCGAACACGTCGAACGAGGGAAGGCGGTGCTTGGCCTGGTGGCCGACGATCCCCCGATCGGCGAGGAGGAACGCCGCGTTGTACAGGGCGGTACCTCCTCCGAAGGCGGCGGCCGAGGGGTCGGCGCGGTTGGCGTCCCGGGCTCCCCCCCGGAGCACGTGGCCGAGAATCACACCGATGCCCTCGGAGGCACCAACGATCGCCCCGAACTCCTGCTCGGCGGCGGCGAGGAAGCCGGAGCGGTGGAGGAGATCCCGGGGGGGGTAGCCGAGGAGGGCAAGCTCGGGGAAGACGACGAGGTCGGCCCCCTCCCGCCGGGCCTCCCCGATCGCCCCGAGGATCCGGTCGCGGTTTCCGGGGAGGTCCCCCACGGTGGGGTTGAGCTGGCCAACGGCGATCCTCATCGGGCGGCTCCGTACCCTGGACTGAGCCTATCCGAGGCCACGGGAAAGGAGCAGCGCCCTTCTGCCGGGGCTGGGAGGTGAGGCATGCGGTGGGATGGGTAAGCCTCGGGCAGAAGGGCGCGAACTCACGCGGAGGAGTATAGCGCGAGGCGCTGGGTCCGTCGAGGCCGCCCCAGGGCGGCCCCTCTCGTGCCATTGGAACTCCGCAGGGCTCCTTGAGCGCGCCTCAAGCAGAGGTATCATCCCCGGCGCTTCAGGGGGGAAGGCGGACGGGATGCTCCCCTCTCCCTGGTGGTTCCGCCCTTCCCCAGCCACGGCCTCCTCCCGCAGGCCCCCCCCGAGCAAGGGGGTGATCGCTGGAGTCCAACCTTGGGGCAACTCTGAGTACTCACGACCGTACAGCCCTTTGTTCACGAATCAAACCTCACGCTTGCCTCGCAGAGAAGGTCGCATGACGCAAGAAACACAAACCAGGCCGGAAAGGAGGTGTGCGATGTGTGTGCCGAACCTGAAGAAGCATGGTGCGAGGTGGCCCAAGCGGCCGAACCGATCGGATGTGGGGTGGAACCTTCTTCTCGCAGGAGTGGTCTTCCTCGCGGGCGTTGCTCTTCCCCACGGGGCCATGGGCCAGGGATGTGGCCCCTGGGTCCATGTGGCGGTACAGCCTTCGAACCCGACGTCGAGCGATCCCATCACCCTCGTCCTTTCGGGGATCTGGTGCGACTCGTGCGTGCCCCGGTCCCCTACGGTGGCCATTCTTGGGAGCCTGATCACCGTCTCCACGACGAACAAGGATCCGATGTGTCTAGCCGTGGTCACCCCTTGGCAGCTCTCCGTACCCGTGGGACGGCTCTCACCGGGGAGGTACTCGGTGCTCGTGGTCCACAATGGGCGGCCCATCGGTGGCCTGGAGATTCTGGAGGTCCGCAGCGCGGGCCCCGACTTCCTCATCGAGGCCATGCGCTGGACTCCCGTGAGCCCATCAGTAGGGGACCCGTACGTGAACTTCGAGGTGATGGTCGTCAACGTGGGAGGGGAGCCGGCGCCCCTGGCGGGGGTCGTCCTGGAGCTGTACAAGGTCAAGGCCGGCCAGCCCGTGGTCGTCGGCCGGAGGACGTGGACATCCGGGCACTTGAATCCCAAGCAGACCCTCGTGGTCACCCTGGCCACGTTCCCCTACTCCCAACTCACCTGGGAGGGGGGAACCTTTGGGGTACGGGCCTGCATGGACGCAACCAACGTGGTCAAGGAGACGGACGAGACCAACAACTGCATCGAGCGGCCGATCATCGTCCAAGGTGCGGCAGTTCAACTCTTCGTGACCGCGAGGTGCATCACCCTCCCCACCTACTCCCTCCTCGGCGTTCCCGTGGCGTACCAGGTGAAGGACCCTACGGGCACCCCCGTCGAGGCCGGGACGAAGGGGACCCCCTTCACCCTCGCCTACCCCAAGGGGTTCGGGCTCACCTTGGACGCGCCGGATACCCACGACCTTCACCGGTTTCGACACTGGAGGGTGGGAACGCCTCCGTCGTTCTATCCAGACCCGGTGTCGCTGACCTTCGATCCTGCGGTCTTACGGGCCGAAGCCCAGTACACCGTGATGCCGGAGCGGAAGTGCACGGAGTGCTTCCGCGGGACGCTCGGTTCAGGCGACAGCTGTGGAAACGGGGTTGGTTACTCGGTCCCTGGGCCCAGCGGAGGAGACCCTCGCTGCCAGGCTCCCGACTGCTGCGGCTGGTACCAAGTGTCCCATGTCCACGACCTTGGCGCGAAGTTCATCAACGTTCATCTGGTCCTGGAGTACACCCCCGGCTTCTTGGACGGCTGCCAAGGAACCCTCACGGTGGAAATCTCCCCCGACGGCCAAAGCTGGGTGTCTGTCCACACCGCCCCCACAACCACGGTGGACCTGGCCCCGCCCCACCAGCTGTGGGGAACCTACTCGATCTGCGTTCGGGTACCGCGCATGACCGAGTTCAGGTACGTGCGGGTTACGATCACGAACTGTTACGTGGACTACTCCGCTGTCTACACCTGCGGCGACTGATCCCACCCCTAGGCGGGGCGCGTTTCCGAGCGCGCCCCGCTTCTTCGGGGGGGATGTGCCTGGGAGGGAAGACCCCGCTCGCTCCACCTATCCGGAAGGACGGGGACCCCCCGCGCGCCGGCGTGGGTAGGCGGAAGGCTAGAGAAAGAGCAGCGCCCTTCTGCCGGGGCTGGGAGGTGAGGCATGCGGTGGGATGGGTAAGCCTCGGGCAGAAGGGCGCAAACTCACACCCAAAAGTATACCCTCCCCCGCTGCCCGCGCAAACGCCCCGTCTCTAAGAGCCCAGGGTTTTCTGGGAGACCCGCCTGGAGAGGATCTCCTTCGACCTCCACCGGGCACGGTCCCCTGGGGACCATGCCCCCCCTTGACCGCCCCTCTCCCCCTCGCTATACTCCCCCTGCCCGCGAGGGCACATCGGCGGGATGCCTGGTCTTTGACATCTGGACAGGGACAGACGGGACCTACCATCAACCCCTTGAGGCTAAATTGAGAGGGTATGATCCCGGCTCAGGGTGAACGCTAGCGGCGTGCCTAACACATGCAAGTCGAGCGATCGGCCTGCCAAAGCCGCAAGGCCGAGGCGGGTACGGAGCGGCAAACGGGTGAGTAACACGTAGCTAACCTGCCTCCGCGACGGGGATAACCCGGGGAAACCCGGGCTAATACCCGATGGTCTTCCTGGGGCCCAAGCCCTGGGAAGTAAAGGCACCTCGGTGCCGCGCGGAGAGGGGGCTGCGGCCCATCAGCTTGTTGGTGGGGTAACGGCCCACCAAGGCGACGACGGGTAGGGGGCCTGAGAGGGTGGCCCCCCACATGGGGACTGAGACACGGCTCCGACTCCTACGGGAGGCAGCAGTGGGGAATCTTGGGCAATGGGCGAAAGCCTGACCCAGCGACGCCGCGTGCGGGACGAAGCCCTTCGGGGTGTAAACCGCTTTTCTGGGGGACGAATAAGGCGGGGAGGGAATGCCCCGCCGATGACGGTACCCCAGGAAGAAGCCACGGCTAACTACGTGCCAGCAGCCGCGGTAAGACGTAGGTGGCGAGCGTTACCCGGATTTACTGGGCGTAAAGGGCGCGTAGGCGGTTGGGTAAGTCGTCCGTGAAAGCCCCCGGCTCAACTGGGGGAGGTCGGACGAAACTGCCCGGCTCGAGGACGGCAGAGGAAGGTGGAACGACCGGAGTAGCGGTGAAATGCGTAGATACCGGTCGGTATCCCGATGGCGAAGGCAACCTTCTGGGTCGTTCCTGACGCTGAGGCGCGAAAGCGTGGGGAGCAAACCGGATTAGATACCCGGGTAGTCCACGCCCTAAACGATGTGGGCTAGGTGTCGGGCGAGCAGTCGCTTGGTGCCGCAGCTAACGCGTTAAGCCCACCGCCTGGGCAGTACGGCCGCAAGGTTGAAACTCAAGGGAATTGACGGGGCCCCGCACAAGCGGTGGAGCATGTGGTTCAATTCGATGCAAACCGAAGAACCTTACCCGGGCTTGACATGCTGGTGGTACCGAACCGAAAGGGGAGGGACCCCGGGCCGAAAGGCGCCGGGGGGCCAGCACAGGTGCTGCATGGCTGTCGTCAGCTCGTGTCGTGGGATGTTGGGTTAAGTCCTGAAACGAGCGCAACCCCTGCCGCCCGTTGCCAACGGACCCTGCGGGGTGCCGGGGACTCAGGCGGGACTGCCGGCGAACAGTCGGAGGAAGGAGGGGATGACGTCAAGTCCTCATGGCCCTTATGTCCGGGGCGACACACATGCTACAGTGCCCAGTACAAAGGGTTGCCAACCCGCGAGGGGGAGCCAATCCCATCAAAACTGGGCATGGTTCGGATTGCAGGCTGCAACCCGCCTGCATGAAGCCGGAATCGCTAGTAATCGCGGGTCAGCTACACCGCGGTGAATACGTACTCGGGGCTTGTACACACCGCCCGTCACGCCAACCGAGTGGGGGGCACCTGAAGTCGTCCGAAGAGGGCGCCCAAGGTGTCCTTCATGAGAGGGGCGAAGTCGTAACAAGGTAGCGGTACGGGAACGTGCAGCTGGATCACCTCCTTTCTAGGGAGTGACCCTTGTCACACCCAGGCGTCCCGCCCGGTAGGGCCCGTCGTCCCCCTGTCCACCCATCTCCCGCGCGTCCGGCCTCGGACGCGCTTCTGTTTGGGGGGAGCCGAGGTGCTTGCTCCCAGGCTCCCTGTTTCCTTCGGGCGGACTCGGGCTCGGGCTACCCTGCGGGCGCTATGGAAACCACGCAGCCGAGAAGCCCACTGACCCGCGACGACCCCGTTTGGGCCTCCGGAGACCGGATCCGGGTTCTGGCTCGGGAGACCGTGTACCACCCTGGTTCCCCCAGCACGGCGGTGTACCTTGTGGAGGAGGGGCGCGTGAAGCTCTCGTACCTCCACCCCTCGGGGAAACGGATCACGCTTGCCCTCCGGGGCCCGGGGGAGGTGTTTGGGCACATGGCCCTTGTGGGCGAAAAGCGCCGCCGCCACCACGCCGAGGCGATCGAGGATAGCGAGCTGATCCGCGTCGATCGGGATCAGTTCCTCGCCGCGGCCCGCCGGCGCCCGGAGGTGTTCGCCGAGCTTCTTGGGGTCTTCGGGACGTGGATCCAGGAGATCGAGGAGATCGTGGAGGACCTCGCGTTCCGCGACATCCAAACGCGGCTGTCCCGGCAGCTTCTCCGGCTGTCCCACGAGTACGGGGTCAAGACGAAAAACGGGATCCTCATCGGGTTCAAGCTCACCCACCGGGACCTCGCGGAGATGATCGGCTCGGCCCGGGAGAACACGACCGTCGTCCTCAACCGGTTCGAGCGCGAGGGGATCCTCGACAAGCGGCGCTACCAGATCGTGATCAAGGACCTCGAGGGCCTGAAGGAGAAGTGCCAGTCCTAGCCGGGCGCTGAGGGCTCTTCCGGATCGGGCGGCCTCCGGGCCGCCTTTGTTTTTCTCTCCTGGGGCCTCCCCGCCTGTGGGCTATAATGCCCCGCCCTGCAAAGGAGGGTTTCGATGAAGGAAATCCGCTGGCACGGGCGGGGAGGCCAGGGCGCGAAGACCGTGTCCCAGATCCTCGCCCAGATCAACCTGCGCGAGGGGAAGTTCGTGCAGGCGTTTCCCGAGTTCGGGCCCGAGCGGTCGGGGGCCCCGATCCGGGCCTACAACCGGATCGCCGACGAGGAGATCCTCATCCACTCCGCCGTCTACACCCCGGACATCGTGGTCGTGGTGGACGAGTCCCTCCTCCGCTCGGAGAACCCCACCGAGGGCCTGCGCCCGGAAGGGATCCTTATTGTCAACACCGCGTGTTCCCCCGAAGAGATCCGCAAGCAGATCGGGTTCCGGGGGAAGATCGTCGTTGTGGACGCCGATCGAATCGCCCGCGAAGCGGGGACGGGGTTTGCCAACGTCCCGATGCTCGGGGCGGTGGCGGCGGTGCTGGGGACGGAGTGGCCGATCGTCGAGGAGGAGGTCCGCCGGGCGATGGGGGACCGGATGGGCAAAGAGATGCTGGAGAAGAACATCGCTGCCCTCCGGGAGGCGTACGCGGCGGCCAAGGGGGTGGGGAGTGCCCGCTAAGCTCAAGACGTGGAAGGAACTTCCTCTCGGGGGCGTGGTTCCCGGGGGCGCGGCCCGGGAGCTCAACAAGACCGGGAGCTGGCGGGCCGAGCGGCCGATCTGGCACGAGGAGAAGTGCATCCAGTGCCTCCAGTGCTGGCTCCACTGCCCCGACGCCTCGATCGTGATCCAGGGCCAGAAGGTGGCTGGGATCGACTACGACCACTGCAAGGGGTGCGGGGTGTGCGCGGCGATCTGCCCCAAGGACGCGATCGACATGGTTCCGGAACGGGAGGGGACATGCGCAAGGTGATGACCGGCCACAAGGCGGTGGCCGAGGCGATGCGGCAGATCGAGCCGGACGTGGTGGCGGTGTACCCGATCACCCCCCAGTCCGAGATCGCCGAGTACTACGCGGAGTACGTCCACGATGGGATCGTCCACACCGAGCTTGTGCCCGTGGAGAGCGAGCACTCCGCCCTTTCGGCGTGCGTGGGGGCGGCGGCGGCCGGGGCCCGGGTGATGACGGCGACCTCGTCCCAGGGCCTGGCCCTCCTCGTGGAGGTCCTCTACATCGCCGCGGGGATGCGGCTCCCGATCGTGATGGCCCTGGCCAACCGGGCCCTGTCCGCGCCGATCAACATCCACTGCGACCACTCCGACGCCTACCTCGCCCGGGACTCCGGCGCGTTCCAGATCTTCTGCGAGTCGGCCCAAGAGGCGTACGACTACACCCTGATTGCCCAACGGATCGCCGAGCACGAGAGGGTTCGGCTCCCGGGGATCGTGAACCTCGACGGGTTCGCCCTCACCCACACCGCCCAGGTGGTGGAACCCCTTGAGGACGCGGTGGCCAAGGAGTTCGTCGGGCCGTTCCAGGCCGTGTACCCGCTTCTCGATGTCGAGAAGCCCGTGACGTGGGGGGCGTTCGCGATGCCCGACTACTACTTCGAGCTCAAGCGGGCCCAGCAGGCGGCGATCGAGGAAGTACCCGCGGCCTTCCTCGCGGTCCAGAAGGAATTCGTCCGACTCGCGGGCCGGCCCTACGCCGGGTTTGTGGACGCCTACCGCCTGGAGGACGCCGATCGGGCGCTCGTGGTCCTCGGGTCCACCGCCGGGACGGCGAAGGTGGCCGTGGACGCCCTGCGGGAGAAGGGGGAGAAGGTCGGGCTCCTCAAGGTGTGGCTGTTCCGCCCGTTTCCCTACGGGGCGGTGGCCGAGGCCCTGGGGCACCTTCGGCACGTGGCGGTCCTCGACCGGGCGATCTCGTTTGGCGCGATGGGGGCCCTCTACTCCGACGTCGCGGCCGCCCTCTACCGCCGCAAGGACCGGCCGGCCCTCGTGAACTACATCTACGGCCTGGGCGGGCGGGACATCACGGTGGAGCAGCTCCAGAACGTCCTTGTTGAGCTACCCAAGGTTCGTCCGGACGAGGCCCTCCGGTACATCGGCCTCCGGGAGTAGCGATGCCTTCGATCAAGACGCTTGCGCAGCGCGAGGAGAAGGAGGTTCGGTTCACCCCTGGCCACACCCTGTGCGCGGGGTGCGCCGAGCCGATGGTCGTCCGCACCGTGCTCAACGCGATCGCGGACCCCGTGGTCGTGGCGAGCCCCACCGGGTGCCTCGAGGTCGCCTCGAGCCGCTTCCCGGGAACCGCCTGGAACGTCCCCTGGATCCATGTGGCGTTCGAGAACGCCGGGGCGGTGATCTCGGGGGTGGAGGCGGCGTACAAGGCCCTGCGGAGGACGGGGGCGATCCGCCGCCGGATCCGGTTCGTCGTGTTCGCGGGCGACGGGGGGACCTACGACATCGGCCTCCAGGCCCTTTCAGGGGCCCTCGAGCGGGGGCACGACTTCCTCTACGTGTGCCTGAACAACGAGGCGTACATGAACACCGGGGTCCAGCGCTCAAGCGCCACTCCGGCCTGCGCTGCGGCCACCACCGCCCCGGTGGGGGACGCGATTCCCGGGAAACCCCAGGACCGCAAAGACCTCACCGAGATCGTGGCCGCCCACCACGTCCCCTACGTGGCCCAGGCCGCGGTGTCCCACCTCATCGACCTCGCGAACAAGGTCGAGCGGGCGATGAAGCACGAGGGCCCGAAGTTCCTGAACGTCCTCACCACCTGCCCCTTGGGCTGGCGGACCCCCCGGGACAGCGCCCTTGTTCAGTCCAAGCTTGCCGTCGAGACCCGGTACTGGCCCCTCTATGAGGTCGTGGAGGGGAAGTACAAGATCAACTACAAGCCCAAAGAGCGGGTTCCGGTGGAGGAGTGGCTGAAAACCCAGGGGCGGTTCCGGCACCTGTTCCGCGACCCCAAAGGTCAGGAGCGGATCGCCGAGTTCCAGGCCGCGGTGGACCGCCACTGGGAGTACCTCCTGCGGAAGGAGACGTGCTTCTCCGGCGGAGAGGGCGGCCAAGGGTAGCGACGCGGGGTCCCGCCCCGTGGTGGGCGGGGCTGGGTCGGGACCTCCTCCTCGGGGCCGGGGTGGGGGCGGCGGCCGGGGCGTTCTTCCAGGACGCCGCGTTCGGCGCGGCCAGCGGCGCCCTCGTGGGCCTCCTCCTCCACCTCTACTTCTGGCTTCGGCTTCGGTAACGAGGGGCCCGTTCCTTCTAGCGGTACTCGGAGCAGCCTGGGCCGGGGCACGCCGGGGTTCCCTGGCAGCTTCGGCACTCGAGCTGGATCGTGGTGTGGGTGATTCCGAACCGCACGGCAAGTTCCCGCTTGAGCGCCTCGAGTACCTCCTCGGCCTCGCTCAGTGCCCGGTCGGCGATCACCACGTGGGCCGAGAGGGCCACAAAGCCGGGGCTCACCGCCCACACGTGGAGGTCGTGGACCTCGCCCACCCCCTCGACGCGCGCCATCCGCTCCCGAACCTCCCGAAGGGAAATCCCCTCCGGAGCCCCCTCGGCCAGGATGTGGAGGGAGCGGCGGAGGACCCGGGCCGCCCCGACGAGGATCACCCCCCCGATCCCGAGGCTCACGATGGGATCGGCAGGGGTCCACCCCGTGACGAGGATGGCGACCCCGGCAGCGAGGACCCCGAGAGAGCTCAGGGCGTCCCCCACCACGTGGAGAAAGGCGCTGTGGACGTTGAGGTCCTCCCGTTCGTGGCGGTGGAGGACGAGGGCGATGAGGAGGTTCACGGCGAGGCCCCCCGCGGCCACGGCGAGCATCGGCCCCGCAAGAACGGGAGAGGGCTCCCGCAGCCGGTCCACGGCCTCCCGGACGATCCCGACGGCCACGGCAACAAGGGTCCCCCCGTTGACGAGGGCGGCCAGGACCTCCATCCGGTGGAGGCCGTAGGTGTGGCGGTCTGTGGGCGGCCGCCGCGCGGCCCGGCGGGCGAGGTAGGCGAGGCCCAGGGCGAAGGAGTCCAGGAACACGTGGGCGGCATCGGAGAGGAGGGCGAGGCTCCCCGTGAGGAATCCCCCCGCGACCTGGGCCAGGCAGACAAGGCCCGTGATCCCCGCGGCGAGGAGGAGCCGCCGGTCCAGGGCCCACCGTTCTTCCATAGGCAGGGCATGATCCTGCGACCAGCTCCGGGGCGCAAGGGGGTTGACGGGGAGGCAGCGGGCCGCTATCGTACGGCATCTTCATCGACAAGGGGGTGTGGGACATGAGGAGACCGATGCCAACCGGGGGTGGTCGCCTTTGTCGCCGCCCCCGCCTCTCCTGAGCTTGCCTATCCTGTAGGCGATCCACTGCGGGGTACCCCCGGAGGTGGCCATGCCGATCCATCCTGATGTCACTTCCCTCATTGGGGGAACGCCCCTCGTCCGGCTCGCCCGGTTCGCCCCGGAGCTTGAGCTCGTGGGGAAGCTCGAGGTGAGGAACCCCGGGGGAAGTGTGAAGGACCGGATCGCCCTGGCGATGATCCGCGATGCCGAGGAGCGGGGGCTCCTCCGACCCGGGGGCGTCGTCGTGGAGCCCACATCGGGGAACACCGGGATCGGCCTCGCCCTCGTCTGCGCCGTCCGGGGGTACCGCCTGATCCTCGTCATGCCGGACACGATGAGCCTCGAACGGCGGGCGGTCCTCCAGGCCCTCGGGGCGGAGGTCGTCCTCACCCCCGGGGAGGAGGGGATGGCGGGGGCGGTGCGGGCCGCGTGGGATCTTGCCCAGAGGTACGGGGCGTTCGTCCCCGGCCAGTTCGAAAACCCCGCCAACCCGCGGGTCCACGAGGAGACCACCGCCGAGGAGATCTGGCGGGACACCGCGGGGCGGGTGGGCGTCTTCGTAGCCGGTGTGGGGACTGGGGGGACGGTCACCGGCGTGGGCCGGGCCCTGAAGCGCCGGAAGCCCTCGGTGCACGTGGTGGCGGTGGAGCCCGCCTCGTCCCCCGTCCTGTCCGGGGGCCCTCCGGGGCGGCACCGGATCCAGGGGATCGGGGCGGGGTTCGTCCCCCCCGTCCTCGACCGGTCGGCTATCGACGAGATCGCGACTGTGACCGACGAGGAGGCCGCGGAGACAACCCGGCGCCTGGCCCGGACCGAGGGGATCCTGGCTGGGATTTCCTCCGGTGCGGCCCTCGCCGCGGCCCTGCGCCTGGCCGGGCGACCCGAGTTCCGAAGGGAGCTCATCGTCGTCGTCCTCCCCGACACGGGGGAGCGGTACCTGTCCACGGGCCTGTTCGGAGGGGGGAATGGTCCGGCGAATCGTTGAGGATGTGCGGGCGATGCGGGCCCGGGACCCTGCGGCGCGGAGCCCCCTCGAGGTCCTTCTCCTCTACCCGGGGATGCACGCCCTGTGGGCCCACCGGGTGAACCACTGGCTGTGGCGACACAGGATCCGGTTCCTCGCCCGGCTCCTCGCCCACCTTGTCCGGGCCCTGACCGGGGTCGAGATCCACCCCGGGGCGAAGCTCGGCCGCCGGGTCACGCTCGACCACGGGATGGGGGTCGTGATCGGGGAGACGGCGGAGATCGGGGACGACGTCCACCTCTACTCCGGGGTCGTCCTCGGGGGCGTGGCGGCCCGCGGGGGGAAGCGCCACCCGACCGTGGAAAGCGGGGTGGTTCTTGGCGCGGGGGCGATCGTCCTTGGTCCGGTGCGGATCGGAACGGGGGCGCGGATCGGGGCCGGGGCCGTGGTTCGGGAAGATGTTCCCCCAGGGGCGGTCGTCCTCGCCCCCAAGCCCTGGGTCATCCTCAAGCCCGATCTCAATGGGAATCAGCCCCTGACGGAGCTCCCCTACTCCGGGATGGGGATCTAGCCCCCGTAGAGCCAGCGGTAGACGAGCCAGGAGCCGAGGACCTTCCCCAGGTACTCCCGGGTCTCGGGGGAGCGGAGGTGGGCGGGGAGGTCCTCCCGGGACACGGCTCCTCCGGTCCACCGGCGGAGGTTTCCCGGTCCCCCGTTGTAGGCGGCGACGGCCCAGGCGAGGTCGCCTCCGAACTGGTCGAGGAGGTGCCGGAGGTACCACGTCCCGAGGCGGATGTTGTGGTCGGGGTTGAAGAGGTCGCCCTCCCGGTACGGGATCTTGAGCTTCTCCTCGGCGATCCAGCGGGCGGTGGAGGGGAGGAGCTGCATCGGGCCCCGGGCGTCGGAGGAGGAGACGGCGGTGGGGGAGAACCCGCTCTCCTCGCGGATTACGGCGAGGACGAGGTACGGGTCCACCCCGTAGGCCCCCGCCCAGCGGAGGACGGTGTCCCACCACGCGAGGGGGTAGGCGAGCCGGTACGCCCGGGGGCAGGGGAGGGACGCGAGGAGGGTCCCCCCGATCCGGAACGCGCTCCGCCAGTCGCCCTGGGCGGCGTACCACTCCCCGATGGCGAGCTTCTCCACGGGCGAAGCCCGGGCCAAGGCGATCCCGAGCTCCACCTCCGCCCACGCCCGCCCCTCACCCGGAACCGCCTCCCGGAGGGCGGAGGCGAGGGAGACCGCGGGAGGGGTCGCGGGAGCGGGGTCCGAGCCGAGCTTGGGAGAGTCCCAGGGCCGGCCGGCGAGCCAGGCCAGGGCGGGGGAAAGCTGGCGGGCCGCCTCCGCGGCGCTGGCCTCATCCCCGCGCCGGGAGTGGAGGAGGAAGAGGCGGAGGGCGGCGTCGTCCCGGACGCGGTGCGTCCCCTGGGCAAGCTCCCTGTACAGGGCCAGGGCGTCGGAGGTTTGCCCGCGGGCTTCGAGGAGCCGCGCCGCCCGCCACTTCGCCTCGGCTTCCGCCGACCGGCGGTACGCGGCCAAGGCCTCGTCGTCCCGGCCGAGGGACTCGAGGAGGAGCCCGGCCGGGTAGGCCCCCGCGGTCCCGGCCTTCCGGTAGGCGGCGAGGGCCTTCTCCAGGTCCCCGGCCCGCTCCAGGGCCCGGCCGTACTCGATCCACACGGACGCCTCGGCGGGGAACGCGGCGAGGTAGCGCTCGAGCTCCGGGACGGCGTCGGCGGCCCGGCCGAGGGCGACGAGGGCCCGGGCCCGCTCCAGGGCGGCTTCCGCTCCCCCGAGGCTCCCCAGGCGGGCGAGGGCCTCCTTCGGGGCCCCGCCCTCCCGAAGGGCCGCCGCGGCCCGGACCGGGTTCCCCTCAAGGCGGATCACCCCTTCGACTGCCGAGCTTATGGGAAGGAGCTTTTTCCACTCTGCGAGGGCCTCGGCCCGTCGCCCCGTGGCCTCGAGGGCCCGGGCGAGGTCGGCCCGCACCTCGGCCGTGGCGTAGAGGGCGAGGGCGGAGCGGAGGAGGGCGACCGCGGCCCCAGGGTCCCCGGAGCGGAGGTGCCACCGCCCGAGGGCCACCCGGGCCTGCCAACCCACCCCGTCCTCCCGTCCCGCCAGCCGCTCGAGTTCCCGGAGGGAGGCGGGGAGCCTCTCCCGGAGCTCGAGGAGGAGGGCGTAATCCCCCACCTCCCCGGGGGGCCGGGGCTGGGGAAGGAGGGCCGCCAGGCCGAGGAGGAGCCCGGCGATCAGGATCGGGATCAGCGCCTTCATCCCTGGGTTCCCCACCACTCCCAGGGTAGCGGGGAGGGGACGGGAGAAAAGGACGCGGCGCCCCTCCCGAGGGGACGCCGCGCGCTCGCTTCTTTCCGTGCTCTTAGAACGTCACGTACAGGCCCGCCCCCGGCATGAGGAGGGCGGTGATCTGGAAGTTGACCAGGTTCACGACCCCGATCAGCCGGACCTGGGCGTAGAGGCCGAACGCCTCCGAGAGGGCGAAGTACGTCCCGCCCACCCCGTTCACGGTGAGGTTGATCTGGGCCACGCCGCCGATCCCCCCGGCAGCCACCGCGATCCCCCCCACCCCGCCCCCGAAGTAGGGCCTGAACCCCTCCACCTGCGGCTGAAGGAGAAACGAGGCGTCCAGCGAAAACGCCAGCGCCCCCTGGGCAAACGCCCACAGCCCAAGGGTGAACCGCGTGGCGGAGTTCGTCCCCATCGGGGTCTCGTAGAACACGTCGAGGATCGGCGTCCCCAGGGCGAGGTTGAAGCTCCCCCCCACCCCGAGCTTCTGCGTCCCCTCCGCCCCCCACGCGGGGACGAGGGAGAGCCCCAGGACCAAGGCCAGGGCGCACAGCACCGTTCGTTTCATCGGCCACCTCCTAGTGGACGAGTGGCATTCTACTCCACGGGCAGTGCCGCGACCCGATCGGGCGCCTTTACGGAGGCGGCCCTTCGCCCTACCATCGGAGGGCCATGACCCAGGCGACCGGTGCGCGGACGGTGCGGGCCCCGCGGGGGACAGAGATCTCGTGCCGGGGCTGGCTCCAGGAGGCCGCCCTGCGGATGCTCATGAACAACCTCGACCCCGAGGTCGCCGGGGACCCCGCCCACCTCATCGTCTACGGCGGAACCGGCAAGGCTGCCCGCTCCTGGGACGACTTCGACCTCATCGTCCGCTCCCTCCGCGAGCTTGCCTCCGACGAAACCCTCGTCGTCCAGTCCGGCCGGGCGGTGGCGGTGTTTAAGACCCACGAGGATGCGCCGCGGGTCGTCATCTCCAACGCGATGCTCGTCCCGGAGTGGGCAACCTGGGAGAAGTTCCGGGAGCTCGAGCGCCTGGGCCTCACGATGTACGGCCAGATGACGGCTGGATCCTGGATCTACATCGGGACCCAGGGGATCCTCCAGGGGACCTACGAGACCCTTGCCGAGGCCGCCCGCCAGCACTTCGGGGGGACACTCCGGGGCCGGCTCGTCCTCACCGCGGGACTCGGGGAGATGGGCGGCGCCCAGCCCCTGGCGATCACGATGAACGACGGGGTCGGCCTGATCGCCGAGATCAACCCCGAGAAGATCCAACGGCGCCTGGCCCTCGCGCAGCTTGATACCTGGACCGATTCCTTGGACGAGGCCCTGCGGATTGCTCTCGATCACAAGCGGCGGGGGGAGCCGATTTCGGTCGCGGTGCTGGGGAACGCCGCCGACGTCTACCCTGAGCTCCTCCGCCGGGGGGTGATCCCCGACGTGGTGACCGACCAGACCGCGGCCCACGACGAGCTCTCGGGCTACGTCCCCGGGGGGATGACCTACGCCGAGGCCCTCGCCCTCCGGGAGCGGGACCCCGCGCGGTACATCGCGCTCTCCTACGCCTCGATGGTCCGCCACGTCCGGGCGATGGCGGAGATGAAGGAAGCTGGGGCCGTGGTCTTCGATTACGGGAACGCCCTCCGGGCCCAAGCGGAGAAGGGGGGGCTCCCCCACGAGGTCGCGTTCTCGTTCCCCGGGTTCGTCCAGGCCTACATCCGCCCGATGTTCTGCGAGGGGAAGGGCCCGTTCCGGTGGGTTGCCCTCTCCGGGGACCCCCAGGACATCCTCCGGACGGACCGGGCGATCCTCGAGCTTTTCCCGAAGGACGCATCCCTCCGGCGGTGGATCGAGCGGGCCGAGGCCAAGGTGAAGTTCCAGGGGCTTCCGGCCCGGATCTGCTGGCTGGGGTACGGGGAGCGGGCCGAGGCGGGGCTCGCGTTCAACGAGCTCGTGCGCCGGGGCGAGGTCGGGGCCCCGATCGTCATCGGCCGGGACCACCTCGACTCCGGCTCGGTGGCCTCCCCGTACCGGGAGACCGAGGGGATGAGGGACGGGTCGGACCCCATCGCGGACTGGCCGATCCTGAACGCGCTCCTCAACGCGGTGTGCGGGGCGACGTGGGTGAGCGTCCACCATGGGGGTGGGGTCGGAATCGGCAAAAGCATCCACGCCGGGATGGTGATCGTGGCCGATGGAACCGCGGCGGCGGCGAGGCGGCTCGAGCGCGTCCTGACGGTGGACCCGGGGCTCGGGGTCGCCCGTCACGCCGATGCCGGCTACGAGAAGGCGGTCCGCGTGGCCCGGGAGCGGGGGGTCCGCATCCCCCGGCTGGGGACCTAGCCTACAGCCAGGCCAGGGCGGCGAGGGTTTTCCCGTCCCCGAGGCCCCTGCGGGCGAGGTCGAGGATCTCCGCGGGGTTGAAGAACCGGACCGCGTCCACCTCGGACTGGGCCTCGGGGCGTCCCCGAACCTCGTCGACCCGGAAGAAGTAGGTCCGCTCGGTGGAGTAGCCGGGGGTAGGGTAGAGGACCCCGAGGTACCGAAGCTTCCCGGAAAGCCCCGTCTCCTCGCGGAGTTCCCGCAAGGCGGCGGCGTACGGCCTCTCCCCGGGCTCCAGGGTCCCCGCGGGGATCTCCCACAGCGCCCGGCCCGCGCCCTCCCGGTGCTGCCGGACGAGGAGGAGCCGCCCCTCCCGGTCGGGGATCACCAGGGCCACCGCCCCGGGGTGGAGCACGACCTCCCGGTTTCCCTGGGGAGTGTTTCGGCTGAGGACCGAAACAAGCTTTCCGCGAAAAGCCGGGAGAACTCCCCCGGGACCGTCACCGCTCATCGCTTCGGTCCTGGCCGGCGCGGGTAACGTACTGGGAGGCCCCCACCAACCCCACCCCGAACCCCAGCACGGAAACCGAGAAGGTCAGAAACCCCAGAGCGAGGGTGGAAGGGATCAGCCCAAGCACCATCAGGAAAGCCATGGCCACGGCGAGGATCATGAGGAGGACGCCAATCAGGATCAGGACCAGCGGATGCCGGTTCACGTGCGGTAGAGCCAGCACTCCACCTGGTGATCCCGAAACGGCTCAAACGCCGGGGGCTCTTCCTTTTCGCACAGGCCCTCGATCCGCACCGGGCACCGCGGGTGGAATCGACATCCGCTTGGGGGCTTGACCAAGCTCGGAGGTTCGCCAGGAGGAACATCCCGGTATCGATTTGCGTTCTCGGGGTCGGGGTCGGGGATTGCGGCGAGAAGGGCCTTGGTGTAGGGATGGAGGGTGTTGTGGATGATTTCCCGGACGTCGGCTTTTTCCACCACCTTGGCGGCGTACATGATGAACACCCGTTCCGAGAAGTACCGGACTGTGGAGAGGTCGTGGGTGATGTAGATTACGCCCAGCTGGTGGGCCTTCTGGATCCGCCGCATGAGCTCAAGGATCTCCACCCGGACCGAAGCGTCAAGCATGGACACCGGCTCGTCGGCGACGATGAGGGAGGGGCGAAGAACGAGCGCCCGGGCAATCACCAGCCGCTGTTGCTGGCCGCCCGAGAGCATGTGCGGGAACTTTGTGAGGAAATCGGAGACCGGGACCAAGCGCACCTCTTCCAAGACCTCCCGGATGCGCTGCTCCCGCTCGGCCGGGGTGCCAAACTTGTTGATGAGCATGGGCTCGAGAAGGATCTTTCGCACATTCATGAACGGCGGGAGGGCTCCGTAGGGGTCTTGCTGGACAAACCCCACTTGGGACCGGAGCCAGGCTAGGCTTTTCCCACGCCCGTCGAGCTGTTGGCCCGCAAAGATGATCTGCCCCTTGGTGATAGGGGCCAGGCCCAGGATCGTTTTCAGGAGCGAGGTCTTTCCCGATCCGCTTTCGCCCACGACGGTCAGCGCCTCTCCCCGCCGGAGGTCGAAACTGACGCCGTCCACCGCCCGGACGTAGCCGGCGTGGAAAAACCCCCACTTCTTGAGCTCGTACCAGGTATGAAGTCCACGCACGGAAAGCAGGATTTCATCCGTCATGGTCGTCATTGGCCTAATCCTTGGCGTACAGCCAACACTTCACCAGTTCCCCATGCTCCCCTACCCGGAACGTCGGGGGCTCCTGAGCGCACCGCTCGAACCGCTGAGGGCACCGGGGGGCAAACCGGCAACCTGAAGGTGGGCTGATCAGGCTTGGGGGTTGGCCCGGGATGAATTCGAGCCGTTTGTCCTCCCGCAGGGTCGGAACGCTGGCCATCAAGCCCCGGGCGTAAGGATGAAGGGGAGCCCGATACCCTGTTTGGGCCAGACTGTGTTCCACCAGTTGGCCCGCGTACATGATGATGACCTCATCGGCGAGATCGCTGGAGGTGGAGATGTCGTGCGTGATCAGGATAAACCCCACGTCAAACTGGCGCTTGATGTCCTTGAGGGCGTTGAAGATGTTGGCCTGGGTCAGCATGTCCAAAGCCGAGGTCGGCTCGTCGAGGACAATTAGGTCGGGACGGGTCACAAGGGCCATGGCGAGGATGGCCCGCTGGCGCATCCCCCCCGACAGCTCAAAGGCGTAGCGGTGGAGAAAGTCCTCCGGCACCCCCACCAAGCGAAACATCTCCCGCGCCCGCTGCAGGGCTTGCTCTTTCGACATGTGGAGGTGAATCATCAGAGGCTCTGCGACCTGGTAACCTACCCGGAGCACAGGATTAAGGGCGTTCATGGCGGCTTGGGACACCATCGAGGCCTTGACCCATCGGACGTTCTGTCGGAACCACTCATCGGACATCTTCATGACGTCCGTTCCGTTGAGCCAAACCTCGCCCGTGAACTTGTGGACGTTGCGCGGAAGAAGCCGGAGGATGGCCCGAGCAAGGGAGGTCTTTCCGCATCCCGATTCCCCCAGGATGGCCACCGACCGGCGCCTCTTCAGCTCGAAGCTCACCCCATCCACCGCCTGGACAATCCCCTTGGTAGTGCGAAAGTGGAGGCAAAGATCCTTCACCCGCAAGAGGTAGTCGTCCTTGGAGTCCACGGCGTTGACCATCCCTTGTTCGTTCTTTGCCGTTGCCGTTATGTCGCTCATAGCGTCCTCAGCCTTGGATTGAAGATGCGGTCCAGGGCAAACCCCACGAGGGCGAAGGAAAACCCCGTGATCATCAGAAGGATTGCCGGCTGGACCACCCAGTAATAGTGCCCCTGCAGGAGGGCGGCGATCCCAGACTCGTTGAGCATCTTGCCCCAGGTGGGGAGACTAGGGTCGCCCAACCCCAAAAAGGCAAGCGAAGCCTCAAGGAAGACGTAGGCTGGAATTGCAGTTACAAACCCAGGGATGAGCACAGGGAGCACACGGGGGACAAGGTACCGGAGCACAATCCGGCGGTTGGAGGCCCCGTACGCCCTGGCGGCATCGATGTAGGGGGATTCCTTGGCCTGGAGGAACATCGAGCGGTAGGTGAGAACCCCGCCTCCAATCAGGTTTAGGATGATCACAGCCCCCAGAATCACCCACACACTCCGGGAGTAGAACATGGCGATCATCATGTAGATGGGGAGCGTGGGGAGAACCATTTTCACCCGGGTGATGAACTGCACGGTGGTGTCGGTTTTGCCCCCGTAGTAGGCGGAGACGGCCCCAAACAGGAACTGGCTCATGGAGATCCCCACGGCGGCAACAAGGCCAAACACCAACGCGATGGGTGTTCCCCACAGGAGGGCCAACGTCAGGTCCCGCCGCTGAGAATCGGTCCCCGCCAGCCCGTGGACCTGGCCGTAGATCACCAGCTTGGCATCGAGGTCAGACTCTGGCTCGAACAGGATCCCGTTGATGTGGAGCTGGTACTTCCCCTTTTGGGATTGGGGACGATCCTTCGACCCCGGTTGGGCAAAGAGTCCGATTTCGGGGGACAGCCCCCCAAGCCGGGCTTGAAGCGCCTTGTCGGCTGCCACCGTGTACTGCTCGGTTTTCACCCCCCCTTGGCGCAGGAGAACCTCTCGGCCATCGGGGTATACCCAGGTGACGGTCACGTAGGGGACGAGCTTGGTGTAGGCTGCGGTGAAGAAGATGTTGAGTTCTTTGGGGAAGCCGTCGTAGGGGTAGTCGAACTGGAACGTGATGTCTACGTCCCCGTTGGGGAAGACGCGTTTGGTTCCGGAGGGGCCGCTTTGCCGGACAATTGTGGTCGGACGGTTGATCCCCGGGAGGAGGTTGATCCACACCGGCCAAGCATTGCGGGGGTTGTCGCCCCATACGTCCCCCGTCCCCCGCCAAAGGCGGACCGCCTCAGGGTAAGGGATCTTGATCACGGTGTAGATGGACACCACGGCGAGGACGGCGATGAGCGAAAGGCCAACGATCGCGGAGGGATAGCGCCGGATTTCTCGGAATCGGGCCCACAGTCCCTTCATGCCGGCCTCCTTCCCCCGGCCCCCAACTTTACCCGGGGGTCCAAAGCCGCGTACGCGATGTCCAGAAGAAAGACGGTGATTCCCAAGAGGTAGGCATAGATGACCACCTCGCCCACGATCACCGGGGCGTCGTAGAGGTTGATCGCCATCTGGAGGAGGCGACCCAACCCCGGCCAGGTGAACACGTTCTCTAGGATGATGGCCCCCATCCAGGTGGTGATGAGCATGAGGCCGAAGCTGGTGATGATGGGGGGCAGGGTCGGGCGCAAGATGTACCGCCGCTCGATGGCTCGGGAGGAAAGCCCCTTGGCCTTGGCCATCTCCACGTAGTCTTCGCTGGAGTAGATCAGGAAGAACGTTCGCCAGTAGTAGACGCTGGAGAAGATGCCGGCCAAAAACCACGCGCTCACCGGGAGCACTAGGTGCTTAAGGACCGACAGCGCGTAGGCCAAAGGTTCCTTGGGGGGCGGGATGCTCACCATACCCCCGTACGGCAGGACTCGGAGCACCGAGGCAAAGATCAAGATGAGAAAGATCCCGTAAAACCACGCCGGAGCTGCCGAGGTCGGAGAGAGGGCCACCACGGCCCGGTCCAGGGGGCTTCCGTAGTGGCGGGACAGGACCAGCGCGGTGAACAGGGCGCTGAAGAACACGATCAGGTTGGCGGTGACCATGAGGAGAAGCGTGGCGGGGAGACGCTCGGTCAAGATCAGCCGCACCTGGCGAGAGCCAGAGTCGCTGTACACCTTTTCGGCCATCCCTAGGTTCAGGGTGAGGGCGTTGGCGAGGTAGCGGAAGCTGCGGACGATCCACGGGGTGTGCAGGTTGTACTCCCGCATCCGCTGCTCCACCATCTGATCGATGATCAGCTTGAGCTCCGCGGGAGGAAGCTTGCGCAGTTCCTCGTTCCCCTGAAGAATCGTCCCCACCTGCTCGCGGATTTGGGAGGCCATGATCTTGTCCATGTACCCCCCCATCGTGGCGATGATGACCGTGAGGTACACCCCGATGGCCACCGTAATCACGATCAGGACCCCGCGCAGGAGCGTGTACTTTCCGATCCGACGTAGGTTGTCCATAGCTTTCCACCTCGCCCCTAGGATCTCATGCGGCTGACCCCAACTGGGCCGAGGGGGTAGGGTACAAGAAGGCCGCCGGGGGATCAACCCCCGGCGGCCTGGACGGTTGAGGTTGAGGAGACGCTTACCTCACCACGAACGAGACGCTGGCGAAGCTCGGCATCCCCACGACCTTGGACACGACGACGACCTCGATCTTGCACGCGCCGGCGAGGCCCCGCGTCACGTCCCCGCTGAGCTCGATCTTGTACTGCCCGTCCTTCACCGGGACGGCGTTCCCCGACCCGACGAAGTTGCCCGCTCCGTCAAACAGCATGTACTTGACGAAGTCAAGCTGGGCCAGCTCGTACGGCTTGTCCTGGAACGTGATGTCCACCGTGAAGGTGGCGGGGCTGCCCCGGGTCACCGTGGCCGGTGCGGTCACCTTCACCGCCGCGACCTTCGGCTGGGCGAACACCTCCCACTTCGTGGCCAGGTCGGTGAACCCCGCGAACCGGCGGGTGATGATCGTCTTCGTCACCGTGTCGACCTTGTCCACGTACAGTGGCCCGTTGGCCACCCAGAAGTGACCGTAGGTGGCGTAGAACTTCTGGAGGTTGGCGTAGCGGGCCTTGGCCTCGGCCTCGGTGATGTACTTCCCCAGCGTCGGGGCATACGGGATGTAGCCGGTCTTGGCGTTCTCGTCGAGGTAGCCCTTGAGGACTGCCAGGGACGGGCCGGCGATGTAGCTCATCCACTCAATCCCCCGGGCCTTGGCCTTGGCCGACCCGAAGGCGAGCTTGCCGTCCCCATCCGCCTGGAGCCCCAGGGTGAGCCCGTGCCACGGGGACACCCCAAACCCGTAGGCGGGCCAGAGGTAGCCGGCCCGGGAGGCAGCAGTGAGCTCGGCATCGAGGTAGACAAGGTCGCTGTACACTTCGAACACGACCTTGGGGGACGTGGAGAGGATCTTCAGACCCTTGAAGTGGCCCATGAACGTCTTGAACGCGGGCTCGGCGGCCGCGTCGTAGATCTTGCTGTCCGGCTTCGCCCGGTCGAAGTTGAGGATGAAGGAGAGGATCATGTCCCCAAGGCTCATCTTCGACCCGTCGTGCCAGAGCCGATCAAAGACGCTCGCCGGGTAGGTCACGACGGCCTTAGACTTGGCGGTCACCTTCCCGCCGAACCGCTTCTCGGCGGTGATGAAGGTCTGGGTCTTGGCGTCCCAGTCCGCCCACGCGTCACCCGGGACCACGATCTCCTTGGCGAAGGTCTGGGTGACCCATCCCTTGAGCCCGCCGCCGAAGTCCTTCCCCAGCTCCAGGGTCAGGAACGAGGGCTGGCCCTCGACGATCGTGAGCTCAACCTTCTCCACGTTCTGGGGCCAGTAGAGGCCGGTGAACGGGTCGGGGAGGGTGGCGTAGTCGGAGACGCCGCGGATGATCATCTGGTCGAAGATCCAGTTCGTGCCCGCGATGGCGTTCCACGGCTCGGTGAGCATCGACGCCTGGGCAGCGAGGACTGTCCCGCCGACCTTGTCCTTCCACTTGAGGGTGCGGCTCCAGAGCCAGGCCCCGTACACACCGCCGGCGAGGTCGGAGGCCACGGCGAGGTTCTTGTTCCGGGCAAAGTAGGAGACGCGGTTAGCCACCCACACCCGGACCGAGTCCTTGAGCCCCAGCTCCATCGCCTTGGCCATCATCGCCAGCCGCTCCTCGGCGGTGGAGTACTGCCCCATGGCCAACGCGTTCCAAAGCTGGTCGGCCTCCGGAGCGGGCTTGTAGGCCTGCCACAGGGGGTCGGTCCGGCCGCGCGGGGTGTAGAAGTAGTCCCAGTTATCGGCCTGATCCCGGTCGACGACCGTGGTCACCCAACCGCCGGTGTACACGTGGAACAGCCCCTGCTTGGGGTCACCGGAGATCCAGATCGGGGAAGCCTCGGCCGCGGTCTTGTAGTCGCGGCGGGTAACGAACCCGATCTTCTCCAGCTGGTCGGCCACGTAGTCCCCGATCTGGCGCCGCTCGTCCTCGACGCGGATGAGGCAGATGACCTCAACCGGCTTCCCCTTGTAGTGCCACTTGCCCCCCACCAGGGTTGCCCCGAGCTTCTGCATCTCCGCGGCGATCACGCTCTGGGCCTTCTCCAGGTTGTAGCCGTACTGGAGCTCCAGCCTCCGGGCGACGTCGGCCAGCTTGGCGTAGTCGGGGAAGCTTGGGGTGATGGGGAACCACCGGGCCACCCCGGCCACCCCGGCGTAGAACTGCTGAATGATGTAGTCCCGGTCGATGAGCCAGTTCATCGCCTCACGGACCGCCGGAACGGCGAACGGGTTGAGGCGCCCGTCGGCAAACTCGGGGCCGTAGGGGTTGAACGTGATCTCGTTGTAGGACCCGTAGGACACCTCGTACCCCACGGTCTCGGTGATCGTCTTCACCACCGCGGGGGTGCTCACGCCGAAGGTGTAGACGTCCGCGGCCCCGGTGCGGACCATCTCCACGGCCTTGGCCGCGGTCGGCTCCTCGAAGAACACGACCTCGTCCACCCACGCCCCCGTCCGCTGAGCCAGGCCAGCGAACGCCACTGTGACCAGCAACGCTGCCACCACAAGCTTCTTCACTGCTCTCCTCCTCTTTTGTTTTGTTTACGGCGCCCGTGGGCGCCGGAAACTTCCTTTTCCTACTTGCACAGCGGGGCCGGGAACACCGCGCGCACCAGGGCCGCGCAGGTGGCGGAGACCGGCGGGTTGACCCCGGCGATGCTGAGCAGCAGGAACCCGTTGGGGTTGAGGCCCTTATCCTTGAGCGTCACGATCCACACCGAGCCCTCACCGCGGATGGTGGCGACCTCCGTCCCGTTGATGGCCACCGCCTTCAGGCTGGTGATGTCCACGTGGAAGACGATCCGGAACTCGTTGTACGGGCACTTGGCGTTGTTCTGGATCCAGATGAGATACCCCCCTGCATCCAGGGGATCAACCCTTGTCACTGGCAAACCAAGTGGCGGACACTGCTGAGCAACGGCAAGAAGCCCTACACCCAGGATGAGCCCCAACAGCATCGCGATTTGCTTCATAAAGAGCCTCCTCCCTACATGGATCGAAGTAGCCCCGTCACGCTGAACCCGCTACCCGTTCGTTGTTGCCTCGCCTCTCACCCCCTCTCTTGGGCTAGGGTTAGTCAGAGGGATGATACTAGGGCGATGGGCTCCGTGTCAACCGGGGCGGGAGAAGTGGGGTGGGGAGGGGGGGGCCCCGCTCTTCTGGTGGCCCCGTTCGAGGGCGGCGCGGTTGACCTCGACCAGCCGTTCCCGCCCCTTGGCCCCGAGCTCCTCCCCGATTGCCTGGCCGACCGCCTCCAGGGGAACCACCCCGAGGGCCCGGACCACCGCCCCGAGGGCGACCATGTTCGCCGCCCGCGGCTCCCCAAGCTCCCGGGCGAGGTCGTTCGCCTGAAGGTACACCCCCTTCACGTCCGTCCGGCGCAAGGGGCGCTCGATGAGGGACCGGTTCACGATGACCGTTCCCCCGGGGGCCACCCGGGGCTCGAACCGGTCCAGGGACGGCCCGTTCATGGCCAAAAGGACGTCGGGCCGGTCCACGATCGGGGACCCGATGGGCTCGTCGGCGATCACCACGGTGCAGTTCGCCGTCCCCCCCCGCATCTCCGGCCCGTAGGAGGGGAGCCAGGTCACCTCCAGCCCCTCCTCCATCGCCGCCCGGGCGAGGATCTTCCCCGCGAGGAGCACCCCCTGGCCCCCGAACCCCGCGAACACGACCGAGCGCTCCATCCCTACCCCCGGTCCACGAGGTCCCCCAGGGGGAACACCCCGGTCACCGTGGCGGCGATGTGCTCGTTGGCCTTCACCGGGGGCATCTTCCACCCCGTGGGACAGTTGGCGAGGATCTCCACGAGGGAGTAACCGCGCTTCTCCACCTGGTAGCGGAGGGCCTTCTCCACCGCCCGCGTGGCCTGGGCGATGTGCTTGGCGTCGTAGAGGGCCTGGCGGGTGACGTACATCGGGGCCTGGAGGGCGGCGATCATCTCCGCCACCCGGAGGGGGTGGCCCATCGTCGCCGGGTCGCGGCCGCGGGGGGAGCTCGTGGTGGCCTGGCCGTCGAGGGTGGTGGGGGCCATCTGCCCCCCCGTCATCCCGTAGATCTGGTTGTTCACGAAGATCACGGTGATCGCCTCCCCGCGGTTGGCGGCGTGGATCGTCTCCGCGGTTCCGATTGCGGCGAGGTCCCCGTCCCCCTGGTAGGAGATCACTACGAGGTCGGGGTTGGCCCGCTTGATCCCCGTGGCCACGGCCGCGGCCCGGCCGTGGGCGGCCTGGACCCCGTCGCAGCGGAACCACTCGTAGGCGAACACCGCGCACCCCACCGGGGCCACGACCACCGTCCGCTCCTGGATCCCGAGCTTGTCGATCGCCCCCCCGAGGATCCGGGTGATGAGCCCGTGGTGGCACCCCGGGCAGTAGGTGAACTTCTTCTCGGTCAGGCTCCGGGGCCGGGCGAAGACCTTCGTCATCGTCTCCGTCTTAGGCAAGGCGCTTCACCTCCGCGAGGACCTCGTCGGGGGTCGGGACCACGCCCCCCATCTCCCCGTAGAACGGGGTCGGGCACCGCCCCTCCACCGCCAGCCGCACGTCCTCCCACATCTGCCCGGCGGAGAGCTCCACGGTGAGGACGGCCCGCACCCGCGCGGCGAGCTCCCGAATCGGCGCGTAGGGGAACGGCCAGAGGGTGATTGGCCGGAGCAGCCCCACCTTGAGCCCCTCCCCCCGGGCCCGGCGGACCACGGTCTTGGCGATCCGGCCCATCGTCCCGTAGGCGACGAGGAGGACGTGGGCGTCCTCGGTGGCCACCTCCTCCCAGCGGACCTCCCGGGCCGCGATCTCCCGGTACCGCTCGTGGCGGCGAAGGTTGAGCTCCCGGAGGTCTTTGGGGTCGAGGGCGAAGCTCGCGACGTAGTTGGGTTCCCGGCCCTTGGCCCCGGTGAGGGCCCACGGCTTTGGAGGAAGGGTCGCCGGATCCCGGTGGGGGGGAAGGGCCACGGGCTCCATCATCTGCCCGAGCATCCCGTCGGCGAGGATCATCGCCGGGACCCGGTAGCGGTCGGAGAGGTCGAACGCCAGCCCCACGAGCTCCGCCGCCTCCTGTACCGTGGACGGGGCGAGGACGATCACCCGGTAGTCCCCGTGGCCGCCGCCCTTGGTGGCTTGGAAGTAGTCCCCTTGGGCGGGGGCGATGTTCCCCAGGCCCGGCCCGCCCCGCATCACGTTGACGATCACGCAGGGGAGGTCCGCGCCCGCCAGGTACGAGATCCCCTCGAGCTTCAAGCTGATCCCGGGGGAGGAGGAAGAGGTCATCGTCCGGACCCCGGCGGCGGACGCCCCGTAGCACATGTTGATCGCGGCGACCTCGCTTTCGGCTTGGACGAACGCCCCTCCGGCCGCGGGCAGATGGGCGGCCATGTACTCCAGGATCTCGTTCTGGGGGGTGATGGGGTAGCCGAAGTAGGTCCGGCAGCCGGCGCGGATCGCCGCCTCGGCCATCGCCTCGTTTCCGGTCATGAGCTGCCGCTCCGTCATCCCCCCCTCCTCTCCCCCGCCCCCACCTCGCGGTAGACCTCGAGGGCGATGTCCGGGCAGGCCAGGGCGCACAGGGCGCAGCCCGTGCACTTGTCGGGGCAGGCAGCCCCGACCACGGGGTAACCGGAGCTGTTGTAGGTCGAGGTCATCTCCAGGACCCCAAACGGGCAGGTGGCGACGCAGATCCCACAGCCCTTGCACCGCTCGGGGTCGACGACGACTTTTCCTTTGGGCATCGGGCTCCTAGTCGAGGTTGAGCTTTTGGGAGGTGCGGGCGGCCTGGCGGCGGCGCAGCCGTCCCAGCGCCCCCTCCGCCGTCTTCAGCCAGCGCTGGAGCCGCCACTCCAGGCGCTCCTCTGGGGGTGGGGGGGCGGTGAGCGGACGGGAGGCGAGCGCGGAGCGGAACTCCACCGCCTCCCGGTGGTAGGCCATCGCGTCCCGGTCCTCGTCCGTGACCCGGCGCACGGAGAGGGCAAGCCGCTCGAGCCGGTCCAGGCCGATGACCTTGACGAGGAGTTCCTGTCCTGGGACGAGGCTTCCCCCCGCCCCGTCGGGGACCTCCGAGAGGTGGAGGAACCCGACTTCCCCGGTGGGGAGCCCCACCAGGGCGCCGGTGGGCTGAAGCTCGAGGACCTTGCCGAAGGCGAGGTCGCCGACCCGCAGGGAGGTCACGCCTTGGTCACCTTGCCGGCCTTGATGCAGCGGGTGCACACCCGGATCCTTCCCCGGCGGCCCGCCACCACGGCGTGGACCCGCTGAAGGTTGGGGAGCCGGACCCGCCGGCTGTGGCGGCCGGAGTGGCTCACCTTCGACCCGAACTCCGGCCCGCGGCCGCAGATCGCGCACCTCTGACTCATCACTCCTCCTTGTGTCCGTAGTGGGGCTCGAGGCCCCGGGGGTCCTCGCCTCCCCCGGCCTTGAACCTTTCCCATCCCAGCCGGGCCACGGTGCCCGGTCGGGGGTGGGCCAGGGCCTCCGGGGCCACCCGGAGCTCGGGGGCGCGGGCCCGGATCTCGTCCCGGAACTCCAGGGCCCCTGAACCCACGAGGAGGCTCGCCCCCCGCTCCAGCGCCCGCCGGAGGGCCTCCTCCCAGGGGAGGACCGTCTCCCGCCCTACCCGGTCGGGGGTCGCCCACGCGGCGTAGACGAACTCCCGCCGGTCGTGGATCCAGACCGCGATCCGCCCCGGCCAGGGGAGGACAGCCCGGGCCAGGACCTCCGTCTGGCGAACCCCCACCACGGGGACCCCCCAAGCCTGCGCCAGACCCTTGGCGAATGCAACCCCCACCCGCAGCCCGGTGAACGACCCCGGCCCGATGTCCACGGCCACGGCGTCCACCCTTTCCGCACCGACGAGGGTGAGGAGGGCGTTGGCTCCGGCGGGGAGGAGCGCCGTCCCTTGGGGGCCCGGGGGGAGGAGGAGCTCGACCTCCCCGGCGGGGGAGACGAGGGCGACCCCTCCGCGCCGTCCGGCGGTCTCGATCCCGAGGATCACGGGCAATCCTAGGGGGTTCTTCCCTGGCTGGGCAAGCCTGCGCCGAGGAGCCGTCCCGGCGGGGTCTGGCCCGCGAGGACCTCTTCGGCCCGGGCGCGGTCCTCCCCGATCTGGGCGGCGAGGGCCGCGGGACTGGGAAAGCGGCGGTCGGGGCGGAGGAAGGCGAGGAGGTGGACCTCCACAGGTCCGGCGACCGCCCCCTCGGGCGGGGTAAGGAGGTGGACCTCGACCGAGGGCGGGAGGCCAGGGAAGGTGGGGCGGTCCCCGAGGTAGAACAGGGCCTTCCCCTCCCCCCCAGGCCAGTGGGCCCACGCCGCGTACACGCCGGCGCGGGGCCGGACGAGCTCGGGGAAGAGCTCCAGGTTCACCGTGGGGTAGCCGAGGGACCGGGCGAGCCCCGCTCCCCGGACCGGCTGGCCGGCGAGCCAGGAGGGCCGGCCGAGGAGCCGCCCGGCGGCCTCCACTTCCCCGGCCCCGATCAGGTCCCGGATCCTGGCCGCGCTCACCGGGGCCCCGCCGCGCCGGAGGGCGGGGATCGGGTGCACGGCGACGCCCAGCTCGCGGGCCAGGCGCTCCAGGGTCCGGAGGTCCCCCGTCCTCCCCTTCCCAAACCGGTGGTCGGGGCCCACGGCCACCGCCTCCGCCCCCACCCGGCCCACGAGCTCCCTCCGAACGAACTCCTCCGGCTCCAAGCCTTCGATCTCCTCCCAGGGGGCCACGACGACCTCGTCGGCGAGGTCCTGGAGGAGCCGGACCTTGGCCGCGAGGGTGAGGAGGGAGGGCCCCCGGGGGGGGAAGGTGTAGGCGATCACGGGTCCGCCGTCCCCGAACCGGCGGGCCTCCCGGAGGAGGTGCTGGTGCCCAAGGTGCACCCCATCGAACCGCCCCACCGCCACGACCCGGGCCATGGGCCGCCGCTAGAAGGTCTTGCTCGCCAGGATGAACCAGCCCCGGGAACGGAGGGAGCCGTAGGCCACCTCGTCGCCCTTGGGACTCCAGGCGGGGAACGCGTCCCGCCACGCGTCGAACGTAAGCGCGGTCCGCTCCCGCCCGTCCCGGCGGACGATGTGGATGTCCGACGGCCCCCGGGCGTTGGACTCGAAGGCGATCCACTCCCCGTCGGGGGAGAAGCGGGGGCACCAGTCGAAGAACGGGTCCTCGGCCAGGAGCTCCAGGAGGTCTTCCTCCAGGTCGAGGACGTAGAGGTCCCAGCTCAGGGACTTCCCAATCGGCCACAGGCCCACGAAGACGAGGGAGCGGCCGTCGGGGGAGAAGTCGGGGCAGTCCACGGGCCCTGGGGTGCGGGTGAGCCGCCGGACCGCGCGGGACCCGACCTCGAGGAGGTAGAGGTCGCAGCTCCCCTCCACGTGGGCGACGAAGGCGATCTTCTCCCCGTCGGGGGAAACGGCGGGGCGGGCGAGGGTTTCCGCGGGGATCCCCGCGTTCCGGAGGTCGGCGAGGGTGAGGAGGGGGTACCGCTCGCCGTCGGGGAAGGCCTTCCAGAGGGTGTACCCCTCGGGCGAGGGGGTGACGTAGGCGAACCACCCCCCCGGTCCAAACCGGGCCCAGTCCGTGCCGGCCCCTTGGGTGAGGGGGCGGGGGCTCCGGCCCTCGGGGGCGAGCCCGATCCACACCTCCCCCCCGTCCACGTACAGGACGTACCGGCCATCCGGGGACCAGTCGAGGGAGGTGAGCGCCAGGAGCCCGCCTCCCCCCGCCACGGGGAGGGCAAGCGCAAGTCCGATTCCCAGGAGACGCATCGCGGACCATTCTAGGGGGAGGGGGGACGCGGGACAACTCCGTTGCCGTCGGGGCGAGCGCTCCACTACAATGCCGCCGATGGCGAGCCGGATCACCGCGCCGGAGCGGCAGGACGGGGACCTCCCCGGTCGGACCCTCCGCCCCCAGTCCCTGGCCGAGTTCGTGGGACAGGCCTCGATCCGGGAGCGGCTCCAGGTGTACATCCAGGCCGCGCGGGCCCGAGGGGAACCCCTCGACCACGTCCTCCTCCTCTCCCCGCCGGGGCTGGGGAAGACGACGCTGGCCCACATCATCGCCCACGAGATGGGGAGCGCGATCAAGGTCACCGCGGGCCCGGCGGTGGAGCGCCCCGGGGACCTCGCCGCAATCCTCACCCACCTCTCCCCCGGGGACGTCCTGTTCGTCGACGAGATCCACCGCCTGCGGCCCCAGGTGGAGGAGGTCCTGTACCCGGCGATGGAGGACTACAAGCTCGACATCGTGGTTGGGGAGGGCCCCCACGCCCGTTCGATCCGCCTCGACCTCGCCCCGTTCACCTTGGTCGGGGCGACAACCCGGGAGGGGCTCCTCACCACGCCGCTCCGGGACCGGTTCGAGGTTGTCTTCCGCCTGGAGTTCTACCGCCCCGAGGAGCTCGCGGAGATCCTCCTCCGCGCCGCCCCTCGGATCGGCTGCGCGCTTGACCCTGAGGCGGCGCGGGAGCTCGCCCTCCGGGCGCGGGGGACCCCCCGGATCGCGATCCGGCTCCTCCGCCGGGCCCGGGACGTGGCCCAGGTGGCCGGCCTCCCCCGGATCACCCCCCAGGCGGCCCGGGAGACGCTGGCGATGCTCGGGATCGACGAGGTGGGGCTCGACCCCCTCGACCGCCGGATCCTCGAGGTGTTGATCGACCGGTTCGAGGGGGGGCCGGTGGGGCTGGAGACCCTCGCCGCCGCCCTGGGGGAGGACCCGGACACGATCGCCGACCTCTACGAGCCGTACCTCATCTCGCTGGGGCTCGTCCGCCGGACGCCCCAGGGCCGGCTGGCCACCGACCGGGCCTACGCCCACCTCGGCCGGGCCCCGACGCGGCTCCTCTAGCGGCGGAGGAAGGCCCGCGCTCCGGCCAGGAAGTCCCCGACGACCCCGAGGAACCGCCGCCAGTCAAGGACGAGGGCGGCCGCGGTCCAGATGAGCCCGGCGTAAACCACCACCGGGTCGTGGACCAGGCCCACGACGAACGGGGCGAACACCCACGGGCAGGCAAGAAGCATGGTCACCGACTTGAACCGGAGGAAGTCCCCCGACCAGCGGAGGAGGGCCAGGGAGATCCCCGTCGCCCCGAGGAGGTAGGCGGCCCCGGGGAGGGGGGGGACCAACCCGGCGAGGACGAGGTAGATCGCCGAGGCGAGGACCATGACCATGTCGATGTGGAACTCGTGCTCCCCGATCCAGGTCGGGTCCTTGTCCCACCGCCGGGCCAGGCGCCCATCGACCATGTCCGTCGTCCACCCGAGGAGGAGGAGGAACGCCACCGTCCGCAGGGCGGAGGGGCCCCACGGGATGAGGGCGAGGATGGCGAGGGCCACCAGGGCCCGGGCCCCGGTGAGCCAGTCCGGAATCCGGTCCTTCCGGGTCACAGCCGCATTATACCCAGCGGACGAGGCGCTCCGGTTAATCCCCGATCCGGAGCCCCTCGTCCTGAGGGGCGAACCGGAGCTTGGCCTGGGGGAACGCCGGGACCTCGAGGCTCAGGCGGAGCCCGGACAGGCCCAGGCTCACGCCGAGCCGGAGGCACCCGGCGAACGTCCGCACGAGCTTCCCCTCGAGCTGAACGAGCCGCCCGGCGCGGAGGTCGTGTTCCCAGGACGCGGCGAGGGCCCACTCCGGGCTCAGCCTCCACTCCCCGCTCCCAGCGAGGCGGAGGAGTTGGACCGGGGCCATCCCCACCCGGAGGGCGAGGAAGGCGTCCAGGGTTTCCCCGTTCCAGGTCCCCCGGAGGACGGTGTCCTCCCACTTCCCGTCCCGGAGGCCGCCGTCGAGGGTGAGCTTCCCCGGCCCGCGCTGGAGGGCGAGGGACCACCGGGCCCGGGTCACGGCGAGGGGGAGGGTGAACGAGAGGTCGGACGAGAAGCCGGGCCCGGACACGGCCCACCGGAGGGGGAGCGGCCCCCCCGCGGCGAGGTCCCACCCCCACGAAAGCCGCTCCTGCCACCCCCGGACCTTGGCCGTGATCCCGACGGTGACCTGGCTTTGGGGGGGCTCGGCGTCGAACCCGAACGGGGACCGCCCAAGCACCGCCCGGCCCCCGTAGGTCAGGGAGAGCGGGCCCCAGGAGAGGCTGGGGTTCCCGCCCGCGGCGATCCGCTCCTCCGAGCCGTACCGGGCGAAGGCGAGGCTCCAGGGGAGGGTCAGTTGGAGGGGCCCTATGGTCCACCGCCCGGACCACGCGAGGGACAGGGCGAGGCGCCAGGCCTCCACCTCCCCTTCCCGGAACAGACCTCCCGAGAGGCGGAAATCCAGGTCCCCGCCGAGCCAGCCCCGCTCCGTCCGCCCCAGGCTCACCTCCGGCCGCCGCTCGAACTTGGATCCCCCGCGCTCGGTCTGGCCCCACGCCACCGCCCAGTCCCAGTCCCCGACCCGGCCCCGGAGGACGGCCCCCTGCGCCGTCGGGGTCAGGCTCAAGCTCCCCGACCACGTGACGGCCCCAAGCTCCCCGGCGACCCGGAGCGCGAGGGACGACGGGGTGAGGGCGAGCGACCCCCCCTCCCACGCCGCCCGGAGGGAGGGATCGAGCCGGCCCCGGGCGGGGTACACCGTGACCCCCACCGCCCCGACGACCCTCTCCCCCACCGCCCACGGGATCGCCCACCGGAGGAACAGCTCCGTCCCCGTCCAGCCGACCTCGGGGAAGAGGGGGAACGCCTCCTCCCCCAGGCGGGCGACGTAGAGGGGGAGCCAGCCCACGGGGACCCCGAACGAGCGCACGGTGATCGAGCGGGCGAGGAGCCACTTCTCCGGGACGAGGACGAACTCCCCGGCCTCCACCGCGTAGGGGGAGTCCTCGAGGCACGGGCAGGTGGTGAACCGGACGCCCCGCGCCTCGACCCGGACGAGCTTCCCGGCGGCGAACTCCGCCCGGCCCTCCTCCCCGGAAAAGAGGATCGTCTCCTCCTTCTCCGGTCCCCGGAACGCGGACGAGCCGGTGAAGCCCCGGGCCGACACCGCCGCGAGCTCCCCCTCTGGCCCGAGGAGGGCGGAGAGAAAGCCCGCGCGGAGCTCCCCGTCCTTCCCGGAGAGGACCGCCCCCTCCGCCTCCACCTCCCAGCCCGGCTCTCCCTCCCGGGCGCGGAGGAGGTCGGCCCGGAGGGCGTAGTCCCCGAACTCGGCCCGGGCCCCGCGGGCCTCGATCGCTCTTCCCTCTTCGGTCAGGACGAGCTCCTCCGCCCGGAGGGCGGTGAACGGTGGCGGGGCGGCGTCCCCTCCCGGGGCCCCCAGGACGAGGAGGAACAGGAACGGGAGGACGCCCCGCAGGCGGAGCCGGTCGGCGACGAGGAAGAGGAGGAGCCCGAGGAGCCCGAACCCGAGGTGAGGAATCCACGCCCCGAGGTAGGCCGGGATGAGCCCCCGCTGGGCGAGGGTTCGCGTCCAGACGAACGTCCCCTGGGCCGCGGCGGCGAGGAGGAACCCAGCGATCGCCCCCGCCGCCCGCCCCCGCCGCCCCAGCAGCGCCCCGAGCGGCGCCCCAAACAGGACGAACACGAACGAGGCCACGGACACGGCGATCTTGGCGTGGTACTCGATCGAAAACGACCGGGGGTCCAGGCCCGACTTCCGGAGGAGCTCGATCCGCGCCCCGAGCTCCCGGAGCGACATCTCGGCCGGGGTTTTCCCCCCCAGGACCGCCCGCCGGAGGTCCTCCTCCACCTCCACCGTGAGCCGCTCGAACCGGACGAGCTCGGCCAGCGTCCCCTCGGGGGAGAACCGCATCACCCGCCCCCCGAGGAGCTCGAGGGTCCCCCCCTGGAACCGCCCCTCCTGGGCGGTGATCACCGTGGGGAACCGACCTTCCACGGGGTAGATCCGGCCGGTGAGGTCGTAGACGAGGATCCCCCGGAGCCGGTCCCCCTCGCTCCGCTCCACGTAGTAGGTCTCCCCGTAGAGCCCGCGGAAGAACACCGCCTGCTGGACCTGGGGGACGGCGCCCCGGTAGACGAGGGCGAGGAACTCCCGGCGGTAGGCGGCCTCGGCGGGGGGGACCGCGTACTCGCTGAGGGCGAACGAGGCCCCGCTGGCCAGGGCCCCGAAGAGGAGGAAGGGGGCGATGAGCCGCCGGAGGGAGTAGCCCAGGGCTTGAAACGCGAGGAGCTCGCGGTCTGCGGCGAGCCGCCCCAGGGCGAGGAACGTCGCCAGGAGCGCCGCCGCCGGGATCGCGTAGGTGAACAGGGTCGGAAGCTTGTACAGGACCAGCCGGAGGAGCTCGGCCGCCCCCGCCCCCGGGGCGAACACCGTATCCGATAGCGAGATCACGAGCTCCAACCCGATGAACACGAGGAAGGCGAGGATCGCCACGAGGAACGGGGGAACGATCTCCCGGGCGAGGTAGCGGTCCACCCTGCGGTGCACGGCTGATCTTACCGCCTGGCCCCAGCTAGGAGACGGGGCGGGTGAGGTCGCTCTCGATCCGGCCCAGGGCCTCCCGGGCGAGGGGCGCCCGCTCCTCGTCGGGGAGCCACCGCCGGAGCTCCTCCGCCACGGGGTCGGGGGAGACCTGGGCGAGGCGGACGAGGGACCGGACGGCTGCCCTCCGGACCGACCGCGCCTCGGAGAGGGCGACCCGGCGGAGGACGATGAGGGCCCGGCGGAGGAGGGGAGCGGGCGCGGCCCCGAGGGCGGTCGCCACGTGGCGGAGCACCCCCTCGTCGTGGGACGCGGACCAGGCGACGAGGTGCTCGAACGTGTCGTCCGGGTACGCGGAGAAGAAGGTGCCGAGGGCTTCCTCCACCGCCCCCCGGACCTCGGGGGCCCGGTCGGGGAGAAGGGGTCCCAGGAGCCGGAGGAGGGGCTCGGCCCGCTCGAGGTGCAGGGGATCGGCAGCGACCCCGACCGCGACGGCCACCGCCCGGCGGAGGAGGGGGTCCTCGCTTCCCCGCCACGCCCCGAGGAGGGGATAGGCGTCCGCGAAGTGGCGGGTGAGGAGTTCCCCTGCCGCCCGGGCCGCCCCGTCCCGGACGTGGCGGTCCTCGTCGGCGGCGAGCTTCGCGAGGACCTCCAGGGCCGCGGCCGGCTGGGGGGAACGGCCCAGGAGGGCCGCCGCCAGGCGCCGCCCCTCGGCCGGGCCGGGGAGGAGCTCCTCGGCCCAGGCGAGGGCATCCTCCTCCGAAAGCTTGACCAGGAGCTGATCTCTAGATGCCCCCCCTCGCCGCCACGCCTCCAGGACCCCTTTCGCAGTCACGGGGTGAAGCATAGCGAACGGATGCCGATCCCGGCAAATCGGGCGGGCGCGGGCTACAATGCCCGTCCCAAGGAGGGGACGTGGACGGCGCGGGGTGGCCGAAGCCCTACAAGATCAAGGTCGTCGAGCCGATCCGGCTTCCCTCTCGGGAGGAGCGGGAGCGGCTCCTCCGGGAGGCCGGGTACAACGCCTTCAACCTGGCCAGCGAGGACGTGTACGTGGACCTCCTCACCGACTCGGGAACCGGGGCGATGTCCCAGGCCCAGTGGGCCGCGCTCATGGAAGGGGACGAGGCCTACGCCGGGAGCCGATCGTTTGCCCAGTTCCGGAAGGCGGTGCAGGAGATCACGGGTTTTCCCTACGTTCTTCCGACCCACCAGGGCCGGGGGGCGGAGCACATCCTGTTTTCCACGGTCCTCCAGCCGGGGGACGTCGTCCCCTCGAACGCCCACTTCGACACGACGCGGGCCCACGTCCTCGCCCAGGGGGCCCGGCCGGTGGACCTCCCGATCCCCGAGGCCCTGGATCCCGACCTGGAGCACCCGTTCAAGGGGGACATGGACCTCGGGGCCCTGGAGCGGCTCCTCCGGAACCCACCGGGGCGGATCCCCCTCATCATGCTCACGGTCACGAACAACACCACCGCTGGTCAGCCTGTGTCGATGGGAAACGTCCGGGCGGTCTCTGCCCTCGCCCGGGCCCACGGGATTCCCCTCGTCCTCGACGCCTGCCGGTACGCGGAGAACTGCCTGTTCGTCCGAGACCGGGAGCCGGGGTATGGGGCGGCCGAGCCGCGGGCGATCGCGGCCGAGCTCTTCTCCCTCGCCGACGGGTGCACGATGTCGGCCAAGAAAGATGGGCTGGGGAACATCGGGGGGTTCCTCGCGCTGCGGGACCCGCGCCTCTACGAGCGGTGCCGGGAGAAGCTCATCCTCTACGAGGGGTTCCCGACCTACGGGGGCCTGGCGGGGCGGGACCTCGCGGCCCTGGCCGTCGGGCTTCGCGAGGCCCTGGACCTTGGCTACCTCCGGGACCGGGTGGGCCAGGTGCGGTGGCTGGGGGAGCGGCTTCGGGAGGTGGGGATCCCGGTCTACTGGCCCCCAGGGGGGCACGCGGTGTACGTGGACGCCGGCCGCCTCCTCCCCCACATCCCGCGGGACGCGTTCCCCGGCCAGGCCCTCGTCGTCGCCCTGTACCTCGAGGGGGGGATCCGGGCGGTGGAGGTGGGCTCAGGGATGATGGGGCCGGAGGCGCGGATGGAGCTCGTGCGGCTGGCGATCCCCCGCCGGACGTACACCCAGGAGCACCTCGGGGCGGTGGTGGAGGCCTTGGCGCGGGTTCGGGAGCGGGCCTCCGAGATCCGGGGGCTCCGGCTCCTGGAAGGGGAGGGACCGCTTCGGCACTTCGTGGCCCGGTTCGAGCCCCTGTAGCTACTCCCCGAGGGCCCACGAGGCGATCCGGGGGTCGTCGGGGGGGAGGGGGACTACGGTCAGGTCCTGCTCCCTTCCGTCGCGGACCGCGCGGACGGTCACCGGGTCCCCTCCCCGGGCGTCGCTGTAGCGGGCGGCGAGCCGGGCGGCAAGCTCCAGCTCCTCGGGAGAGAGGTCCCCTTCCACCAGCGCGACCGGCCCGGGCACGGCCGGGAACGAGAGGGCCCACCGGCCCGGAGAAAACCCCGCAAGCACCGCGTTCTCTCCTTCGTCCCGCCCGACGATCACCTTCACCCCCGGCGAGAGCCGGAAGTGGCGGCCGTAGCGGAGGAGGGCGAAGTCGTCCGGCGTCAGGGCCTCCCGGCCGCGGTGGCGGAACGCGTCCCGGAGCCGCACGGCGTACGCCTTCGTGAGGAGGAGGCAGCAGCCCCCCGACGGCTGGACGAACTCGGTGAGGCCCCACTCCCGGGCGAGGGCGAGCTGCCGCTTCCGGGACCGGCCCTGGATGTCGAGCCAGTCCTCGCGCCGGATCCAGCCCATCCGCTCCGGGTACGTGGGCCCAAGGAGCCGCCCCGACAGGGGGCGCACGAGCCGCTCCCCGAGCCCCGACTCCTCGGCCACGAGGTCGAGGGCCCGCCGGTGCTGGGACATCGGCCGCTGGCCAAGGACCTCGCCCGTCACCACGAACGACGCCCCCTCCTCCTCCATCACCGCCCCGGCGGTCCGGGCCATGAGGATCCGGCAGTCGAGGCACGGGTTCATCCCCGAGCCGTACCCGAACTTGGGGGCCCGGACGACCTCCAGGAACTCCGCGCTTACGTCCCGCATCCGAAGCGGGATCCCCAGGCGCGCCGCGAGGGCGAGGACCGTGTCGCACCGCCCCTCCCCGACGCAGAACCCCGTGGCGAGGTTGAGCCCCACGACCTGGAAGCCCCGCCGCAGGGTGAGCTCGCAGGCCAGGGCCGAATCGAGGCCCCCCGAGAGGAGGGCGATCGCCTTCTTCTCCACGCCGGTATCATAGGTCCCCGGGGTGGAGCCGCTCCACCGGATCTCCACATCCGGACCACCGGTCCTCCAACGGGCCGGGTAGCCTGGTTGACAGTTGAAGGAGGTGGCTTGCGATGCGGAAGCTCACGTGGGTCGTTCTTGGGCTCCTGCTTGCCGGGGTGGGGGTGGCCTTCGCCCTGCGGCAGGGGGAGGAGCTCCGGGTGGCGGGCGGGTCGGTGGGGGCCACGGCCTACGCCCAAGCCCAGAGCGTTCAGGAGACGATCGCCGCCTCAGGCCAGGCCGCGATCAAGGCGGCGATCGCCGCCGCGGCCCCAGGCGTGGTCAAGGTGGAGGTCGTCCGAAAGACGGCGAGCGTCTGGGATGAGCTCCTCCAGGACCCGTTCCTGCGGCGGTTCTTCGATCTTGGGCCCTTCGGGGAGCGGGAGGTCACCTCGCTTGGATCGGGGTTCCTCGTCGAGTACGGGGGAAAGCGGTACGTCCTCACGAACGCCCACGTCGTGGAGGGGGCGACCTCGATCCGGATCACCGCCCGGAGCGGGAAGGAGCTCCCGGCGAAGGTCGTGGGGACGGATGGCCTCCTCGACCTCGCCGTGGTGGCGGTGGAGGACTCCCTGGACGTCCCGCCGGTTGTGCTCGGGGACTCCGACAAGCTGGAGATTGGGGACTGGGTCATCGCGATCGGGAACCCGCTTGGCCTTTCCCACACCGTGACCCTGGGGATCGTGTCCGCCCTCGGGCGGGATGTACCGCGGCCGGATGGGTCCGGCTACTTCCGGCGGATGATCCAGACCGACGCTGCGATCAACCCTGGGAACTCCGGAGGGCCCCTCGTCAACGCCTACGGCCAGGTGGTGGGGATGAACACGGTCATCGCCCGGTCCACGGAGAGCGGGGTGGCGGTGGAGGGGATCAACTTCGCCGTCCCGATCAACGAGATCGTTCGGGCCCTGTCCCAGATCGCGGCCCAGGGCCGGGTGACGCGGGCCTGGCTTGGGGTGTACATCCAGGACATCGTCCCCGGGATGGAGGGGAAGCTCGGGGTCAAGGCCGGGCAGGGGGTGCTCGTGTCCGACGTGGTCCCTGGCGGGCCGGCGGCCAAGGCCGGGATCCGCTCGGGCGACGTGATCACCGCGGTAGGGGGAAAACCCGTCCGGGACACGAACGAGCTGCAGCTGGAGATCATGTACCGGGCGGTGGGGGAGAAGGTGGCCGTGTCCCTCGTCCGGGACGGGAAGCCCCTCACCGTGGAGGTGACCCTCGGGGCGCGGCCGGAGGAGGGGGCGGCCCCGACCGCCGAGCCCCAGACCGGCCAGGAGAAGTTCGGGCTCACCGTGAGCGCGATCACGGCCGACCTCGCCCGGCGGTACAGCCTCACCACCACCACGGGGGTTGTCGTGACCAAGGTCGCCGCCGGGTCCCGAGCCCACTGGGCGGGGATCCAGGTCGGGGACGTGATCGTCGGGGTCAACCGCCAGCCCGTGGAGTCGATCGCGGACTGGAACCGGATCGTCTCCGGGATCGGGGACCGGGAGGAGGTCCTCCTCACGGTGGTCAGCGGGGGGCGGACCCGGTTCGTCTTCCTCCGGTAGCGGGGGTGCGGTAAGATCGGGGTGGCGGAGAGTAGCGCAGCTTGGTCAGCGCGCATGGTTCGGGACCATGAGGTCGGCGGTTCAAATCCGCCCTCTCCGACCACCCCGCGGGTATAGCTCAGTGGTAGAGCCCTGGCCTTCCAAGCCAGAGGCGCGGGTTCGATTCCCGCTACCCGCTCCGCGCCCGTAGCTCAGCTGGATTAGAGCGGCGGCCTTCTAAGCCGCAGGCCGGGGGTTCGAGCCCTCCCGGGCGCGGAGGGGAGCGTAGCTCAGTTGGCAGAGCACCGCGCTGTGGCCGCGGTGGTCGCGGGTTCAAGTCCCGTCGCTCCTCCCAGCGCCCGTAGCTCAACGGACCAGAGCATCGGCCTTCGGAGCCGAGGGTTGGGGGTTCAAGTCCTCCCGGGCGCGCTCTCTCTTGTACCCTTGGCCCCGGAGGTGGTCGCCGGTGTACCGCTGGGTGCTCGGACTGGGGATCCTCGTCGTCGTCGGGCTTCTCGCCGCCCTTCTCGTCCTCACCTGGGGGATCGCCACCCGGGGGGTCCGGGTCGAGGTCGTGGAGCCCCTCCGGATCCAGGGGCCCCTCGCCGTCGGGGGGACGATCGGGGTGGAGGGGCCGGTGGAGGTGGGGATGGGGGCGGTCGAGCTCCGGGTCGGTGCTCCCCTCCGGGTGGAAGCCCCCCCGGGCCCGTTCGAGGTCCGGGCCTCGTTGGGCGGGGCCCCCTGCCCCCGCTGCGGGGGGACCCTCCTCCCTGTCCGGTGGAACCTCCTCACCGGGGAGATCACCTGGCGCTGCCCGTCCTGCGGCGGGCCTTGACTTGAGGCTTTGACCTCCTAGAATTCCGGCCGTGCGAACGAACGTTCGTTCGGAGGCCCCGGCCGGCCCGTCGGTGGAGGAGCGGATCCTCGCCGCGGCCGGGCGGCTGTTTGCCCAGGAGGGCTTCCACCGGACGGGGATGCGGCGGATCGCCGCGGAGGCCGGGGTCTCGATCGGGGCCCTCTACCACTACTTCCCGTCCAAGGAGGAGGTGTTCCTCGCCGCCCTCCGGGCGGAGTACGAGCGGTGGCTGGCCGAGGCCCGGCGGCTGTGGGCGGAGGGGGCCCCGGCCCGGGAGGTCCTCCGCCAGGTGGTGGAACTCCACTTCGCCTCCCTCGCCCGGGGCGGGGAACGGGGGTTCCTCGTCGGCCGGGCCTGGCACGGGGAGGTCCCGGGGCTGCGCAAGGCCCTCCTCGCCCTCCGGGACCGGTACGCCCAGGCGGTCGCCCGCCTCCTCGCCCAGGCGATGGACCGGGGGGAGATCCGCCGGGCCCACCCCCTCCTCACCGCCTACGCCCTCCTCGGGCTCGTGGAGTCCGTGACCGCCCGGGCGGTGGGCGGGGACCGGGTCGCGGCGGAGGTGCGGCGGGAGGGGCCGCGGGAGGTGGCGGAGCTCGCCTGGCGGGCCCTCCAGCCGGAGGAGGTCCGATCGTGAAAAAACTTGCTTTCGCTGTGGCCCTCGCTTTGGCCGTGGCCGCGTCGGCCCAGCCGGTGCGGCTCCTCGTCGTGGACGAGACGGAGACGGTGGAGGAGTCCCTCCGGATCCAGGCCCTGGCGAGGGCCCTTCGGGCGACCGAGGTCTTCGCGGTGAAGGCCGTCCGGGCCCTGCCCGCGGAGCCGTGGGCGGGGGAGCCGTTCCTGTTCGTCCTCCTCTTCCCCGCCCGGGGCCCCTACGTCTGGCTCCTCTCCCCGGCCCCGGTGGGGTACCTCCCCGATCCCCTTCCCCTCGTCTACGCCGGGCTCGTGGAGGGGGTGACCCAGGCGTTTGGCGGGGCGCGCCAGGTCCGCGGGTCGGGGGACGACGTCTACGCCTTCCTCCTCTCGCTCCACCTCCTGCGCCTCGGGGTCCTCGTGGGGGGGCCGTAGGGGATGCGGCGGGTCCTCGCCTGGCTCGTGGACCACCCCTGGGCGACGTTGGGCGGGATCGCCCTCGTCACCCTTGTCTTCGCCCTGTTCCTCCCCCGGCTTGGGTTCCAGGCCGACTACTCCCAGATGCTCCCCAAGGGGGACCCGATCGTTGCCCAGTACGACCGGGCGCGGAAGCTCTTCGGCGGCCAGTCCCTGTTCATGCTCGCCGTGGTGGCCGAGGAGGGGGGGACCCTGTTCGACCTTCCCTCCCTCCAGAAGCTCTACCGGATCACGGACGAGCTCCAGACCCTGGTGGACGAGGGGCTTCTGGAGGAGGTGATCTCCCCCACCACGGCCCAGATCGTTCGGGGGACGGCCGCGGCGATCACCGTCCGCCCACCCCTCCCCCGGCCGCCCGAGACCGACGAGGACGTGCGGGCGTTCCAAGAGGCGGTCCTCGGGGAGCGGCTCGTCCGGGACGCCCTGATCCGGGCCGATGGTTCCGCGGCGGTCCTCGTCCTCAAGGCCCACCCCGAGTACGAGGACGACGAGGTGGCGATGGGGCGGGTCCTCGCCCACCTCGAGGGGATCCCCGCCCGCCACGGGGGGCCGGAGTCCTACTACACCTCCGGCGACGCGGCGTTCCTCGTGTACGTCAACCGCTACATGCGGCGGGACCTCGCGTTCCTCCTCCCCGTGGTGGTCGCCGTGGTGGTCGCGGTCCTGTTTGCGAGCTTCCGCACCCTGCGGGGGGTCCTCCTCCCGATGGCGGTGGTCCTCGTGTCCCTCGTCTGGACGATGGGGTTCGTGGGGCTTGTCGGGGCCAAGCTCACGATGATCTCGACGTTCCTCCCCGTCCTCCTTGTGGCGGTGGGCTCGGCGTACGGGATCCACGTGGTGAACGACCACAACGAGCTCTCCCGCCGGGGAGGGGACCGGCGGGAGCTCGCCCGGCGGATCGCGGACGAGATGCTGACCCCGATTGCGGGGGCGGCCCTCACCACCGCTGCCGGGTTCTTAACGCTCCTTTCGGCGTTCCTCGTCCCGACGAGGGAGTTCGGGGTGTTCGCCGCTTGGGGGACGATGGCCGCGTTTGTGCTCTCGCTCACCCTCATCCCGGCGGTCCTCGCCCTCCTCCCCCTGCCGCGTCCCCGCGAGCGGCCGACGCGGGTCCTGTTCGACCGCCTCGTGGTCCGGGGTACGGGGTTCGTGGCCCGGCGACCGGTGGTCACCCTCGTCCTCGCCCTGGCCGTGTTCGGGGCGTTCCTCGCGGGGATCCCCTTCCTCAAGGTGGAATCCGACGTGACGAAGTACTTCCGGTCCGACTCCCCGGTGGTCCGGGGGCTGCGGTTCGTGGAGGACCGGTTCGGGGGGAGCCAGGAGCTCTCCGTGGTGGTGGACACGGGGCGGGCCGACGGGCTCAAGAACCCCGAGGTCCTCCGGTTCTTCGACCGGCTCCAGCGGTTCCTCGAGGAGCGGCCCGAGGTGGGCTCGACCTCGTCCCTGGCGGACCTCGTGAAGGAGACCTACTTCACGCTTCGCGGAGATGATCCCGCGTTCTACGCGATCCCCGGGACGGAGCGGGCGGTGGCCCAGGTCCTCCTCCTCTACGAGGGGGGAGGGGGGAGGGTGACGGGGGGGATGGCCGCGGAGCGGTTCCGGTGGGGACGGATCGCGGCGCGGGTCCGCTCGGTCGGCCTCGCCGGCTACCGGGCCCTGAGCGAGGCCGTGGAGGCGTTCATCGCCCGGGAGAAGCCGCCCCAGGTGGTCGAGGCCTACGTCACCGGGTCCCCCGCCCTCTACGTCCAGCTCTCCCTCAAGCTCATCCAGTCCCAGATCGTGAGCCTGGGGACGAGCCTGGGGGCGGTGGTCCTCCTCGTGGTCCTCGTTCTGGGCTCCCTTGGGGCGGGGCTCCTCGTCCTCGTCCCCTTGGTCGTCACCGTGGCCGGGAACTTCGGGGTGATGGGCTACGCCGGGGCCCACCTCGACATGGCGACGGTGATGATCGCCAGCCTCACCGTGGGGATCGGGGTCGACTACGCGGTCCACTTCCTCGCCCGCTACCGGAGGGAGCGGGAGGAGGCGGACCACCGCGAGGCGTTCGCCCGGACGATCGCCACCTCGGGGCGGGGGATCCTGGTGAACGCCGCGACCTTGACCCTGGGGTTCCTGGTGATGCTCCTTTCGAGCTTTGGGGCCCTCCAGACCTTCGGCTGGCTCATCGCCTTGACGATGGTGTCGAGCCTCGTCGGGGCCCTGTTCGTCCTCCCGGCGGTGCTGCCCTGGGTGCGGCCGGGGTGGCTCGCCCCGGGGTTTGGGCGGAGGGCCCGGCGGAAAGATCTCCAGCAGGTGCACGGAGGTGGAGCATGAAGCGTGTTGTTGTGGTGATGGCGGTGGGCTTCCTGGCTGTGGCGGGATGGGCGCAGACGGCGAGCGAGATCCTGGCCCGGGTGGAGAAGGCGAGCTTGTTCGGGACCGGGACGGGGAGCCTGTACGTGTCCCTCGCGGTGCGGATCGAGGAGGCGGGCCAGCCGGGGGCGTTCTACGCGTTCCGGGTGTGGGCCAAGGAGTTCCCCGACGGGACGACGAAGACCCTCCTCCTCTACGCCGCCCCCGAGCTCGTGGCCGGGACCCTGTACCTTGCCCACACCCCCAAGGCCGGCCCGGGGCGGATCTGGCTATGGCTCCCGGACCTCGAGATCCTGAAGGAGCTCGTCGGGGAGGGGGAGCGGAAGGGGGAGTTCATCGCCGGAAGCGGGATCACCTACGACGACGTGGCGAGCGGGTTCAGCTACCGGGAGGGGTACACCCCGGCGATCGTCGGGGAAGAGGCCCTTCTCGGGGCGAGGGCGTGGAAGCTCGAGCTTCTCCCGGCGAAGGCGGGTCAGGACTGGTCGCGGATCCTCCTCTGGGTCCACAAGGAGGCGTACCTCGTCCTCCGGGCGGAGTTCTTCGACCGGGGGGGGAAGCTCGCCCGGGTCCTCTCCGTTCCCGAGCTTGTGCGGGACGCGGTGGGGCTCCGGCCGGCCCGGCTCGTGGTCGAGGACCGCCTGAAGGGCGGCCGGGCCACGGTGGAGATCACGGAGCGCTCCGCGGCGGACATCCCCGATAGCTACTTTGAGCCGGGGAACTTGGGCAAGCTGAAGCTGTAACGGCAGAAACCTTGCGACGGTGGCCCGCCCCCTGCGGCGGGCCGCCGCTTGGGAGGGCGCGTGGTCTGGATCGGGCTGCTCCTTTCCCTGGGCCTCGTGCTGGGCCTGGCCCGGTGGAGCCTGTGGGGGGCGATGGTCCTCGGGGCCCTCGCCCTGGGGTTCCTCTCCCTTCCGCCGCTCGAGGTCGGGCGGGCGTTCCTGTCCGTCTGGACGAGCCCGAGCGTCCCCCTCCTGGCCCTGGCGATGGCCCTCATCCCCCTGATCGGGGGGGCGCTGGCGGCGACGGGGCGGCTGGAGGACCTTCTTTCCGGGCTTCCCCGGAGCCGGCGGGCGGTGTACGCCCTGGCCCCGGCCCTTTTGGGGATGCTCCCCGTCCCCGGGGGCGCCCTCCTCTCCTCCCCCCTGGTCGAGCGGGCCGGGGGCTCGACCCCGGAGCTCCGGGCCGCGGCCAACGTCTGGTTCCGCCACACCCTCCACGCCGTCTACCCCCTGTCCCCGGCCCTGATCACCGGGGCCCTCCTCGCCGGCCTCGACGTGTGGGGCGTCCTCCCCTACCAGCTCCCCGCGGTGGCCCTCCTGGCCGTCCTGGGCTCCGTCGCCCTTCTGCGAACGGTCCACGGGCGGGTCGAGGGGGCGGGGAACCGGCCGCGGCGGGCGAGCCTCGTCCCTCTTGCGATCCTGTTCACCGCCCCGGTCCTGGACCTCGTCCTCAAGCGGTGGGTCCCCCTGCCGGTGCCCGAGCTTGCCACCGTGGGCGCGGCCGCGGCGAGCTTGGCCCTCGCCGCGGCGAGGAGGCTTTCCCTGCGGGAACTCCTGGCCGTTGCCCGGAAGGAGAGGGCGTGGCGGTTTGGGCTGATTGTGATCGGGGTGTTCTCGTACCTTGCCGTGTTCCAGCGGGCGGGGGTTCCGGGCCGGATCGCCGCCCTCGCCCTTCCCCCGGCCGCCCTTGCGGTGGGGGTGGGGTGGGCGCTGGGGTTCGCCACCGGCCGGCAGCAGGCCGCGCTCTCCCTCGTGATCCCCCTCTACGTGGGCGCGGCGGGGGCGATGCCCCCGTGGGCGTTCGCCGTGACGTACCTCGCCTCGTACCTCGGGTACCTCCTCTCCCCCCTCCACCCCTGCCTCACCGTGTCCGCGGAGCACGTGGGGGTTCCCCTGTCCGCGGTGTGGGGGAGGCTCCTCCCCCCCGCGGCGGCGGCCCTGGCCCTCGCCGCCCTGGCCGCGGCGTTCGCCCTCTAGAGCCCGAAGTCCCGGCGGTAGCGGTCCTCAAGGAGGCGGGTGGCGGCCGAGGGGTTGTTGGGGAGGCGGCCCAGGCTACTCAGCAGAAGCGGGGTTCCGTAGCGGATGGTCACGGGTTTCCGGTAGACGAGCCCCCGCTTGACCCGGGCCACAGGCCCCGAGGAGAGGACGGCCCGCACGCGGTCGTTGGAGGAGCGCTCCTCTCGGAACGGAACGAGGAACCACGGCTGGCCCCCGAGGCCCTGGTGGACGTCCAGGGCGATCTGGCCGATCCCGGAGAACCACAGCCGGTCGCGGGGGCTCCAGCCCCCGGGGGTGATGAGGACCGCCCCGCCCGAGCGGACGTGCTCCGCGGCCCCGGCGAGGGACCGGCGGTTGGCCTCGCGCACCTCGTCCTGGTCGGGGGGGCAGCGCCACAGCTGGGCGGCGAGCGCGGTGACGATCACCCGGGGGAGCCCCCCGGCCCGGAGCTCGCCCCACCCCCCGGCCGGGGGGATGGATACGGGGAGCGCGTGCCTCTGGAAGCTCGGGAGGAGGCGGTCGAGGATCGAGTCGGAGACCATCTTGAGGTCCTCCCGGGGGACGGTGGCGGCGACGAGGAACGGGGTGAGGAACGAGGGGTGGTTGCCGTAGATGAGGACGGGGCTTGAGGCCAGGGCCTCGGCCGTCTCCGGGGGGATCTCCGCCCTCCACCCGGGGAAGAAGGTGGCAAGAAGCCACCGGGAGGCCGCGCCGAGGCCTTCCCGGGCCATGCGGGCTTCGAGCTCCGCGGCCACCTCGAGGGTCTGTCCCACGGGGTAGATCCGCTCCACGCTCCAGACGAGGAGCCGCGCCCCGGGGGTCCGCCTCCCTGCCTGCCACGCCGCCGCGAGCCCCCGCGGGTCCCCCCGGAGGTAGATCTCCCGGAGCTCGCGGAGGAACTCCCTCCACGTCTTCCGCTTCCGTACCTCCCCCACCGTCGCTCCCGGGGGGCGAGTCTACCGGCCGAGGCCGGGGGAGGGGAGGTAGAATGCGGGGAAGGAGGCGGCGTGGACGAGGAGCGCGTGATCGCCGAGTTCGAGCGGGGAGCGGGGCAGAAGGTCGTCCTCCGGCGGACCGTGTTCCGCGGGAAGGCGTACCTGGATCTCCGCCAGTTCTTCCAGGCCGACGACGGGCAGTGGCTCCCCACGAAGAAGGGGGTCTCCCTCCCCTGGGAGCTCCGGGAGGCCCTGGTCGAGGCCCTGAAGAAGGAGGGCTGACGGTGGAGCCGGCGGTGGATGGGACGATCGTCAACCTGTACTACGACGATCTTCCGCGGGCGGTGGCGTTCTGGCGGGACGCCCTCGGGTTCCCCGTGGCCGCCGACCAGGGG
>JAOACA010000029.1 GCA_026418075.1 Candidatus Bipolaricaulota bacterium | reverse complement strand
GGTTCCCGTAGGTGGAGACGATCTGAACCCCCGCGAGCCAGGGCAGGCCCGCGGGGTTGAGGTGGAGGGAATCCGGGGATGGGACGGCGATCCCCACGCCTCCCATCCCGGCGCGGGCGGCGCCCGGGGCGAGGTCGAACAGGAGGTCCCCGCCCACGACCCCCTGGGCCGCCCCGCCCAAGGAGAACAAGGCGACGGCGAGAAGGGCCCTCATCGCCCGACCACCACCCGGACGACCGCTGACGCCCCCCGATCGGTGACGAGGACGGCGAGGTAGAGGCCGCTCCCCACGGGCCGGCCGTCCGTCGTGGTGAGGGGCCACCGGGCCTCGCCCGCGGGCGGGGCCAGGGCCTGGCGGAAGAGGAGCCGGCCGGCGAGGTCGTAGACCTGGAGGCTCGCCCACCGCGCCTCGGGGGGGAGGCTATAGCGGAACCGGGCCTCCCGGCTCACGGGGTTCGCGAGGAGGACCAGCGTGGGCCGCTCCACCGCCGGCCCCGGGCCGAGGTGGGCGACGGCTTGGGCGACGTCGAGCTTTCCCGCGCCCCACGCCGGGTTCGGGGCCGCGCCCACCGCGCTATCGACGCGCGCCCCGCGGGTCAGGGCGTCCCGGACCTCGGACCCGGTGAGGTCCGGGCGGAGGGAGAGGAGGAGGGCCGCGGCCCCCGCGACATGGGGCGCCGCCATGCTTGACCCAAGAAGCATCGTGTACTCCCCCCCGGGGAGGGCGAGCCAGCTTGCGGGCGAGGTCAGCCGCGACCGGGCCGAGGCGATCCACGCCCCCGGCGCGGCGAGGTCGGGCTTGATCCGCCCGTCCCGGGTCGGACCCCGGGAAGAGAAGGGGGCCAAGGCCCCGACCTCCCCTTCCGCCCGCTGCTCCCCAGCCACCGACGTCCAGCGGGTCTTCGTGATGTACGCCCCCACCGTGATCACCTGCCTCGCGTTCCCCGGCTCGCTGATCGTGGAGCTCGTGTCCCCCTCCCGGAACTGGGCCGCCGACGCCTGCTCCACCCACCCGTCCACCCGCCCGCCCCCGAGGACGGGGCTCAGCGTGATCGCCCACGTCGTCCCCGGCGCGGCGTCGGTCAGGACGAGGTAGATCGATCGGTCGAGGGTCAGGGGATCGGGGAGGGAGGTGTTGTCGATCCACACGCCCCCCGAGGCGGTGGCGGACCAGCGCTGGCCTCCGGGAAGGGCGATGACCTCCTCCCCGGTTGGCGCCCGGACCGAGACGGTGAACGTCGCCGTCGCGCTGTGCCAGAACCGGACCGAGGCCGTGCCCTTCTCGAGCTCGAGGTGCCAGGTCGTGGGGGTCCGGATGTCCCCCCGCACGTGGATCTTCCGGTTCCCCTCGTTCCCGGCTGCGGCGACGATCACCCGGCCCGGGCGGTCCACCAGGGCGTCGATCATCCGCTCGAAGAGGGAGTTGCCGTCGTGGGATCCCCCGTGGCCGCCCAGGGACAGGTTGACCACCGCGGGCTTCCCCAGCGCCCCCGCGGCCTCGAACACGAACCGGACCCCGTCCACCACGGTGTCCTCGTAGAACGTGGTCTTGACCACCACGAGGTCGGCCTCGGGGGCCACGCCGCGGAAGGCGCCGCCGGAGGCGGAGCCGTCGCCCGCGGCGATCGCCGCGACGTGGGTCCCGTGGCCCTGGGGGTCCCCTACCGGGGAGTACCCTGCGGCAATCCCAGCCTCGAGCTCCCCTTGGGAGTAGGCCCGGCCGTAGCGGGCCTCGACCGTGGCGTCCCCCCACCAGGGGGGAAACCCCGCGGGGCTTGTCCCCCCCTGGTCCCACAGCCACAGGATCCGCGAGCCCTCCTCGAACCCGTCGCCGGTGCGGTCGACCCGGAAGTCCCGGTGGAGGGGGTCGACCCCCGTGTCCACGATCCCCACGATCACGCCTTTCCCCGTGGCCCGGGGGGTTCCATACCACAGGGCCGGGGCCCCGGTCTCGGGGACGGAGACGTCGAGGAGGGGGTACACCGGGCGACTGGCCTGGACGTAGACAACCTGGGGATCGTCGGCGAGGGAAGGGAGATCCCGGACGGCGACCGCCCCCGTGGCCAGGGTCCCCACGACCTGGTGGGGCCGGAAGCCGGTCACGGACCGGGCTCCCCCGGGGTTCCGGGTGAGGAGAAACACCCGCACCTCCGGCTCGCCCAGGGCCTCGGGAGGAGAGAGGGCGACGAGCCCAGCAGCGGCAGGGCTGGGGACGGCAACGGAGTCAATCTTCCCGGAGCTCGCGAGGAGGAACCGCAGGGCGGGGTCGAGCTTCTCCGGCCCCCCCACGGCGGCGAAGCACCAAAGGAGAAGGAGGAGAACCCGGAGGAGCGTGGCCACAGCGGCATTGTAGCCGTGCCCCCTTTTCCCGGCCACGATCGTTGCTCAGGGCGGAGGGGGAGCTACAATCCTTGCGGATATGGATCGACGTTCGGTTGGACCGATGCGCAACTTCCGCGGGGTCACGTTCCTCGTGGTGCTCCTGCTCTTGGGGCTCCTCGTCTCCCAAATCCTGTGGGTCCCGCGGCGGATGATCGAGCTCACCTACTCCGACCTCCTCGTCCAGGTGGGGGCGGGGAACGTGGAGAGCGTGGTGGTGCAGGGGACGCGGATCGAGGGCCGGCTCCGGGCCGGCGAGGTCCGGGAGTTCGTCGTCCAGGGGCCGCCCGAGGGCTCGCCCCTCTACGCGGAACTGGCCCAGGAGGTCACCGCCCGGGGGGGGAGCGTCCGCTTCCAGTCCCCGGGGGCGGCGGCGTGGATCCTCCCCATCCTGGGGTACACGCTTCCCGTCCTCCTCCTTGCCGCCCTGTGGATGTACATGATGCGCCGGGTCCAGGGGGGGAGCGCGTTCACCTTTGGCCAGTCCCGGGCCAAACTCGTCACGAAGGAGTTCACCAAGGTCTCGTTCAAGGACGTGGCCGGGATCGACGAGGTCCTCGACGAGGTGAAGGAGATCGTGGACTACCTCAAGGACCCGGGGCGGTTCGTCCGCCTGGGGGCGAAAATCCCCAAAGGGATCCTCCTCGTGGGGCCCCCGGGGACGGGGAAGACCCTCCTCGCTCGCGCGATTGCCGGGGAAGCGGGGGTCCCCTTCTTCTCCATCTCCGGCTCGGACTTCGTGGAGATGTTCGTCGGGGTGGGGGCGGCCCGGGTGCGGGACATGTTCCAGAAGGCGAAGGCGAGCGCCCCCTGCATTGTTTTCATCGACGAGATCGATGCTGTCGGCCGCAAGCGCGGCGCCGGCCTGGGGGGCGGCCACGACGAACGGGAGCAAACCCTGAACCAACTCCTCTCCGAAATGGACGGGTTTGAGGGGGACACGGGGGTCATCGTGCTCGCGGCCACGAACCGGCCCGACGTCCTCGACCTGGCCCTTCTCCGCCCCGGGAGGTTTGACCGGAAGATCGCCGTTCCCGCCCCGGACCTCCGCGGTCGAGAGGCGATCCTCAAGATCCACCTCCGGGACAAGAAGCTCTCCCCGGAGGTGGACGTGGCGCTCCTCGCCCGGCGGACCCCGGGGTTCGTGGGGGCGGACCTCGAGAACCTGTGCAACGAAGCCGCCCTTCTCGCCGCCCGCAGAAACAAGGACCGGATCGAGCCCGAGGACTTTGAAGAGGCGCTGGACCGCGTCCTCACCGGGCTGGCCCGCAAGGGGATGTACATCAAGGACGAGGAGCGGACCCGGATCGCCTACCACGAGACGGGCCACGCCCTCCTCAACAAGCTCCTCCCCCGCCTGGGGCCCGTCCACAAGGTGACGATCGTCCCCCGGGGCACCGGGGTCCTCGGGTACTCCCAGCGGCTCCTCGAGGACAAGTACTGGACGTCGAAGGACGACCTGCTGGACCTTGTGACGTGGGCGTTTGGCGGCCGGGCCGCGGAGGAGCTCGTGTTTGGGGAGCAGAGCACCGGGGCCGCCAACGACCTCCGCGAGGCCACCGAAATCGCGACGAAAATGGTCGTCGAGTACGGGATGTCGGAGGCGTTGGGCCCGATCAACCTCGGGGCGGAGCGGACGAACATCTTCCTCGGGGAGGAGATCGTCCGAAGCGAGGCCCACTCCGAGGAGCTCGCCGCGGCGGTGGACCGGGAGATCCGCCGGATCCTGTCCCAGGCCTACGCCAAGGCCAAGGAGCTCCTGGCCCGGAACCGCTCGGCCCTCGATCGGATCGCCCAGGAGCTCCTCCGCCGGGAGTCCCTGGACGGGGACGAGATCGACGCCCTGCTTTCCGACATCGTCCTCCAGCCGGCGGGATGAGCACGCGGCTGGCAATTCTCGGGGCCACGGGCTCGATCGGCCGCCAGGCCCTGGACGTCGTTCGGGAACTTCGGGGAACGGTCCGGTTCGAGGTCGTGGCCCTCGCCGCCGGGACGAGCGTTGAGGAGCTGGCGGCGCTCGCCCAGGAGTTCGGGGTCGCCCACCTTGGGGTCGCCGGGCCGGAGGAGGCCGAGCGGTTGCGGGCCCTCGTGCCGGGGGCGGAGGTCGTCGCCGGTCCGGAGGGCCTCGCCCACCTGGCCTCGCTTCCCGAGGTGGACCTCGTCCTCAACGCCGTGGTCGGGGCCGTGGGCCTCCCCGCGTCCCTCGCGGCTCTCGAGGCCGGGAAGACCCTCGCCCTGGCCAACAAGGAGTCCCTCGTCGTGGGGGGCGAGCTCGTCCTCCGCGCCCGCCAGCGCCCAGACCAGATCGTCCCCGTGGACTCCGAGCACGCCGCGCTGTTCCAGCTCCTTTCCGGGGTTCGCCCTGAGGAGGTCGAGCGGGTCTGGATCACGGCCTCCGGGGGGCCGTTCCGCGGCCGTCGGCCGGAGGAGCTTGCCTCCGTTACCCCCTCCCAGGCCCTCGCCCACCCCGTGTGGCCGATGGGGAGGCGGATCACCGTGGACTCGGCGACCCTCGTGAACAAGGCGTTCGAGGTGATCGAGGCCCACCACCTCTTCCGCCTTCCTTGGGACCAGATCGGGGTCCTCATCCACCCCCAGGCCACGGTCCATGCCCTGGTCGAGCTCGTGGACGGGTCGGTCGTGGCTCAGCTTTCCGTCCCAGACATGCGGATCCCCGTCCGCGCTGCCCTGACCCACCCCCACCGGCTTCCTCCCCCGCGAACCCTCTCGCTTCCCGGATTGAACCTGACGTTTGAGGCCCTCGATCCCGCGCTTTACCCGGGGTTTGCGGCCGTGCTGGAAGCGGGCCGCCGGGGGGGCACGGCCCCCGCGGTGGCCAACGCCGCCGACGAGGTCCTCGTGGAGGCGTTCCTCCGCGGGGAGATCCCGTTCCCCGCAATCGCGGACGGGATCGCGGAGGTCCTCGCCCTCCACTCCCCGGAACCCGTGCGAACCCGGGCCGATGTGGAGGGGGCGGATCGGTGGGCCCGGGCAGAGGCCCGGAGGTGGCTGGCGCGGAGGGGGGCGCCGGACTAAAATCGAACGCCATGATCACGAGCAAGCGTTTTGGATACGGATTGTGCGTGCTGTACGAGCTTGCGACCCGGGAAGGGGGTCACCATTCCGCCCGCGACCTCGCCCAGGGGTACAGCGTCCCCGAGGCGTTCGTGCGCCGAATCCTCCTCGATCTCCGGCGGGCGGGGTTCGTGCAGGCCCAGAAGGGCCGGATGGGGGGGTACCAGCTCGCTCATCCTCCTCAGGAGATCAAACTCGGGGACCTCATGAAGGCCCTCGAGCCCGAGGAGCCGGTCCTCATCTACGGTCGGCAGCGGCGGGGAACGAGCATGCAAACCGACGTCTGCCCAGTGGCCCCGTTCTGGCAGGGGGTTGAGGCGAGGTTCGCCGCCCAGCTTGGGGAGACGACCCTGGCCGACGTCATCGCCCAGGTCGGGGCACCTACCAAGCCCCCGGCCCCCAAGGGGAAGGCGACCCGCAGGCGGCGCAAGCGGAAGTAGCCGTGCCCACGGCTCGGGAGGTCCTGGACATCCTGCGGGGCGTGACCGACCCCGAGCTCGGAGTCGACCTCGTCGAGCTGGGCCTCGTCTACGGGGTTGAGGTCCACGGGCGCCAAATCCGGGTGGAGATGACCCTCACTTCGCCCGCTTGTCCGCTGGGGGAGGCCCTTCCGGGTCAGGTTGAGCAGGCCCTGCGGGGAGCGTTCCCCGGCCACGCGGTGGAGGTGGTCGTCGTGCGAGAGCCCCCGTGGACCCCGGACCGGATGGGGGAGGAGGCGCGGCGGAGGCTGAGGGCGTGAAGGACCGCTGTGGACTGTGCGGGACCCGGGCCGGGGACCGCCCCTGCCCGGCCCTCGATCGCAAGGTGTGCAGTTCCTGCTGTGGCGCGCACCGTGGTCGGACGGTTCGCTGTCCCCCGAGCTGCGGCTACGGGCGCCAGGCGGAGGACCGGCTGCGGGAGCGGCGGGCGCGGGAGTTGGAGCGGGCGTGGGCCCTCCTGTACGGGGAGCTTTCCGCCGCCGGGAAGGAAAGGATGTGGCCCCAGGTGGAGTTCGTCGCCCGGGCTCTGGCCGTGCTCCTCCACCGGGCCCTTGCCCCGGACGGCGAAGTCGAGGCCGCCCTGCGGCACCTCGATCGGGCGCTCTCCCCGGTGGTCCTCGTGGCGGGAGCCCCGCCCCCTTTGGGCCGAGCCCTGGCTGAGGAGGGGCTCCTCGTCCTCGTGCGGGAGGGGCGCCTGAACGGGGCGGAGCTCCGGGAGGCCGTTCAAGTGCTGGCTGACTGGCTCAGCGCCTACCGCTCGGCGGAGGACCCGTTCCGGTTTGGGCGGGGGCTCCTGGGCCTGTTCCCCCCGCCCCCGCCCAGGCCGTCCAGCCTCATCGTCCACCCCGCAGAAGCGGGATGAGGCGGAGGGCCCAGGCCAGGGCCCCGTAGAGGAGAAGCCCCACCGGAACGCCGACCCCTACCTCGACCCACGGCCCGTGGGGGGAGAGGAGCGGCGCAAGGAGGAGGAGAGCTCCCGTCATCCCCGCCACCGCCACGGCCACCCGCCCTAGGACCCAGAGTGAGATCCAGCCCCCTTCGCGATGCCAGAGGGGGATCCCGAGGAGGAGGGCGTGGACCCACCCGGCCACCCCGGTGGCCAGGGCCAGCCCAAACGTCCCCCAGATCCCCACCCACCACAGGTTGAGCCCGATGTTCACCCCAAGCGCGACGGCGCCGGCGAGGACGGGGCGGAACGGCTTCCCCAGCGCAAACCACGCCCGGGAGAAGAGGTAGACGAGGGCGTACGCCCACAGGCCGGAGAGGTACCCGGCCAGGGCAGCATAGGTCCGGGCTGTGTCCCCGGCCGTGAACGCCCCCCGCTCAAAGAGGAGGGCCACGATGGGCTTCCCCAGGACGAGGAGGCCGGCCAGGGCCGGGAGGAGGAGGGCGGCGGTGAGGGAGAACCCCTCCCGAAGCCCAGCCCGGAACCCGTCCCGGTCCCCTTGGGCAACGCGGCGGGCAAGGTGGGGGAGGGCGGCGGTGCTAACCGAAACGGCAAGGATTCCCAAGGGGAGCTGAAAGAGGCGCATCGCGTACTGAAGGGTGGCGATCGAGCCCGGGGCGAGGTAGGAGGCGAGCCGGTTGTCCACGAGGCCGTTAAGCTCGGCCACGACGAACGAACCCAGGGCAGGGGTGAGCCGCCACCCCACCTCCCGGAGGGCCGGATGGGGGGGCCAGGGGCGGCCTCGGCCGCGGAGGAGGGGGAGGAGCGGGGGCAGGAGGAGAAGGACGCTCGCCCCGCCCCCCACAAGGGCCCCCAGCGCGAGCCCAAGCACCGGTGGGGTGGTTGCGCGGGACAGGACCACGGCGCCGACGATCATCCCCCCGTTGAGGACGGCCGGGGCAAGGGCAGGCAGGAAAAACCAGCCGTGGGCGTTGAGGATCCCGCTGGCCAGGGCTGTAAGGGAGATGAACCCGATCAGGGGGAACAAGCACCGGGCGAGGGCGACGCTCTGGGCCATCGTCTCCGGGGAGAACCCCGCGGCGAGGACCGGGACGTAGGCCGGGGCGAGGAGGACCCCAAGCCCGCACACGGCGGGGAGGAGGAGGAGCAGGGCGAAGAGGGCGGATCGGGCGAGGGCTTCCCCTTCCCCCCGCTCCTGGGCCTGAGCGTAGACGGGGAGGAACGCCGCGGCCAGGCCCCCTTCCCCCAGGATCTGCCGGAGGGCCTGCGGGATGTAGAGGGCCACCAGGAACGCGTCGTAGCCCGCCGAGGCGCCGAAGACGTAGGCGATCGCCCCGTCGCGGACGAGCCCCAGCACCCGCGACAGCGCCGTTCCTCCGGCCCCCCAGAGGACCGGGCGGGCCAGCCCCCCCGGGGGCTTCCGGCTGGGGGCGGGGGGGGAGGGGGACACCTAGGCGGCGGGGGTCACAACGAGCTTGATCGTGGCCTTGATGTTCTCGTAGAGGACGACCTCGGCCTGGTGCTCCCCGAGCTTCTCCACCGGCTCCATGTGGATCCGGTCGGGGTCGATCTCCACCCCGAACCGGGCCCCGATCTCCCGGGCCACGTCCTGGGGTCGGACCGCGGCGTAGAGCTTGTCCTTGTCGTGGACCCGGCGGGGGAAGTGGAGCTCGGCGCCCTGGAGCTTCTCTGCCAAGGCCTGGGCGTGGGCGTGGCGGTCGGCCACCTCGGCCTGGTAGCGGGCGCGCAGGTTGCGGAACCGGGCGAGCTCGTGGGGCGAGGGGGGGACCCCGAGCTTGCGGGGGAGGAGGAAGTTCCGGGCATAGCCCTCCTTCACCTCGACCACGTCCCCGGGGATCCCGAGCCCGGGCACCTCGCGAATGAGCAGCACCTTCACCTGGTATCCCTCCTTGAGCGGGCCCAATGGTAGAGGCGCACCCGGAGGCCCGCAAACCCGCTATACTTTCCCTCCCAAGGCGGTGATCATGCGGTTCGATCTTGAGGCCCTTCGCGCTCATCCCGGCCAGCGGTTCCAGGTTGCGGGTGACCTCTCGCTTCCCGATGTGGACTGGCACGGCGAGAGGTTGCCCGTCGAGGGCGCGGTCCACGTGGGGGCCTGGGCGGTTTGGCGGGAGGGGGAGGTGGAGCTCCGGGTGGCGGTGCGGGGCCGGGTCCACCGCTTGTGCTCCCGGTGCCTGGCCGAGCTCGTGGAGCGGGTGGACTCCGACCACGTCCTGGAGGTGCTTCCTGAGGATGCCGCGGGGAGGTACCTCGAGCTTCGGCCGTTCGTTGAGGCCGGGCTCCGCCTGGGGCTTCAGGGGAAGCCCCTGTGCCGCCCCGGCTGCCGGGGGATCTGCCCCGAGTGCGGGGCGGACCTCAACCACGAGGACCACCGGCCGGGGTGCCGGGGGGGAGGGCGGGCCCCCGATCCCCGCCTGGCCAAGCTCCGCGGGCTCCTCGATGAGCTCCCCTAGCGAGGTGCGGGTCCTGGGGGTGGACCCGGGGCTGGCCGCCACCGGGTACGCCGTCGTGGCGGGGAGGAGGGACGGCTTCTCCGTCCTCACCGCCGGGACGATCCGCACGAAGCCCGATACCCCCCTTCCCGAGCGGCTGGGGGAGATCCACGACCGCCTCCAGGCGGCGCTTGCCGCGTTCGACCCCCACGGGGTGGCGGTGGAGGAGGTGTTCCTCGCCCGCAACGCACCCTCCGCCATGGGAACCGCGGAGGTGATCGGGATCGTGAAGCTCCTCGCCCGGGGGCGCTTCCTCCGCGCCTACCCCCCCGGGGTGGTGAAGAAGCGGATCTGCGGAAACGGCTCGGCCCCCAAGGAGCAAATGCTTGCGATGGTCCGGGCCCTGGTGGGGGGGAAGGGGGCCGAGGGCTGGTCCGACCACGCCGGGGACGCGGTGGCCCTCGCCCTGTGCGCCCTGTTCGAGGGGGACCTGTGACGCTCTGGGACGCCCTCGGAATCGCGGAGGTTCCCGAGCGGCTCCTCATCGTGGACGGCCACTCCGCCCTCTACCGCTCGTTCTACGCCGTTCCCGAGCTTTCCACGAGCCGGGGGGAGCCGGTCGGGGCCCTGTACGGCTTCCTGCGGACCTTGCTCAAGGTTCTCCGGGAGTACCCGTCCGCGTACCTCGCCGTGGCCCTCGACGCCGGGGGCCCGACGGTCCGGCACGAGGCGTACGCCGCGTACAAGGCGACCCGGAGGCCGACCCCCGAGCCCCTCGCCCAGCAGATCCCCCGGGTTCCCGAGCTTCTCGCCGCGTTGGGAGTTCCCGCCCTGGCCGTCCCCGGCTACGAAGCGGACGACGTGATGGCGACCCTGGCTCGGGAAGCCGAAGCGGCTGGGGTCCCCGTCCTCCTCCTCACCGGGGACAAGGACATGGCCCAGCTCGTCACGGACCGGGTCGTGCTCCTCCGCCCCGGCCGCCGGCCCGGGGACCCGGTGACCGTCCTCGACCGGGAGGGGGTGATCGCGAAGTTCGGGGTTCCTCCCGAGCGGATCCCCGACCTCCTCGCCCTGGAGGGGGACCCCTCCGACCACGTCCCGGGCGTGCGGGGGATCGGGGAGAAGACGGCCCGGGAGCTCCTCGCCCAGTACGGCTCGCTTGAGGCGGCCCTCGCCGCGGCTCCGAGGGTCCGCAACGCGCGGGTGGCCGGGGCCCTCGCCGCGGGGAAGGAGGACGCCCTCCTCTCGCGGGACCTCGTTACCTTGCGGGATGTTCCGCTTCCGGTCTCCTTCCGCGACTGCCGGGCCCGGGCCCTCGACCCGGAGGGGCTGCGGCGGGCCCTCGAGGAGCTGGAGTTCCGTTCCATCCTCGCCGAGCTCGACCTCCGGCGGGCCGAGGCCGCCGCCGGGACCTACGAGCTCGTCCTCAGCGAGGACGCGTTCGCGCGGGTCCTGGCCGCTTTGGAGCGGGCGGAGGAGTTCGCCCTCGATCTGGAGACCACGGGGACGGATCCCTTGAGCGCGGAGATCGTGGGGATCTCCCTCGCCGTCCGGGGGGACCACGCCTGGTACATCCCCCTCGGCCACCGGTACCCGGGGGCTCCCCCCCAGCTCCCCCTGTCGCGCGTCTTGGAGCGGCTACGGCCCCTTCTCGAGGGGGGCCGGCCGCGGGTGATCGGGCAGAACCTCAAGTACGACCTCCAGGTGCTGGCCTCGTACGGGATCGAGGTCCGGGGGGTCGCGTTCGACGCGATGGTCGCCCACTGGCTCCTCCACCCCGACGCCCCGTCCCACGCCCTGGACGTGATCGCCCGCTCGGAGCTGGGGATCGCGATGCAGACGTATGCGGAGCTTCTGGCCTCCGGGGGGGCGCGGGGGATGGCCGAGGTCCCCGTGGAGGGGGCGGCCCGCTACGCCGGGGAGGACGCCGCGGTGGTGTGCCGGCTCCGGCCCCTCCTCACCGCCCGCCTCCGGGAGGCCGAACTCGAGCCCCTCTTCTCCGAGGTCGAGCTCCCGTTGATCGAGGTCCTGCGGGCGATGGAGCGGCGGGGCGTGCTTCTCGATGTCGAGGCCCTGGCCGAGCAGGGGAAGGAGCTTTCCGTCCTCCTCGATCGGCTGCGGGACGAGCTTTTCTCCCTCGCGGGGGGACCGTTCAACCCCAACTCCACGCCCCAGGTCCGGGAGATCCTCTACGGGAAGCTCAAGCTCCCGGTCCTGGGGAAGCGGAAGACCGGGCCGGCGACCGACGCCCTCGTCCTCCGGGAGCTCGCCCAGTACCACGAGTTCCCGGGGAAGCTCGCCGCGTACCGGGAACTGGAGAAGCTGCGGAACACGTACATCGAGAAGCTCCCCTCCTACGTCCACCCCCGGACGGGGCGGGTCCACACCTCGTGGAACCAGACCGCCACGGCCACCGGGCGGCTCTCCTCCTCCGACCCCAACCTCCAGAACATCCCCCTCCGGACCGAGGTGGGGGTGGACATCCGGCGGGCGTTCGTCGCCCCGCCCGGGCGGGTCCTCCTCGGGGCCGACTACTCCCAGATCGAGCTCCGGATCTTGGCCCACCTCTCGGGGGACGAGGGGCTGATCGAGGCCTTCTCCCGGGGGGAGGACCTCCACCGCCGGACGGCGGCGGTGCTGTTCGGCGTCTCCCCGGAGCGGGTGGACGGCCGGATGCGGGGGATCGCCAAGCGGGTGAATTTTGGGATCATCTACGGGATCAGCCCGTACGGTCTGGCTCGGGACCTTGGGATTTCCCGGGACGAGGCGAAGGCCCACATTGAGCGGTTCTTCGCGGCCTACCCCGGGGTCCGGCCGTTTTTGGAGCGGCTCGTGGCCGAGGCGCGGGAGAGGGGG
>JAOACA010000028.1 GCA_026418075.1 Candidatus Bipolaricaulota bacterium | reverse complement strand
CCCAACGATGGCTGCATTACCCGGCGTTGCGTTGAGGCCAGGGGCCAGGCCCTCGAAATCCACCCGGGCCGCGAGCCGCTCCCGGGGGAGGGCAGCGATCCCAACGCCATGGGCCAGGGGGGCAGTGTACGGATCACCGTCGAGGACGTTTTGGTCCACGTACTCCCAGGCCCCCTCCCACCAGCCGACGTTGGCGATGGCCGCCCCGGCAAAGTTTGTGATCGTGCTCGGGGAGACCAGGCCGAGGATGTGGGTCTGGCCCTCGATCGTGGTGTAGCTGTTCCGCCGGCCCACCTGGAGGGAGACCTTCGTGTTCGAGCCCGGACCAGCCACCCAGAAGTAGAGGCCGCTCCCAATCCCCCCAAGCTCCCGGAACACCACGTTGGTGAGCGTAGTAATAGCCGTTCCGGGCGTCTGGGACCCGAGGTAGGCCCCGGTCTTGAAGTCGAACACCACGAGGTCCACCGCGAACTGGTCGATCCCGCACGCCCCCTTGTCGGGGTCCTTGATCGCGATGTACACTTGCTGCCCCTCCCAGACCGTGCCGATCTTCTTGCCGGCCGCGTCCGAGAAGTAGGGCTCAAACGCCCACGCCGTGCCCGCAAGCACGGCCACGAGTAGCCCAATCAGTACACCTTTCCTTGCCAACGTAGTCCCTCCTTTTTCACCGATAGACAAACCTTGCCACCGCTTCAAGCTTCCTCCCTTGTGAGTTCTGCCAACCGCTCACCACCTCCCCGATAGCACGCCAACGTTTCCGTAAGTGGGGCACCACTTTGGGATGAAGCCTACTCCGCTTTTGCCTTCTCGTCAAGTCCGCACCCCACTTGCGCACGACAACGGCCCGTATGGTAGCCCGGGGGCGTGCTCCGGTCAAATCCGGGGAACCGCCCCGCCGCCAACGAGCCGCGACCGGGTTCACCCTAGCCCCGGGGGCCGCGGGGGGCGAAGCCTCCCCGTCCTGGGGGGGGCGGACGTCTGTCCGCTCGCCCGGCCGCGGCCAGCGCTCGGAGGTCATGCCGCCGGCCCCGGGGAAGCCGAGGGTCCGCCGCACCCCCTCGCGGGCCACCCGGTCCGGCGGCCACGACGGGCTACAGCCGGGACAGGGCCGCCCGGGCCGACTCCCGCCCCGCCTCGACGGCCTCCTCGATCCGGCCAAACTCGAGGAGCCCGATCGAATCCACGTCGGGGTGGAGGACGAGGAGCCGCGGCCCCAGCCGCGCCCGCGCCGCCGCAAGCTTCACCCGGAGGAGCTCCCCGGCCGTGATCTCGTAGCCCCGGAGGGCGACCCCGACGAGGGTTCGGGGGAGGGGCCCCAAGGGCGCGCTCACGTCCACCGCAAGCACGGTCCGCGCCCCGAGGTCGGCCACCGCGTCCACGGGGAGGTTGTTCACAAGCCCTCCGTCCACGAGGTACCGCTTCCGCCACCGCACCGGGCCAAACAGGCCCGGCACCGCCGCGCTCGCCGCGACCCCAAGGTGGAGCGCCCCCTCGTCGATCCGCACCTCCTCCCCGGTGGCGAGGTCGGCGGCCACGGCCACGAACGGGACCTCCAGGTCCTCGAACCACCGCCCCTTCGAAAGGAGCCGGAGGAGCTCGAGGAGCCGCGACAGCCGCGGGCTCCCCTCCTCCCACCACGCCCGGCCCCGGAGCCGCTCCCACAGGGATTCGGCCAGGGTCTGGGTGAGGACCCGGTCGTAGGTCTCGGGGACCCCGAAGATCTTCGTGAGGTCGAGGTGCGCAAGCAGCCGGACCACCTTGGGGATCTCCTGGCCGACGGCGTAGGCCGCGCCGGCGACCGCGCCCATGCTCGTGCCGGCGACGTAGGCCGGCTCGACCCCGGCCTCAAGAAGCTCGAGGAGGACCCCGAAGTGGGCGAACCCCCGCGCCCCCCCGCCGCCCAGCGCCAACCCGAGCCCCTTGAGGTCTCTCACATCCCCATTCTAGCCCGGGGGAAGGGACCGGCGAAACGCCATTCCCCCAAGGGGAGTTGAATCAACTTCCCTCCCCCTCGAGGGGGGAAGAGCCAGTCCTGGGGCTACGCCACGCCGGTGCGGATCATCTGGAACGCGGTGTAGAGGAGGACGAGGGCGAACAGGCGGCGGAGCCAGGGGGCCGGGATCCGCTGGGCAATCCGGGGGCCAACTTGGGACCCCACCACCACCCCGAGGGCCAGGGGGAGCGCAAGCTCCCACCGCGTGTTCCCCGCCAGGGCGTGGCGGGCCGCCGCCATCCCCGCCGAGGGGATCATCACAAGGAGGCTCGTCGCCACCGCGGGGACCATGTCGAGGCCCAGAAGCGTGAGCGCCGGGACCATGATCACCCCGCCCCCGATCCCAAACAGCCCCCCCGCCGTCCCGGCCAGCAGCCCAATCCCAACGGGCGCAACGATCCCCAGGCCCTCCCTCCCCCGGCCGCGGAACAGGTCCCGGGGCTGCTTCCCAAGGAGGAGGATCCCCGCCGGGTAGAGGAGGAAGATCCCAAACGCGAGGGCAAGGGTCCCCGAGGCGATCCGCTCCCCGATCCACGGCCCAAGCCACCCGCCCCCCACCGCCCCGGGGATCACCGCCAGGCCCACCTTCCAGTGCGTAACGCCTTTGCGGCCGTAGGCCACGGTGCTCGAAAGCCCGTTGGCGGCCACGGCGACGATGCTTGTCCCCGCCGCCCCTTGCGCCGTGGCCACAAGGCCGGTGAGGAGGAGGAGGGGGACCATGAAGATCCCACCGCCAATCCCGAGCATCGACCCCACCGCCCCAACCCCGACTCCGGCCAGCCCCAGAAGGACGTGGATCATGGCCGGGGAGTGTAGCCGAAGGTCGGATTGGACGCCCCCTGGGCCGAAGCCCGAGTCCTCCAGCCAAACTCGCCCCCACGGGGCAGGGACGAGGAGGTGCGTGGGGCGCGAAGAAGGAGGGGCCCAAACCGCCGAAGCCGAAGAAGCAGGGCACGCGCCGGGAAACGGCGCACAGGCTAGGATCACGGCGGGGGCCCGGGGGCCTTTGCCTTTCCCCGGAGGCCGGCGAATGTAACGAATGTCCCTTCGCCCGGAGTTGACAGACCGGGGGTGATCGTCCTATTCTCCGTTTGCTGCCCCAAGTAGGGCAGAAGCGAGGAGGTGCGTGGACGCTCATGAAGAAGGATAAGCCCCAGCCGAGCAAGCCGAAGAAGTAGTTCGGAAGCGCGGCCACAAGGTGTACATCTTGTGGCCGCGCTCTTTTTTTCTCCCCCGCAGAGGAGAGAAAGAAGGGGCGGGCTTCGGCCCGCCCCGCTTGCCCTCAAACCGTATAGATCTACGGAACGGTCACCGCGTTCGAAGCCGCGGAGAGCGGTCCGCACCCGCAGTCCACGCACGTCTTGACCTTGTAGTAGAACGTGCCGGATCCCGAAGAGTGAGAGAAGCTCCCGGTGTTGCCCGCGGTCTCGCCCACGTACTCGTAGGCTCCGCTTGCCGAAGTCGAGCGGAACACCTGGTACTTGGACGCCCCCGAAACCGTGGTCCACGTCACGGTTACCGTCCCTCCACTCTGGGTTGCACTGATGGCCCCGGTGGGAGGAGCGGGGTTGCAGGCGACGACGGCCTGGACCTCACCCGTGAACGCGCTGCACGGGATACAGATAGGGAGTGTGGTGGGGACACCACTGCACGCCCGGACCTTGTAGTAGTAGGTGTTCCCCATGGAGACATTTGTATCCGTCCAGATCCGGTTCGAGGTCGTCTGAACCCTGGTCGGAATCTCGCTGGGCCGGCGACGCCAAATCTCGTACACCACTTGGTACTCCGCGGTCTGGCGGATGTGCGCCCACTCCAGCTGAACCGTGGCTGTGGTCGCGCCAGTCGAAACGATGGCCTTGAGCGTGGTGCCGTCCACGTTGTCCAAGGTGGCCCCCCGGTAGCCGCTGTCGCGGATCGAGAACGGGCCGCAGCCTGCGGCGTTGCACGCCCGGACCTCGTACCACCGCTCCACGCACAGCGCGGGCTGGGTGTCGTCGTAGCTCGTCCCGGTGGTCTCCCCGATCTGGCTCGCCGCCCCCGTGTCGGTGTTGGCCCGCCAGACCTCGTACCGGGTCGCCCCGGACACGCTCGACCAGGTGATCCGGACCTTGTCCGGGAACGCCCCGTCGGAGGCGACCACGTTCTGGGGCTGACCCGGGAGATCCGGCGTCCCGCCGCCCCCACCGCCTCCGCCCCCACCCCCGCCGCCCGCAGAGGCGTACCCCGAGTCGGGGACGGAGAACGCGCTGCAGCCCGCGGTGTTGCACGCCCGGACCCGGTACCAGTACGTCGTCCCCACCGTGACCCCCGTGTCGTCGTAGCTCGTCCCGGTGGCCGTCCCACGGAGGGAGTACGTCCCCCCCTCGCTCGTCGCCCGGTGGACCTCGTAGCTCGCCGCCCCAGTGGCCGCGGTCCACGTCACCCGCACCCGGTCGTTGTACGTCCCGTCGGAAGCCTGGACGTTCGTCACCGGATCCGGAGCCGCCGCGAACGTGAACCCGGAGTCGGCGGCGGAGAAGGCGCTGCACCCGAGAGCGTTGCAGGCCTTGACCTTGTACCAGTAGACGACCCCCGGCGAGGCGTCCCGGTCGTCGTAGGTCGTCCCACTCACCGTGCCCCGGAGGTTGTAGGGCCCATCCCGCGCCACGTCCCGCCACACCTCGTAGCTCGTCGCCCCCAAGGCCGCGTTCCACGTCACCCGCACCCGGTCCGTGTACGCCCCGTCGGTGGCCGTGACCCCGGTGGGAACCGACGGAATTCCCTCGCCCGCGGCGTAGCCGGAGTCGGGGGCGGAGAGGTCGCTGCAGCCGGCGCGGTTGCACGCCTTCACCCGGTACCAGTACGTCGTGTTCACGGAGACCCCGGTGTCGGACCACGTCGTCCCCGCGGTCTCGCCCACCTTGGCGTAGGTCCCGCCCTCAGAGGCCGCCCGCCAGATCTCGTACCCCGTCGCCCGGGCCACCGCGTTCCACGAGACCACGATCCGATCGATGTAACCTCCGTCGGAGGCCTCGACCCCGGTGGGCACCCCGGGAACCGCAAGCTGGAGGAGAAAACACCCGCCGAGGGCCCCCACGGCAGCGAGGAGCCCCCCCGCGGTCAGGATCCATCTCAACCCATGCGCCTTTCTCGTCATCGCCCCCTCCTCGCGCGTCGTGCGCTCCAGGTGCATGATACGGCCCCCGCCGCCACGGGACCAAGCCCACCTGACCCCCGCTCACCGCACCCGGAGGGCATCGAGGACGATCCGCACAAGGAGCAGCGCCCACCCCACGATCACCACAATCCAGATCACCTTCCGCGCCGCCTCGAGGATCCCAAACAGGAGCAACACCGCGGTGATGAGCCCAAGGTACCCCAGGGGCTGCACCAGCTCGGACCCCACCGCCCGGTCCCGGGGAAGGATCAGGTTGAGGAGCCGCACGAGCCCCTCCCCGAGGAGCTCCGCCGCGGACTGAACGAAGGTGAGGAACTGGTCCCCCACCGTCCGGGGGGTCCCGCACTGGGCCGCCCCCCCCACGCCCAACGCACCGATCAAGCCGATCACCAGAAACGCCTTCATCGGTTTCCCCCTTGCCCAAACAGGCGGCCGATCGTAGCGCGGGGGAGGGAAAAAGAGAAACGCGCCGGGTCCCCCCGGCGCGGGAGGTTAGTCCTCGGAGGCCTCCTCTAACGCGTCCTCCACCTTCTCGAGGAGGTCCTCCAGCCGCTCCAGGGCCGACTCAAGCTCCTCCTGAAGCTGCTGGAGCTCGGTCACGAGCGGCTTCACCTTGTCGATGAGCTCCTTCTTCGTGACGTAGGCCATGGAACACCTCCTTGCGGGCCCAATTCTACACCCAAAAGGGGCTTCCGATCACGGGCCTACCGGATCCGGGCGAGGACGAGGGGCCGGGCCGCGGGCCGCTCCTTTCCAATCCGGTACGCCCCGAGGACGAGGGATCGCGCCTCCTCGACCCGGTCCTCCCGGCCGACGTGGAGCCGGGCCAGGGGCTCCCCCTTCACCACCTCGTCCCCCCGCTTCGCGAGGAGCTCGACCCCCGCCCCGGGGTCGACGGGTTGGCCCTTGACCTCCCGCCCGGCGCCAAGGAGCCCGCACGCGACCCCGATCGGGTGGGCCCGGAGCTCGGCCACGTACCCCGACGCCGGGGCGAGGACCTCGACCACCCGCTTGGCCTTCGGAAGCCGCTCCGGTTCCTCGATCGCCCGGACGTCCCCCCCTTGGGCGGAGACGAGCTCCCGGAACTTCGCCCACGCCTTCCCGGTCTCAAGGAGCCGGGAAAGCCGCGCCTCGCCTTCCTCCGCCGTCTTCGCCTCCCCGGCGAGGAGGAGGAGCTCGGCCCCGAGGGCGAGGGTCACCGACCGGAGGTCGTCCGGACCCTCCCCCCGGAGGACCGCAATCGCCTGCCGGACCTCGAGCGCGTTCCCCGCCGCCGTCCCGAGGGGCTCGTCCATCGCGGTGATCAGGGCGGCGAACCTCTTCCCAAGCCGGTTCCCCACCCGAACGAGGGTTTCGGCAAGCTGTCGGGCGTCCTCCAGGGTCCGCATGAACGCGCCATCGCCGCACTTCACGTCGAGGACGATCGCGTCCGCCCCGCCGGCGAGTTTTTTCGAGAGGACGGAGGAGGCGATCAGGGGGAGCGAGGGGACGGTGCCCGTCACGTCCCGGAGCTCGTAGAGGAGCCGATCGGCGGGGACGACGTCCGCGGTGTGGTCGGCGACCACCGCCCCAATCCGCGCGGCCTGGGCCCGGATCTCGGGGAGGGAGAACTCGGTCCTCAACCCGGGGATCGCCTCGAGCTTGTCGATCGTCCCGCCGGTGTGCCCAAGGGCCCGGCCGGAGAGCTTGGCCACCACGAGCCCCGCCGCGGCCAGGAGGGGAACAAGAACGAGGGTCACCGTATCCCCGACCCCGCCCGTGGAGTGCTTGTCCACCTTCGTCCCCGGAACGGACGAGAGGTCGATCCGCTCCCCGCTTTCGGCCATGGCCTGGGTGAGGGCCACGGTCTCGGGCTCGCTCATCCCCCGGAAGTAGACGGCCATGAGGAACGCCGCCATCTGGTAGTCGGGAACCGTTCCCGCCACGTAGGAGGAGACGAGCCAGCGGATCTCCTCTGGGGTGAGCTCGCCCCCGTCCCGCTTTTTCTCGATCAGGTCCACCGCCCGCATCGCGCGCTTGATCCTACGCGAGCTTGGCCCGGAGGCGGGCCGAGAGGTAGTCGATCGCCCACACGAGGACGATCACGAGGATCATGTACATGCTGGCGTTGGAGAAGTTGAAGTCGGTGAGGGCACCGCCGAGGCGGAACCCGATCCCCCCGCCCCCCACCAGGCCCACCACCGTCGCCATCCGGACGTTGATGTCCCACCGGTAGAGGGTGAACGAGAGGTAGGGGTTCACGATCTGGGGGATCACCGCGTAGCGGATCACCTCGAGGCGGCTCGCGCCGGTGGCGGTGACCGCCTCCACCGGCCCGGGGTCAATGCTCTCCAGCTGGTCGGCGTAGAGCTTGAGGAGGTCCACGATCGAGTGGACCCACAGGGCGAGGGACCCGGCAAACGAGCCCATCCCCACCCACACCCCGAAGATGATCGCCCACAGGACCGCGTCCACGGACCGGGTGATGCTCCCCGCCAGGCGCACGAGGAGGTACACCGGGCGGCCGATCCAGCCCCGGGTGAGGTTCCGCGCGGCGAGGAAGGAGAGGGCCGCCGCCACCGGGGCGGCAAACAGGGTCGCCATGAGGGCCATGAAGAAGGTCTCGATGAGGAGCTGGATCCCCAGGGTGAGGAGGGAGGTGTTGGGGCGGAGGACCTGCTGCCAGTACTTCACCGTAGCCGGGGCCTTGGTGAGGAGGGCCTGGAGGTCGATCTGGAGCGTCCCCACCGCGGCCCCGAGGGCGAGGGCCATCCCCAACGCGGCGGCCCAGCCGACGCTCGTCCGGTACCACGGCCGGTGGGTAGGCCGCCCCTCGACGAACTCCACCCCCCCGACCCGCTCCCCGGGAAGCCTCCCCTCCCGGTCGAGCAACGCCAGCCCCGCCCCCACCGGCCCCAGGTGCGAAAGAGCCCAGTACAGAAAACGCCCGCGGGCTGACCCCCTGAGCACCACCCCCGCGAGAACCATCCCCGGGGAGCGGCCCCACGCCGCCCAGAGCAGCGCCCCCTCGACGATCACGAGCAAGGGGAGCCACCACGGACCCGCGAAGTACACCTCCCGCCCGTGGAGGAGGAACCCGAAGAACAGGCTCCCCACGAACCACAGCAAAGCGAGGACCAGGGCGTCGGCGGCCGGGACGAGGAGCCCCAGGGTGAACGCCCGCCGCAGCCGCCCCAAGACCGGAAGCCCCTCCCCGCTCATACGATCCGCTCCCGCACCCAGCCCGACACGAAGTCAAGGAGCCACACCGTGACCGCGAACGTCACGATCACCGCCCCGACCTGGGTCCACTCCCCCCCGTCCTTGAAGTTCTTGAGGAGGAGCCCGATCCCCCCGCCCCCCACGAACCCGACCACGGTCGCCATCCGGAGGTTGATGTCCCACCGGTAGAGGGTGAAGGCAAGAAACGGGGGGAGCACCTGGGGGATCACCGCCTGCTTGATCACCTGGAGGCGGTTTCCCCCGGCGGCGGTCGCCGCCTCCACCGGCCCGGGGTCGATGTGCTCCACCTGCTCGGAGTAGAGCTTCCCCAGGGCGGCGATCGTGTGGAGGAAGAGGGCGATCGTCCCGGCAAACGCCCCAAACCCCACCCAGATCGCGAAGATCGACGCCCAGAAGATGGACTCAATCGAGCGGAACACGTTGAAGAACCCCCGGGTGAGGGCGTAGACAAGCCGCCCGACGGGGCCGGTGGCGGTGATGTTCCGCGCCCCAAGGAACGAAAGGGGAAACGCGATCGCCGCCCCAAGGACCGTCGCGAGGAGGGCCATGAACAGGGACTTCACCAGGGCCCCGAAGATCGAGTCGGTCTCCATGGGGTGGGGGGTGAAGAAGTAGGAAAGATCGGGTCGGGAGAGGCCGCGCCACAGCCGGGCCGGCTTCCCCACGTCCCGAACGAGGGCCCCAAGTTGGATGTCCGTCACGGCCCACCCCAGGGCCACCGTGACCCCGATCAGGACCGCCGCGGTGAGGGCGTAGGCGCTCGTCCACCACGGACGATACCGGGACGCTCCCCGGGCCCGGGGGACGAGGACTACTCCCGCGACCCGCTCGTGCCACGGACGCTCCGGGTTCACGAGAACCGGAAGGCCCAGCGAGGCGAGCGCGAGGTGGCTCGCAAGGAAGTGGAGGACCCGCCGCGGGAACGCGACCCGCGTCCCCGAGCCCCCTGCCGGGGCGAGGGAGACCCCAAACGCCCGCTGCCCGAGGCTCACCCCGAACGACCGGACAAAGAGGGCGAGCTCAATCGTGACGAGGAGGACAACGATCCACCCCGTGGGGCTCAGCTCCGGAAGGACGAACTTCTCCTCCGGCCGCCAGATGAGGGTCGGGGAGGTCCGGATGTGGTGGACGCTGAACCCGGCGTAGAGGAGGTAAACCCAAGCGATCCAGTCGAAGAGAAATGAGATAAGACGTGGGCGAACAAGGCGCACCCACTGGCTGAACGCAACGTAGGCACCGTGAAGCCAAGTAAGAAGCGAAGTGGCCCAGGACCGAAACCGGCGGCGAACGAGGAAGAGCCACTCCTTCACCGCACCTCCACCTCCTCGGCGTCCTCCCCGTAGATCTCCTTGAACTTGGCGTTGTCAATCGCGCCCGGGGGGCCGTCGAACACGATCCGGCCGTCCTTGAGGGCGATGATCCGCGTCCCGTACCGGCGGGCGAGCGAGAGAAAGTGGAGGCTCGCCAGGACCGTGACCCCGTCCTCCCGGTTCATCTGCTCGAGGTACTGCATGATCGAGTGGGAGGTCGCTGGGTCAAGGGCGGAGACGGGCTCATCGGCAAGGAGGAGCTCCGGCTCCTGCATCAGGGCCCGGGCGATCCCCACCCGCTGCTGCTGGCCCCCCGAGAGCTCATCGGCCCGGGCGTACATCTTCTCCAGAAGCCCAACCCGGGACAGGGCCCGCCGCGCCCGCTCGAGGTCCTCCTTCGGAAACCGCCCCAGAAGCGCGCGCCAGGTCGGGACGTACCCCAGCCGCCCGGTGAGGACGTTGGCCAGGACGCTGGAGCGCTTCACGAGGTTGAACTGCTGGAACACCATCCCGATCTTCCGCCGGGTCCGCCGCAGGGCCCGGGGGGATAGCCGGGTCACGTCCACCCCATCGAGGACCACCCGGCCCGTGGTCGGCTCCACCAGCCGGTTTACACACCGCAGAAGCGTGGACTTCCCGGAACCGGAAAGGCCGATCAGGACGAGGAACTCCCCCCGCTCGACCTCGAAGCTCACGTCGGTCAGGGCGCGGACCTTGCCCCGCTCGTAGATCTTGGTAAGGCTCTCGATCACCAGGTGCGCCATGGGTAGAGAAGAAGAGGGGGAGGAGCCCCGCTCCTCCCCCTCGTCGCGCTCTCCGGTCACCTACCTCTTGGGGACGGGAAGCCCGACCCAGGCCCGGTAGTTATCATAGTAGGAGTCGTCGACAAGCATGACGCTATCCCACTCATAGAACCCAGGGCGGGACCACAGGGCCTTCCCCTCGGGGGTCGCGATGTGCTGGATGATCGCGGTCACGATCCGGTCCTCGAGGTCCTTGGGGAACCCTGCAGAGAAGGCGACGCAGTCGTTGGGGATCGGGCCCACCGTGGCGACAACGGCGATCTTGCGGATGAGCTCCCAGATGTCGCCGTACACCTTGACCTCGGTGGCGATCGCCCAGCGGAGGTCGCGGCACTCCCCGCGCTGCCCCTCGGGGACGAGGTCGTTCTTCTCCTTATCCCACAGCCACTTCTCCGGGTCATCCCCGGCCATGAGGTCCCAGCGGGGGCCGTCGTAGCCGGCCGGCGGAAGCGGCGGCGACCCGTACCCGGTGCAGAAGTCACCCTGGCCCTCGAGAAGCGCGATCATCGCCTTGGTGTGGGAGCCGGCCTCCTTCTCGATCGGGGTGATCCCGTTCACCTTGAAGAACCCCGACGGGATCACGTACCCGGAAGCCGAGCGGCGGCTGGCGAACAGCCAGGTCTTCCCGCTCAGGTCCTTGAGGGTGTAGTTTTTGTCCCGGGGGGCGTAGATCGAGGCGAAGTAGTAGGTGTACCCGTTCCGGACCGCGGCGAGCCGGCAGTGAACCCCGGGGTTCGCGTTGGTGATCCGGACGTACTGGTCCGTCGCCGGAATCCCGAACGTGTCCCCTTTCGCCGCGATCATCGCCTCGATCATCGCCGCGTAGTCGGAGGCGATCACCGGCTTGATCACGAGGCCCGTCATCTTGGAGAGGGCCTCGGCGATCTTCGGGCCCACCTCCTGGATCACGTCCACCTTCACCGAGGGAACGAACAGCATTGTGATCGGCCGCTCCCTCGTCCCGAGCGCCTGGGCGAGGCCCGTCGCCCCCAGCGCCACCACAAGCACCGCTAGCACCATCCGCTTCACAGCACCACCTCCTGGGTGTAACCCATTATACCCCTGGCTCCCCCGCCCTGGGGAAGAGGCGGTCCCGCGCCCCGACAAGGGCCCGAACCCGGGAGGGGTCCACCGGGTTCGCCGTCACCCCGTCCACCTTGAGGGCCGTCCCCACGAGAAAGCCGTCGGCGTGGGCAAACCGGGGGAGGTTCTCGGGGGTAATCCCGCTCCCCACAAGCACAGGGAGGCCGGAGGCGCGCTGAACCGTGGTGACATCCTCCGGGTCGGCCGCCGCGCCGGTGGCGCTTCCGGTCACGATCAAGGCGTCGGGTCCGTTCCGGGCGGCGTCCCGGGCCGCTTCGGCCAGGGTCCCGAGGTGGACCGCGTGCTTCACGTGGACGTCGGCGAGGACCGCGACCTCGGCCCGAAGCGTCGCCCGGAGCCGGAGGAGCTCCGCCGCCTCGCCCTCGATCACCCCCCCATCGGTGAACGCCACCCCGGAGAAAACGTTGACCCGGATGAAGCGGGCCCCGGTGGCGTGGGCGATCGCGAGCGCCGCCTCCCCGTCCGAGCGGAGGACGTTCACCCCCACCGGGATCCCGACCGCCCCTACGACCTTCCCAGCCACGGCGGTCATCGCCGCCACGGTCGCCTTCCCCGCCTTCTTCGGGAACGGGAGGTCCCCGAAGTTCTCCACCACCAGGCCGTCGGCCCCCCCCTCCACGAGGGCCTGGGCGTCCGCCACCGCCCGCTCCACCACCGCCCGGAGGTCCCCTCCCCACCGCGGGCTCCCAGGGAGAGGGAGAAGGTGGACCACCCCCAGGATCGGTTTGGGGGGGAGAAATCCCAGGCTCACCGCGACACCCTCCGGACCTCCGCCACGAACCGCTTCACCCGCTCCTCGTCCACCGGGTTCGTGGGGTCCCCGTCCCGCTTGAGGCTCGAGCCCACGATCACCCCGTCCGCGTACTGGAGGAAGGCAGCCACGTTCTCCGCCGTCGCCCCGGACCCAAGGAGCACCGGCCGGGTGGCGAGCTCCTTCGCCCGCCGGACCTTCGCAAGGTCGGGCGCGTCCCCCGTCATCCGGCCGGAGACGATCAGGGCATCGGCCCCGTAGAACTCCGTCCACTCGATGTGGGTCGCCAGGTCAATCCCCGGGAAGCGGACGGCGTGCTTCTTATCGACGTCGCAGAGGAGCTTCACGTCCTCGGCCTGGAGCTCCTTGCGCTTGCGCAGAAGCTCGGCGGCGCAGCCGTGGTCGAACTCGCCCGTGTCCCAGACCTGAGCTCCGGTGAGGAGGCAGACCCGAATGAACCGGGCACCGGCGGCGACGGCGATCGCCAGGGCGACCACGCCCCCGTTGTGGACGACGTTGATCCCCACGGGGACCGAGACCTCCTCGACCACTGCCCGGGCGGCCACGGCCTGGGCCGCGCTCTCCTCGGGCGGCACGGCCTTCCCCACGAAGTAGGGGAGGTCCCACATGTTCTCGACGATGATCCCGTCCACCCCGCCCCGGGCGAGGGCCCGGGCGTCGGCGAGGGCCGCCTCCATCACCACGTCCATCCCGTACCCGGTGTACCCCGGGGCCCCGGGGAGGGGCGGGAGGTGGACCTGTCTCTTATACACATCTCCGAG
>JAOACA010000027.1 GCA_026418075.1 Candidatus Bipolaricaulota bacterium | reverse complement strand
CTACTACTGGGTTGTCCAGCCCACGGTTTTGCTTATGTTTACTGGGTTTGCCTTTGCCCTCATCGGGTTTTCCCTCGACCGCATCTTTAACCCGAGGTTGCGCATGATCTAGACGCGCGAGAAAGGCCCATGCGCAAGGTCTGGTCCTCCTTGAAGTTCCAAGCTGCCGCTCTGGTCGTGGTGGGGATGGGCTGTTCTGTCGGCGGGGTGGAGTGGCCCGCCGTGCGGGTGGAGGTGGCGGGAGATCTAGAGGTGGTCATGCCGTACCGCACGGACTCCTGCCGGGCGGCGGGGGGGCTGGACCTCCCAGACATGCCGGCCCGGGCGGTGCGCCGCCCGGGGGACGAGTGGATCCTCCTGTTTGCCGGCAACGCCCCCCACTTTTATGTCCTCGTGGGGCCGGACTTCGACCGCCTCCGGAGGGACTGTTCCGCCCCCGTCCTCCGGTCCGGCGACTCCCCTTACCCCCACACGTTCGACCACCAGGAGTGGATCATCTCCGTCTACCGCGAGGGGCGGATCCTCCATGCCCTGGTCCACAACGAGTACCACGACCCCCGGGCCGCGAACTGCAAACCTGGGGTCACGGACCCGTCCAACCCTTGTTGGTACAACGCGATCACCTATGCTGCCTCGCGGGATGGGGGCCGGACGTTCCTTCAGCCTCCGGCCCCTCGGCATGTGGTGGCGGCTCCGCCGGTCCCGTGGGACCCCACCCCACCCCAGCCCTGCCGTCGGGCGAGCTGCCCCCCTCCGCCCTACGGGTACTTCGGGGCCAGCAACATCGTCCGCGGCCCGGATGGCGCCTACTACGCGATGTTCATGGCGATCCCCGATCCCGCCCGCCCCGCGTTCCGGGGGACCTGCCTCATGCGGACGGCCACCCTTTCCGACCCCGCCTCGTGGCGGGCCTGGGATGGAACAGGGTTTCACCTCCCCATGCCCGCCCCCTACGACGAAGCGGGGAACCCCCGGCCCACCGGCCTTCCCCCCTGCTCCTTCGTCGCTCCGGAGACGATCGGGACCCTCCACGAAAGCCTCACCTACAACGTCTACCTGGGCTTCTACCTCCTCGTAGGAAGCGGGGTCTTTCCCGTGGACGGCGTCCCCACGTGCGGGGTCTTCTTCTCCCTCTCCCGGGATCTCCGCACGTGGAGCCCGCCCCAGCTCATCCTCCCCACGAAACTCCCCTACCCCCCGTGCAACCCCGACGGAACCCCGGACGGCTCCCTCGTCTACCCCTCCCTGATCGACCACGGGGACTCCACCCCGAACTTCGAGGTGACCGGGCAACGCCCCTACCTGTACCTCGTGCGGTGGAATTCCGGATTGGACCGAGATTTGATCCGCATCCCTCTCCGGTTCGTGGTGGAAGGGGGGTAAGGATGGGCTACCACTACGTGGTGATTGGGGCGGGACGGCAGGGGGTGGCCGCGGGCTATGACCTCGCCCGCCACGGGGATGCGGAGCGGATCACCCTCGTGGACTGCCACGCACAGGCGGCGCACGGAGGCGCAGAGCGGCTGAACCGGCTCCTCGGCCGATCGGTGGCCGAGGCGCGGGTGGGGGACGCCTCCCAGCCGGAGACCCTCGCCCCGCTCCTCCGAGAGGCCGACGGTCTCCTCTCCGCGGCCCCGTACCGGTTCAACTTGGGCCTTGCGCACCTTGCGATCGCGACGAAGACTTCCATGGTCGACCTCGGGGGCCACACCGGGATCGTCCGGGAGGAGATCGCCCTCGATCGGGAGGCGAAGCGGGCCGGGGTGGCCCTCGTCCCCGACTGCGGGATGGGGCCGGGGATGAACGTGACCCTGGCCCTGGCGGCGATGGATCTCCTCGACGAGCCGGAGGAGGTCCGGATCTACGACGGCGGCCTCCCCGAGAACCCCATGCCCCCCTGGAACTACGCCCTTCTCTTCAGCGCCGAGGGCCTCGTGAACGAATACGAGGGGGAGGCGTACTTCCTCCGGGGCGGGAAGGTCACCCCAATCCCCGCCCTGGAGGAGCTCGAGGAGGTCGAGATCCCCCCGCTCGGGACGCTTGAGGCGTTCGTGACCTCGGGGGGCCTGTCCACGATGCCGTGGACGTACGAGGGGAAGCTCCGGGTTCTCGAGAACAAGACCCTCCGTTACCCTGGGCACTGCGGGCTCCTCCGCGGCCTCCGGGCCCTCGGGCTGTTTGGCCGGGAGCCCATCCCCGTGGGGAAGAGCGCCGTCGTCCCCCGGGACCTCCTGATCGCTCTCCTGGAACGGGCCCTCGCCGATCCGGAGGTTCGGGACGTGTGCCTGATCCACGTCCGGGCCCGGGGGAGGAAGGCCGGCCGACCGGCCGAGGCCCGGGTGACCCTCGTGGATCGGTACGATCCCGGAACGGGGTTCCGGGCGATGGAGAAGCTCACCGGCTGGCACGCCGCGATCGTGCTCGCCCTGGCCGTGCGGGGAGAGATCCCGCCCGGGGCGACCCCGATCGAGCGCGCCCTTTCTGGAACCCGCTTTCTTGCACTAGCCCCCTCCCGAGGGTGGAGGGTGGAAGCTTTCTTGGCCCCAGCGGCGTCGGATGAGAAGCCTTGAAGGTCCACTTCCCGCGGAGGCCGTCCCCGAGGTCCGGGGGATGCTGCGGCGCTGGACGTTCTGGATTGTTGGGGGCGGGGCCACGGGGCTCGGCTTGGTGGGGTTCGGGCTCTTCCTTGCCTACCATCGGTTCCAGGAGGGTCCGGCGGCCGTGGAGTGGGTCGCCCGGCTTGCCCCGTTCTGGGGGGCGCCGCTTGGGTTCGGAGTTGTGGTCCTCGTCCACGCCCTGGACGTGGCGCGGGACCGCAGGACCCTCCTCCGCCTCCTCGACCGGGGAGAGGGATCGCCCCGGCTACCGGTCCCGGGCGCCCGTGATCGCCAGGAGCCCTCCCGCGAGCGCGAGTAACCCGCCCCCAAACGCCAACGGCACCCCAAGGAGCTCCAGGGGCCACATCCCCAGGGGGAGGGTCAGGTAGAGGAGAACCGCCCACCCCCGGCGGAAGAGCCGCCCGAGCTGGGCGACGAAGGTCGGGACCGTCGGAAGCCAAGAGAACGCGAGCCCGCTCACCAGAAGGAGGAGCACGGCCAGCACGACCAGGGTGGGCCCGATCGCCCGGGGGTAGCGGGGGGTGTACAGGGCGAGGATCAGGATCGCCCCCGCGAGGACCAGCCCCACGGCCTTGATCGCGATCCCCTGGGGGGTGAAGGAGCCCACGGCCAGGTACTCGATGATGAACCCCCAGGAGAAGAAGACGAGGCCGAAGGCGCCCCCCGCGGCCGCCCCCAGGGCGGTGAACAGGGCCTTCCCAGAGCTCAACCCGCCGGGTTTGTTCTCCAAGACTTGGCCCACGGCCAGCCGCCGCCCCCCGGCGTCCCGGGCAAACCCCGTGGCGATGAGGACGATGTCCACGAACCACCAGATCCCCCCGGCCCCGAGGGTCACGAGCTTGGCCACCCCCAGCCCCACGTTTCCAAGGTAGAACTGGTCGAGCCCGAGCCACCCCCCGACCAGGGACAGGATCAGGGCCGCCAGCCACGACTTCGGGCTGTCGAGTGCCCGCTCCGCCACTACAGCCTCGCTCTCCATCTGCCACCTCCTTGGTTCCCCGCCGCCGCCATTCTAGGACCTGGCTCGGAAGGCGGCCAGTCCCTCCCCAGCCGGGCCGGTATGGTTCGCTACCACGTCGGACAGGACCCCCCTCCCGTCGGAGAGGTGGGCGACGGACGAGTGCCCCCACGCCCCGCGCTCCACCGGACAGAAGCTGGGCTCCCCTCCCTCGGCTTTAGGAGCGCCCCAATCGCGAAAACGAACACCAGAACGCCTTCCCGTCCTCGGAGAGGGCGGAGCGGACCACGGCGTCCGGAACCGAGGCGCTTCGGAGCACGGGGGACGCCTCCCCCACGGACATGCGCCCGTCCACGCTCACGGCGCGGTAGCCGTGGTGGTTGCGGATCCCGCTCATCCCCGGGGCGGGAGCCCCCGGGTCTTCGCCCGCGCACGAACCTTCGGTGGGAGCGGCCGAGGCCGCGCGCGGGCGGTGCTTGTAGACCATGAGGTAGCCCGCGGGGCCGGCGCAGACCGAGGGATCGCACACGATCCCCCCAGCGGGGGGAACGGGGACGACGCGGGGCTTCTCCAGGGTGAACCACACCCCATCGGCGCTCCGGTAGGCCGAGATCCCGTCCGTGCAGGCATAGAGGCGCACGGTTCCATCAGGCAGGACGATCGCTCCGGGGACTCCGCCCCGGGGGATCCGCACCCCGGGATCGGCGATGAACCGAAGCCCGTCAGAACTGGTGGCGCTCGTGATATCCCCGTTTTGGTTCAGGTACATCCGGTACCGCCCATCCGGGAGCCTCACGACGCTCGGGTCGAAGATCTCCGGGGCGCGGAACCGAGGGCCCGGCTCGAGGACGAAGTGGAGCCCGTCCGTGGAGATGGCGCTGTAGACCGTGTTCCCCCCCGGGGGAACCGGGCTCCCGAGGAAGTACATCCGGATCCGGCCATCGGGGAGTTCCACCACATCGGGATCGACCGGGACGAAGGCCTCAAGCCCGCTGAAGGTCGCCACGCCGAGCTTTTCCCACCGAGCTCCGTCGGGGCTGCGGGCCACCCCGATCCGCGACGTGCTGGGCCCGGAGGGCTGAGAAAAGTCCACCCAGTACGCCCAGAACTCGCCCCGGGACGTGTAGATCACCTCGGGAACGGACGCCCGGTCCGCAAGGAGCGCCCCGGGGAACCAGACCAGGCCATCGGGGGAAGTGGCCACGTACACCCGGTCTTCCCACGCCGGATCAGAACCCGGGGCGGGCTGGGCTCCGGGAGCCCCCTCCAATCCAGCGCCAAGCCCAAGGCCCAACGCCATGGCCACGATCCACCTGACCATTCAGTCCCTCCCTTTTCCGGACGCCTCGGGGTACCCCGTGAGGAGGAGGTCCTCCCCCACCCGCTCGACCTCGAGGTTCCGGATCCGGATCCCCTCCGCGGGGTTTGCCACGCCCTCGCCCCCGACGGCGGGGACCGCCTCCCGGCCCCCGAGGACAAGGGGGGCGTAGAAGAACGCGATCTTGTGGACGAGGCCCCGGGCGAGGAACGACCAGGCAACCTCGGAGCCCCCCTCGACGAGGACGGAGTCCGTTCGCTCCCCCAGCCTCCGGAGGAGCGCACGGAGGTCCACCTCCCCCCCCACGGTGGGGAGCCGCCACACCTCGGCCCCCTTCCCACGCAGGGCCTCCTCGACCGAGTCGGGCATGCGGTCCGTCGTTGCCACCACGGTCGGGGCCTCCGGGGACAGGACCTTCGCCTCCAAGGGGATGCGGCCCGCGGAGTCGAGGACGACCCGCAGGGGCTGCGGGCCCTCCGCCTCCCGAACGGTGAGGGAGGGATCGTCGGCAAGCACGGTCCCGACCCCCACGAGGACCGCCCCGTACCGGGCCCGCAGGAGGTGGACGACCCTCCGGGACTCTTCCCCGGTGATCCAGCGCGACCTCCGGGTCCGCGTGGCGATCTTCCCATCGAGGCTCAGGGCGAGCTTGAGGACGACGAACGGAGTCCTCGTTCGGATCCAGTGGAAGAACACCTCGTTCAGCTTCCGGGCCTCGTCGGCGAGGACCCCCTCGATGACCTCGACCCCCGCCTCCTGGAGGCGGTGGAGGCCACGACCGTCCACGCAAGGGTTGGGGTCGCGCGTGGCGACGATCACCCGGCGGATCCCCGCGGCGAGGAGGGCGTCCACGCAAGGGGGCGTGCACTTGCCGGGGAAGTCCACGCACGGCTCGAGGGTGAGGTAGAGGTCAGCGCCCTGGGCCCGCGCCCCGGCCGCCCGGAGGGCGACCTCCTCGGCGTGGGGGCCGCCGCGGACGGCGTGCCAGCCCTCCCCAACGATCTCTCCGTCCTTGACGACCACCGCCCCGACGAGGGGGTTCGGCCTCGTCCAGCCCCACCCCCGGCGGGCGAGCTCGAGGGCCCGCCTCATGAACCCTTCGTGGCCCTCGCCCATAGGTCCCGCGCCGCCGCGGCCGGATCGGGCTTCCCGAAGATCGCCGACCCGGCCACGATCACGTCCGCCCCGGCCTCGACCACGGCCCGGACGTTCTCCGGCCCAATCCCCCCGTCCACCGCGATCTCCACCGGCCGCCGCCCGATCGCCCGCCGGAGGGCCCGGATCCGCTCCAGGGCCTCCGGGAGGAACGCCTGACCCCCGAACCCTGGCTCGACGCTCATCACGAGCACGAGGTCCACTGCGTCCAGGTAGGGGAGGAGCCGTTCGAGGGGCGTCCCGGGCCGGGCGGAGATCCCGATCCGGCACCCGAGGGCCCGGACCGCCCCCAGGGCCTCCTCCGGGGGATCGGCAGCCTCGACGTGGAACGTGATCGAGTCCTCCGGGCCGACCGCGAACCGGGGGGCGTACTGGGCCGGCCGCTCGATCATGAGGTGGATCGCGAACGGGAGCCGGGTGTGGGGGCGGAGGGAGTTGGCGACCGGGGGCCCAAACGTGAGGTTGGGGACGAAGTGTCCGTCCATCACGTCGAGGTGGAGAAGGTGGACCGCCCCCTCCACCCGGGCCACGTCCCGGGCGAGGTGGGCGAAGTCCGCGGAGAGGAGGGAGGCGGCGAGCTTCACTTACCGGCGGCGGTTGGCCACCATGAGCATGGAGAGGAGCTGGAGCGCGGCCATCGCCGCGGCCGCGACGTAGGTCAACGCCGCCGCGTTCAGGACCTCCCGCACGCCCCCGAGCTCCTCCCGGGTCACGATCCCCGCCGCGCTCAGGGCAGCCACCGCCCGCCGGGAGGCGTTGAACTCCACCGGGAGCGTCACCAGCGTGAACAGGACCGCCGCCGCAAAGAGGAGGATTCCCACGTTGATGAGGACATCCGACTGGAAGAAAAGCCCGATGAAGAAGAGGGGGAACGCAAGCTGGCTTCCGAAGCTCGCCACCGGGACGATCGTCGAGCGGAGGGCGAGGGGCGCGTAGCCGTGGGCGTGCTGGATCGCGTGCCCGGCCTCGTGGGCGGCGACCCCGACGGCGGCCACCGAGCTTGAGCCCGGGGCGGAGAGCCGGAGGGCCTTCGCCCGGGGGTCGTAGTGGTCCCCAAGCGGGCGGTCCGTCCCCTCGATCTTCACCCCGCCCACCCCCGCCGCGCGGAGGAGGAGCTCCGCGGCCTGGGCGGCGGTGATCCGCCGCCCCACGGGGACGTGGAGGTACTTCGCGTACGTGCTCCGCACCTTGTACTGGGCGTAAATCGCCAGGACAAGTGCCGGGAGGAGCACGATCAGGGTCTCAGGGTAGAAAAGCCAAAACATTTTGCCTCCTTTGCGTTGCTTTGGCCGGGGCGAGGGAGAGGGCCGTAGGCCGGATTCTGTCGTGGGGGGCCATTCATCTACGCGGCCTACCCGGAGGCATCGGACGGGCCATCCTCAACCGCCTCCCTATTTGGCCTTGCTCCGGCTGGGGTTGACCGTGCCCGGGGTCCTCGCGGCCCCGGCGGTGGGCTCTTACCCCACCGTTTCACCCTTGCCCGCACCCGCAATGGGCCGCTGGCGGTCTGTTCTCTGTGGCACTGTCCAGGGGTCGCCCCCTCTCGGGTTGCCCCGAGCAGCCTGCCCGGCGGAGTCCGGACCTTCCTCAGGGTTTCCCCCGCGGCCCCCTGGCCGTCTCCCTTACCGCCGGCCGGTCCTCGTGTACCGACAGCGAGGACACACCCAAAGTATACCGCGGAAGGAAGGGCGGCGGCGGAGGGGCCGGAGGCAGTGGGGACAGAGGAACGCCCGGCCGAGGAGGAGGACCCCGCCGATCCCAAGGAGCGCGGCCACGGCGTAGGCCCACGCCCAGGACCGCCGGGCGGGGGCCCGGGGGCCCGTGGTGAGGAGCGCGAGCAGCCGCTGGGCGAGGTTCCCGAACGCCGAGGCGGGCTGGAGGCGGTTGGCCTCGATCCGGGCCTGGGCGAGGATCTCCTCCCACCCCGCCGGGGGGACCTTGGCTGCGGCCTCGGAGCCGAGAACGGCCTCCACCCGCCACCTCCGGTCCGCCCCCCGGAGGAAGACGACGAGGAGGGCCTGGGCGGGGAGGTTCCAAGCGCGGAACACGGCCTGGGCGTACCGGGCGGGGTCCCGGAACGGGTCGTGCCAGCTGGCGAGGTAGACGAGGGACACCCCGTGGGATTGGAGGAGGCCCACGAGTTCGGACAACCGCTCCCGATCTTCCCGCTCCAGCGTCTGGCCGTAGTCGTTCAGCGGGCCGACCGGGAGGGGGAGCTCCTGGGCCACCCCTAGGACGGCCAGTAGAGAAACCGTGAGCAGTGCTCGCAGGTCACAACCTCCCGATCCGCCTTCACCTTCTCCAGGGTGGTCTCCGCAAGCCGGAGGTGGCATCCCCCGCAGGAGCCGCCCTGGACTGGGACGACCGGGTTCCCGGCGCTGAGGAGGCGGTCGTAGGCTGCCCGGAGGTGGGGGGGGACGTCCCCGTGGAGGGCCTCCCGGCGGGTTCGCGCCTCCGCCCGCTCCCCCAGGGTCTCCTCCCGCCGCCGGGCCACGGCGGAAAGCTCCTCCTCGAGCTTCCTCCTCCGGGCGAGGTGCTCCTCCCGGTCGAGCTGGAGCCGCCGCTCGTCCTCCTCGGCCTCGGCCATGAGGCGGAGGGCCTCCTCGGTGAGCTCGTCCAGGCGCGCCCGGAGGAAGGTCACCTGCTCCCGGAGGTACTCCATCTCCTTGTACGGGAGGATGTCGTGCTCGAGCTTCCGGGAGTAGAGGCGGATCTTGGCGTCGGTGTCGTCGACCTCGGCGGACCGGTCGGTGGCGGCGCGGCGGAGGGCCCGGTGGGCCTCCTGCCGGCGGGCCCACGCCTCGTCCTCCGCGGCGAGCCGGGCCCGGAGGTGCTCTTCCTCCCGGTGCAGGTCGGCCAGGCGCCCCTCGAGCTTGCGGAGGAGGGCGTCGGCCTCGGCGAGCTTGCGGAGGCGGGACAGGGCGTCGTTCACCGCTCCTCGACCTCCAGGGTGGGGAACCGCTCCCGGAGGAGACGGGCCACGTGGCCCACGAACGGGGCCTCCGTCTCCCGGTGCCCGAACGCGACCGCCGCAAGGCCCCCCTCGGCGGCCCCAAGGCCGTCGTGGTACCCCAGTTCCCCCGTGAGGTAGAGCTCCGCCCCCGCCGCGAGGGCCTCTCCGACGAGGGACCCCCCGCTCCCCCCGCACACGGCCACCCGCCGGACGGTTCGGTCGAGGTCCCCGTAGACCGCCCGCGGCTCAGCCCGCAACCCTTCGCCAAAGGCGGAGACCACCTCGGTTGCCCGCATCGGCTCAGGCAGCTCCCCCACCCGCCCCAGGCCGTGGCGCCCGGGGGGGATCTCCAACGGGTAGAGGTCGTAGGCCACCTCCTCGTAGGGATGGGCGTCCTTCATTGCCCGGAGGACCGCGGGGACCCGCTCCCCGGGGACGACCGTCTCCAGCCGGACCTCGGGGGCGCGCTCTTCCCGGCCGACCTCGCCCAGGAACGGTCGCGCCCCCGCACCGGGGAGGAACGTGCCCGTTCCCGGGGCACGGAACGAGCAGTGGGTGTAGTTCCCGATCCCGCCGGCCCCGGCCCGGAACAGGGCGTGGGCCACAGCGTCCTCGTGCCCCTGGGGGACGAACACGACGAGCTTGAGGAGCCGCCCCCGCGGGGCGAGGGGCCGGACGTCCGTGAGGCTGAGAAGCGCGGCCAGAACCTCCCCGAGGCCGCCGTGGGCGACGTCGTACGGGGTGTGGACGGCGTAGAGGGCGGTCCCCGCGGAGAGCAGCGCCTTCAGCTTGGCCCCAGACGGCGTCTCGGGGAGGACCCGCTCGAGGGGGCGGAAGAGGAGGGGGTGGTGGGTCACGACGAGGTCCACCCCGTCGAGGCCCGAGGCCAGGGGGAGGGAGAGGTCGAGGGCGACGGTCACGCGTCGGCACGGGGCGGACAGGGGCCCGACCTGGAGTCCGGAGCGGTCCCACGGCTCGGCGAGGGCGGGGGGGAAGCGCTCGTCGAGGAAGGCAACCACGTCCTGCCGCAGCACGGAGTCGAGTGTAGCGTTCCGATCGGTTGCCGGGCAAGGGAAGAGGGCTACGATCGCCCTGTGGCCGGACGCACGGGAACCGCGGACCTCCCCCTCCACGGGGGCCACGCCCCCCGGTGGCTCTTTTCCCGGATGACCGCCCTCTCCCGGGAGATCGTCCTTGCGCTCGCGGACGAGTACGGGACCGCGGGGGTCCTCGCCCGGCTCTCCGACCCCCGCTGGTTCCAGGCCCTGGGCTGCCTCCTCGGCTTCGACTGGCACTCGAGCGGCCTCACCACCACGACCTGCGGGGCGCTCAAGGCGGCCCTGGCCGAGGTGGGGGCGGAGGTCGGGCTGGCGGCCGCAGGGGGGAAGGGCGCCGCCTCCCGGAGGACCCCGGCCGAGATCGAGGCCGCCGCACCCCGGTGGGGCCTCGAGCCCGCGCCCCTCGTCCACGCCTCCCGGATAAGCGCCAAGGTGGACTCCGCCGCCCTCCAGGACGGGTTTGAGATCTACCACCACGTTCTCTTCTTCGATCGGGGGGGACGGTGGGCGGTCGTCCAGCAGGGGATGAACGAGGGGACGGGCCTTGCCCGCCGCTACCACTGGTTCTCCGAGGCGCTTGAAAGCTTCGTGTGCGAGCCCCACGCCGGGATCGCCGGGGCGAGGGCCGACCTCGTCCTCAACCTCGTCGCCCACGAGGCTTCCCCGGCCCGGGAGGCGATCCCCGACCTCGCCCGGCGCCCCCCGGACCGGACGGTGGCCGAACTCGTCCAGCTTCAGGGGATGAAGCTTCCCGAGCGGCACGCCCTCCTCCTCTCCGACCTTGACCCGCGGCGGCTGCGGTCGGTGTTCCTCGCCACCTACGCGGCCGGGGCGGAGGACTTCGCCGCGCTCCTCCGGACGCCCGGGGTGGGGGCGAAGGGCCTGCGGGCGCTGGCCCTCCTTGCCGAGCTCCTCTACGGGGCCCCGGCCTCGTTTCGGGACCCGGCCCGGTTCGCCTACGCCCACGGGGGAAAGGACGGGACCCCGTACCCCGTGGACCGGGAGGCCTACGACCGGACGATCGCGGTCCTCCGCCGGGCGGTCCTCCGGGCGCGCCTGGGGCGGACCGAAGAGCTCCGCGCCCTGAAGCGGCTTTCCGCGTTTCCCGCTACGACGCCACCCCTGGAGACGGGGCCGCGACCCGGATGACCTTCCGCTTCCACGTCCCCTGGCGGAGCCAAAGGGCCAAGGCCACCCCGGCCAACACGTTGCTCAGGGTCATCCCGACCCACATCCCCGTGGTCCCCAAGCCCAAGAGGTAGCCGAAGAGCCAAGACAGGAACACGCGCAGGCCCCACAGGCGCACGATGGCCATGACCATCGGGGGAACGGTGTGCCCGGAGCCCCGGAACACCGCGGCCGCGGCGTCAAAGAGGCCGAAGAAGGGGATGGAAATGCCGAAGATCATGATGTACCAGACGCCCTCTTGGATGACCAGGGGGTCGCGCACGAACAGGGAAAACATGGGGCGGCGCAGGAGCAGGGTGACCCCGTACAGGCCCACCAGAGCCAAAAACGTGGCCAGGATCCCCGTTCTAGCCACTTGGCCTGCGCGCTCGTAGCGCTCCGCCCCCAGGTTCTGGCCGGTCATCGCCACCAGCGCGCTTCCCGCCCCCCAGCTCACCACGTTGATCAGGTTGATGATCCGGTTTCCCACGGTGTACGAGGCGACGACCGCCGTCCCGAACCCCGACACGAGGCCCATCATCACCACGAACCCCAGGGACGTGCTCGCCTGGTCGAGGACGTTGGGGACCCCCACCCGGAGGATGGGGAGGATCCGCTCCCGCCGCGGTCGGAGGTCCCGGAGGTGGATCCGGATCCCCACCCGGCCCGAGGCGAGGAGAGCGAGCCCGACCCCGGCGACGAGGGCCCGGGAGAGGATCGTCGCCCCGGCGGCCCCGGCGACCCCCCACGCCGGGATCGGGCCCAGGCCGAAGATGAAGATCGGGTCGAGGATCCCATTGAGGAGGAGGGAGGAGACGCTCAGGTACATCGTGAGCCGGGTGTTCCCCAGCCCAAGCATCAGCCCCCCGAACACCTGGGCGACGAACATGATCGGGAGCCCCAGGCACTCGATCCGGAGGTAGACGAGGGCCAGGGGGTAGATCTCCTTGGGGGCCCCGATCAGGCGGAGGACAAGAGGGGAAAGGGTGTATCCCACGGCCGCGAGGACGCCCGACACGAGGAGGAGGAACCCCAGAAGCTGGCTTGCCGACTCCTCGGCCCCCCTCCGGTCCCGGGCCCCGAAGTGCTGGGCCACGAACGTCGCCCCCGCGGACTGGAAGCCCCCGGCAAACGACATGAAGAAGAAGAGAACCGGCCAGGCCATCCCTGGCGCCGCCACCGCCGCGGTCCCCAGGCGCCCGAGCCAGAACGCGTCCACGAGGTTGTACAGGGCCTGGAGGGCGCTCGTGACCATCACCGGCCAGGCGAGGAGGGCCATCGTGGGGAGGATCGGCCCGTTCAGGATTCGCTCGCGCGTTTTTGCTGGTTCCATCGGACGAAGGGGGGAAGTATACGCCCCTTCGCCCTCCCGCGCAGGGACGGGCTATCATCGCCCAGCGCCGGAGGAGGAGAGCGTGGACTGGAAGCTCGTGGCGACGACGTTCGGGATGGTGTTCCTGGCCGAGCTCGGGGACAAGACCCAGCTCCTGGTGTTCAACTTGGCCGCCCAGCACCAGGCCCCGTGGGCGGTGGTCCTCGGGGCGTCCCTGGCCCTTTCGGCCGTGAGCCTCCTCGGGGCGTTCGTGGGGGGGCTCGTCGGGGAGGTCATCCCCGCCAAGTACATCCAGATCGCGGCTGGGACCCTCTTCCTTGGCGTCGGAGGCCTCGTCCTCTACCGGGCGTTCACCGCCGGCTGAACCCCCAGGATTTGCCCCGCCGCAGCGGAAGCTCTATAGTGCCCCCGTGGGTAACGGACATTACAGTGTGGTGTTGATCCTAGACAACCGCGGGCAGGGGGACGATACTGGCTAGCCTTAGGCTGAGGAACGGTGCCCGACAGGGGGTAGGTATGCGAAACCGATGGTTTCACCTGGGAGTTCTCCTCTTGGCCCTCGGGGCCCTGGGAACCGCCCAGGCGGTGGACCTCCAGGGGCCCACGGAGATGGGCCGCTGCTATCTCCCGATGTTCACGGTGACCTTCACCGCCGGCGCCCAGACCGCGTCGGCGATCGCTTTCACGGTGACCCGTCCCAACGCCGGGTTCTCCTACGTGGTGAGCACCGGGGCGTTCATCCTCCCCGACGGGACGATCGTGGAGGCCGAACCGACCTCCTCCTCGGGGCTTAATGTCATTTGGAATGTGGACCTCATCCTCGGTTTCTCCTACGAGCTTCCGCCCGGGGAGACGATCACCCTGGAGTTCGGCCTGCTCACGGGCTGCGGGACGATCTCCGGGACCCTCGACGCCCGGGTGGACTGGGTGGAAACCGTCCCCCGCTACCTCACCGACTCCCAGCCGGTTCAGATCCTCCCCGGCGCCGTACTGATCTACAAAGTACCCACGGTGGTTCAGGCCGCGGTGGGGGACGTCATCACCTGGACGCTCATCG
>JAOACA010000026.1 GCA_026418075.1 Candidatus Bipolaricaulota bacterium | reverse complement strand
CCTCATGGGGGGGCTCGCCGGGTTCATGGTCTGGCAGGGCCAAGGCCTCCCCCCCGAGGCCCAGGCCGCCCTGTTCAACACCGCCCTCATGTACTTCCTCATCCTCCCGGTGATGATCCCCGTCACCCTCGCCGTCTACTCCATCGTCGGGGAGAAGGAGCAGGGGACGCTTGAGCCTCTCCTCGCCACCCCCCTCACGGACTGGGAGCTCTTCCTCGGCAAGGCCCTCGTCGCCGTCCTCCCCGCGGTCGCCCTCACCTGGGGGGTGTTCGGTCTGGTCCTGGCCGCGGCCCACCTGATGCTTGGGGGGATCCCCGCGGGGGTCCTCACGGCCCCCTGGCTCCTCTCGATCTTCTTCCTCTCGCCCCTCCTCGCCCTGTTTGGGGTCCTCGTGTCCATGCTCGTCTCGTCCCGAACGAGCGACCCCCGGGCGGCGTACCAGTTCTCGGGCCTGGCCGTGATCCCGTCCCTCGTCCCCCTGATCGTCTACTCGGCTCGAATGACGGCGGTGAACCTGTTCCTCGTCCTTCTCGAAGGGGGGATCCTGATCCTCCTCGATGGGGCTCTCCTCGTGCTCGCGGTGAAGCTCTTCCGGCGTGAGGAGATCCTCACCCGGTGGAAGTGATCACGCCTCCGCCCTGGGTACGGGACGCGGTCTTCTACCACATCTTCCCGGACCGCTTTCGCAACGGGGATCCCGCGAACGACCCGCCGGGGACCGCACCGTGGGACGCCCCTCCCACCCCCCGCTCGTTCTCCGGCGGCGACCTTGAAGGGATCCACGAGAAGCTCCCCTACCTCCGGGAGCTCGGGGTGACCGCCCTGTACCTCACCCCGATCTTCCGGGCGTCCACGAACCACCGCTACGACGGGGAGGACTACTTCCAGGTGGATCCGACCTTGGGCGGGGACGGGGCGTTCCGGGACCTCCTCGCCGCTGCCCACGGGCAAGGGATCCGGGTCGTCCTCGACGGGGTGTTCAACCACTGTGGGAAGGGCCACCCGTTCTTCCAGGACGCGATCGAACGGGGCCGCCGCTCCCCGTACTGGGGGTGGTTCACGATCCGCGGCGACCGGCCCCAAGCCGATCCGGAGCCCAACTACGCCTGCTGGGCCGGGCATGCCTACCTCCCGGAGTGGAACCTTGACCATCCCCCGGTCCGGGAATACCTCCTCTCCGTCGCCCGGCACTGGATCCGGGAGGGGATCGACGGCTGGCGGCTGGACACGGTGGAGTACCTCCCCCCCGACTTCGTGCGCGCGGTGTACCAAGCGGTGAAGGAGGAGAACCCCGAGGCGTACGTGCTGGGGGAGGTGATGGGCCTCGCCACATCCTGGTTCCGTCACCGGGCCCTGGATGGGGTCATGCACTACAAGCTCCGCGAGGCCCTCGTCCGTTTCCTCGCTGAGGAGTCGTGGGACGCCCCGCGGTTTGCCCGCGCCCTTCGGGGACTATGGGCGAGCTACCCTCCCGAGGCGAACTACGCCTGCTACACCCTTCTTGGGAGCCACGACGTCCCCCGGTTTCGGACCCTCTGCGGGGGAGACAGGCGGAAGGTCGCCCTGGGGGCGGCGTTTCTCTTCGCCTACCCCGGGGCCCCGGCGATCTACTACGGGGACGAGGTCGGGCTCGAGGGAGGAGAGGACCCCGACTGCCGGCGAACCTTCCCCTGGGACGAGGCGCGCTGGGACCGCGAGCTCCTCACCACGTTCCGCACCTTGGCCCGCCTCCGCCGGGAGGAAGCGGCCCTCCGCGTGGGGGACGTCCGGTGGTCGTTCGCGGAAGGGCGGGCCCTCGTTCTCCTCCGGCGGGCCGGGGAAGAAGAGGTCGCCTTAGCCCTCAACGCAGAAGAAGAGGAAGCGGCGGTCCCCCTGCCCCGGGGAACCCGCTGGACCGACCTCCTCGGGAACGAGCGGGCGTCCAGCCTGCTCCCTCTCCCGGGGATGAGCTTTCGGCTCCTGAAACGGGGGTAGCTACTCCTTGACCGCCCCGCCGGTGAGGCCGGAGACGATCTGGGACTGCAGGGCGTAGAAGAGGGCCAAGATGAGGAGAGCCCCGAGCACGGCTCCCGCAGCGAACATCCCCCACCGGTCCCGGTAGTTGTCCCCCAGAAACAGCCGCAGCCCCACCGACAGGGTGTACATCCGCTCCCCTTTGAGGAGGATGCTCGCAAGAAGGTACTCGGAGTAGATCGTGATGAACTGGATCACCACCACCACGGCGAGGATCGGCCGGGCGAGGGGCAGGACCACCCGAACGAACGCCTGGAACGGGGTCGCCCCGTCCACGAGGGCCGACTCCTCCAGCGATCGGGGGATCGTGTCGAAGTACCCCTTCATGAACCAGGTGTTGAACCCCATCGCCCCCCCGAGGTAGACGAGGATGAGGCCGGGGTGGGTGTTGACCCCCAGCCACGGGAGGTGCTTCCCCAGGGTGTTGAGGAGGAGGAAGATCGCCACCATCCCCAGGGTCTGGGGGAACATCTGGACAAGGAGGAGGGTGAGGAGGGAGGTCCGGCGGCCGCGGAAACGGAACCGGGAAAAGGCGTACGCCCCAAGCGCGCACAGGAACACCGTGACCACCGAGGTGATCCCGGCTACCTTCACCGTGTTGCCCAGCCACGTGAGGAACGGGTAGTCCCGGACGAGGACCCGGTAGTGGACGAGGGTGGGACGGTCGGGAATCATCCGCGTGGCGCTCAGGTTGTTCGTGGGGTTGAAGGAGGTCCCGACCACGAACAGGGCCGGGAAGAGGGCAAACGCGATCGCCACCCAGGCGAGGAAGTTCCGAAGGAGCCGGCGGGCCCACCACCCCAAAGAACGCCTAGAGGCCACGGGACACCTCCTCCAGGGCCCGCGTCCGGGCAAAGCTCACCCCGGAGACGAGGATGACGATGAGGAAGATCAGCACCGCAAGGGCCGAGGCCATGGACCACTCGTTTCCCCGCGCCCCCTCGAACGCAAGCTTGTAGGCATACGAGAGGAGGATGTCCGTGGCCCCGGCCCGGCTCCCGATCTCCACCACCGGCTCCCCCCGGGTGAGAAGCCAGATGAGGGTGAAGTTGTTGAACGTGAACGCAAACGAGCCGATGAGGAGGGGGGACACGGAGATCATGAGGAGGGGGAAGGTGACGTGGGTGAACCGCCGCCAGGAACCGGCCCCGTCCACCTTCGCCGCCTCATAGAGCTCCCCCGGGATCGACTGCAGCGCCCCCAGGCTCACGAGCATCATGTAGGGGTAGGTGAGCCAGACGTTGGTCAGGATGAGGGAGAACCGGGCCCAGAACACGTTCTGAAGCCAGGGAACCTTGACCCCAAACCAGGAGAAGAGCGTCTGGTTGAAGAGCCCCAGCTCCTGGTTGAAGAACGCCCGCCAGATGAGGACGGAAATGAAGGCGGGCAAGGCGTAGGGGACGATGAGGAGGGACCGGTAGACCTTCCGGAGGCGCAGCCCCCGGTCGTTGAGGAGCAACGCCAGGGCCAGTCCCAGCGCAAAGCTAAACGCAACAGAGAGCACCGCCCACGCCACGTTCCAGAGAAAGACCCGCACGAACGCCCCGTGGTAGAGGGGGTCGCGGAAGAAGCGGACGTAGTTGGCCAGCCCCACGGTCTCCACCCACCCCGGGTCGAGGGCCTCCCCATCGGGGGCCACGAACCGCCCCTCCCGGGGGGTGTACACCTTCCCCGTGGCCTGGTCGACGAGGGTGTCCGCGGCGGGGTCGTACCGGTACTGGGGAAGGTAGAACCCGAACTCCCGGAGGGTGGCAAGCCTCAGCCATCCTTCCCTGTAGGGGATCCGCCGGCCTTGAAGCTGGGCTACAAGCGGGAAGAGGTCCCGCCCGAGGAGCTGGGGATAGCCGTCCACGGACTCCGGAACGCCATCCGAGAAGACCAGACGGTGGTTCTGCGGGGCGGAGAGGCGGCCGTCAGGGAAGAGGACGTAGTCCTCTCCCTCCCCCCGGAGGTAGAGGGCGTAGAGGGAGCCTGGGGTCCCGTAGCCAGTAAAGGGGAACCGGCGGGGGGGATCGGGGACGATCTCCCGCTCGGTGAGGAGGCGGATCGCCTCCCGCTTGGGAAGGAGGTTCCCCGTGGCGTAGTTCGTGAAGGAGATGTACACCGTGTACCCCATGGGGTAGACCACCATGAGGCCGAGGAAGAGGAGCCCCGGGGCGAGGTACCGGAACGGGTAGGCGCGGCGGGAGAGGAGGAGGGCGTTGAGGAGGAGGGCTCCGCCCGCGGTGAGGGCAAGGAACGCCCACCGGCCGTCCCAGGCAAACAGGACGCACCAGAAGACCACGAGGGCATCCAGGAGGGCGAGGAGGCCCCCCTTGGCCCACGTCCCCACCGCCGGGATCCGCCGCATAGCCCTGAAGGAGAAGAAGGGGGCGGGGAGGCCCCGCCCCCTTCGCGTCCCTACTTACACTGCAGCGTGGCCCGGATCTTGTCCGCCGCCTCCTTGAGGGCGACGGCAGGCTCCTTCGTCTGGTCGCCGATCAGGGCCATCGCATCGTACCAGGCACCCCACACCGCGCTCATCTGGGGGATGTTGGGCATGGGGACCCCGTTGGCGATGGACTCAGCGAACCCGCGCAGGATGGGGTCGTCCTTCACCGCGTCGTACACGGGGAGGAACGCCGGGATCCGCGGGTCCTTCTTGTAGAGGGCCATCATGGTGGAGTACGTGGCGAAGAAGTTGAACAGGAAGTCCTCCACCAGGGCGAGGTTGGGGGAGTAGGCCGAGACCATCACCCCCTGTACCCCGACGAACGGCTTGGGGACCCCGCCGTCGATCGTCGGGATGGGGGCCACCCCGACGTCGATCCCGCCGCCCCGGGCGATCCCGATCGCCCACGGCCCGGTGATGACCATCCCGATCCGCCCCTGGGCGAAGAGCGACGTCCACGTGTCCCAACCCAATCCGGCCGGAAGGAGCCCCTCCTCGAACAGGGCGTCGAGGACCTTGGCCCCGGCAATCGCCCCAGCGCTATCGAGACCCACGTCGCAGGGGTTGAGCTTCCCGTCCTTCACCCCAAAGATGTAGCCCCCTTTGGCGGACAGGAACGGGAACGAGTGGTACGGATCGGGGTTCTGGACCACGAACCCGTACTGGGGCTTGGTGGGATCCGTGAGCTTCCGGGCCATGGCCAGGAGTTCCGCCCACGTCTTGGGCGGGGTGGGGACGAGCTTCTTGTTGTAGACGAGGGCGATCCCCTCCCGGGCGTAGGGAAGTCCGTACAGGACGCCGTAGGTGAACGCCTCGAGGGTCACCCGGTCGAACTGGGCGGCGAGAGCCGCCGGAAGCCGGATCTGGGCTAGAAGCCCGCTCGCCGCCAGCTCCCCCACCCAGTCGTGGGCCCCGATGATGATGTCCGGACCCGCCCCGGCCGGGGCCGCGGTCGTGAACTGGCCCCGGATGTCCCCAAACGAGATCTGGACCACCTCCACCGGGATCCCCGTGGCCAGGGTGTAGAGTTCCCCCACCGCCTGGAACACCGGGGTCCGGGTGTCATCGGCCCAGATCGTGATCTTCCCCTTCTCCGCCCCCAGGGCGAGGCCGCCCCCGAGGGCCACCGCGAGCACGAAACACGCAAGCTTCCGCATGGATCCTCCTTTCCTCACTTCTTGGGCTACCAGCCGCACGCTCATGTTCTCTCCCATGCCGGATCTCCCTTCCTCCGTCTCACCTCCTCTCAGTACCGCACCTCCACGGGCCGGAGCACGGCGTACCTCCGCCCGGCCCGATCATACCCCCCGAGGAGCTCCGGTTGGGAGACCCCCGCCGGGGCCAGGTAGTCGTAGATCTGGGGAGCCCACAGGGGATCAGGGGATCCCCCGCCCGTCCACTCCCCGGGGTTCACCCCGATCGGCCGGAGGTGGTTCGGGCCGTAGCCGTCCTGGGACCCCACGAGGACGTAGTGGGCCCCGCGGAGATCGGGGACGAGGGCCTTGGGGATCGTGACGATGATCCTCCCCCGCTTGGGGTCGCTTGCGACCTCGACGAGGAACGGACCTTCGCCGGCAGCCGTCCAGAGGTGCCGCCCATAGGCCGGCCAGCCCGCCACCTTCACGAAGTAGTCCCACGGATGCTCAGGGCTGAACGACACTTGGGCCGCCTTCCCCTCCTCGTGGGACTCCGTCTTCCCCCCCGGCGCCACGTCAAAGTAGAGGTAAAGGATGGGGTGGGAGAACCCGTGGGGACCGTTCCAGGGGTTGGGGAGGGTCGGGAAGTCGAACGCGAGCTGCCACCGATCCTTGGCGTCGTAGACGGCGTAGCGGAGGAGGTCGAACAACCCCCTCTCGGCGAAGACGCTGTTCAAGGGGTAGACGTAGGTCCCCGGTCCGTGGTCGTCCCCGGCGGGGTCGGCCATCGCCCACACCTCGACCCCCTGGATGAGGGTGGGGATCCGCGCCCACAGGGGCCGCCCCGGGGCCTGGCCGAGGAGCTCGCCCTTCCGCTCCAGGGCCACGGCGAGGACGAGGCTCCCCCCCGGCTCGACCCCCAGCTCCTCCAGCGGAACCCCGAACTCCACCACCGCGTCGGCCCGGGCGGCCCGGAGGGTGAGGGTGCGGATCGGGGAGGCAAGCCGCCACCCTCCTCGGCCGTCCGCGGCGTAGCGGAACACGTATCCCGCCCCATCGGGGCCGAGCTTGGCGAAGTCGAGCTCCACCGCCGCGACGAGGGCGAACCCCAACGCCTCTCCGCTGTGGCGGGTGAGGATGTTCGCCCGCTCCCCGGGCTTCCCGGTCGCGTACAGGACAAGTTTCGTCTCCGTGCCAACAAGGTCCCGGGCCGGACGGTCGAGGTCGACCCGGACGTGGAGGAGGTTCTCCCCGTAGGCCACCGCCACCGCCTTGACGGCGCCGACCCCGGGGTACACGGCCGCCTCCGCCCACTCCCCAGGCGCGGTGACCTTGCCGTCGAGGACCGGCTTCACCTCGCCGAGGTTGGCCCGGAGGGGGATCCGGAGGCGCAAGGAGAGGACCGGGGGGATCTCCCCTTCGGCGTACCCCGCCCCCCGGTAGGCGGCGAGGAGGTGGGTCTTGAACAGCCAGTCAAAGAGGTCGTCCGTCCCCGAGTCCTGGTCGTCGCCGTACCACCAGAACCAGTCCGATCCCTCCGCGGCGTACAGGGCGCGGAGGGCGGCGGGGCTCGGATCCCGGGCGAACACGGCCGCCCGGGCCGCCCCAAGGCGCTCCCAGGCCTCGTCCTCCTCCGGCTCCCCGCTCCAGGTGGAGAGGTCGCCGGCCCACGACCCCACAGGAACGGTAGGGAGCTCCGCCTTGGGAGCGCGGGCGGCCAGGAACCCGCCGGGGGTGATTGGCCTCACCCACTCCGCCTTCAGGAGCGCGGCGTAGAGGGCCCGGAGGAACTCCCGCCCGTTGTCGGGGTAGCCGGCCATGAACATCCAGTTCTCCCCGTCCAGGGCCACCACCAGGACGTGCTCCTCGGGCCGGTCCAGTGCCTCCCAGTACTTCCGCACCTCGGCCATGAAGTCGGCCACCGCCTCGGAGGTGGGCTTGTTCCCGTAGGCGAAGCTGATCTTGTCCGAGAGGTTGTGGTCGCGGAAGAAGAGGGCGATCCCCCCAAACCGCCAGGCCTGGGCGAGCTCGGCCCGGGTCGGGGTCCGGCCGAGGGCGGCGGCGAGGGTCCACTCGTCGGCCACGGTCCAGGAGAACCCCGCCTGGGAAAGGAGTTCCACTGCCCGGGCCGACACCGCCTGCTCCGGGGGCCAGACCCCGACCGCCGGCCTCCCCAACAGGCGCTCGTGCTGCTCCTGCCCAAGCCGCAGCTGGGCAAGCACGTCCTCGTCCCACCCCCGGGCGGCAAGGAGGGGGAGGATCGGGTGGTAGAACGGGCTCGTCACGAGCTCCGTCCCCGCGGCCGCCACGGCTCGGTACGCCTCCACCACCCGGGTCAGGACCGCGTGCTGGGCCCGGATCACCCGCACGATGTCCTCCTCCGTCCAGCCCGTCTTGCCCCGGAGGGGGAGAAGCCCAAGCTCCCCGTGGAGCTCGGGGGAGATCTGCCAGAGGAGGAAGAGCCCGGCGGCATCGAGGAGCTCCGGATCGGTGAGGGCCCGCCGGGCCCGGAGGGCGTTGAGCTCGGCGTAGCGGGGGTCGTAGTACTTCCCCCCCGGGCGGAGCATGTAGGGGTTGATCCAGAAGAACTGCTCCCCCATCGCCGCCCGGATCTCCGGGGTCAGGGCCTCCGGCTCGTGGAGGAGGGCCCACGTCCAGCGGAGGTGGTTGTCCACCGCCCCGATGAGCCCGTGGAGACCGCCCCTCCCCCGCTCCTCGTCCGTGATCTCCGCGTAGTCCACAAGCTGCCAGAGGAGGCTCGGCTGGAGGTTGTAGGTGACCACCACCCCGGGGAACTCGAGGAGGATCCGCGGGGAGTCGATGTACTCCTGCACCCCGTGGACCCGGACCCAGGGGAGCTCGTACTCCCCGGTGAGCCGGTTCCAGTAGAGGGGCTGGTGCTGGTGCCACACAAGGGCCAGGTTGAGGGGGCCCTTCCCTAGGGCGAAAAAGCCCGCAACGACCAGGAGAACGCCGGTCCACCGTCCGACGCGCATCGTCCACCTCCTAGGGTGAGCTCATTGTACCAAGGGAGCCCCAAGCCATGCGGAAAACCCTTGGAAGAAGTGCGGAGAGCCCCTACGGGCGGTCCGGCCGGACAAAGGCGTCGATCACCCATCGCCCTGGCACGGGCCCGCCCTCCCCCACCCGGGCGACCCCCACCCCCTCGACCGCGACCCCCCCCCCCCCCGCGCGGACGGGGACGTAGAACAGGTACTCGTCGCTCCCCGCCACGGACCCAGGCACCCGGCTCCCCAACGGGTAGAGGTTCGCCCCCCCTCCCCCGCAGACGAGGTACGTGACCCCGTCCCGCTCGATCCGCTCGTAGTTGTGGGCGTGGCCGGTGAACACGAGGTCCACCCCGAGCTCCACAAACAGGGGATGCCACAGGGCCTGGAGGCCCTCGGACCCCGGGCCGTAGCTCCGGTCGGAGGAGAACACGGGGTGGTGAAAGACGACGAACCGATGGGGTTCGGGGCCGGAGAGGGATGCCCGCAGCCATTCCGCCTGGTCGAGGTAGTCCCGGGGGCTCCGGGCGTTGCTGTCCAGGCCCACGACCACCACGTCCCCCCACCGCAGGGTCCACCACCGCTTCCCCAGCCGCCCGCCCCCGGGGGGAAGGGCGAAGTGCTCGTAGTAGCTTATGCTATCCCGCTCGTGGTTCCCAAGGACGGGGAGGATGGGGGCCCAGCGGAGGACCGGGGCAAGGGAGCTGAAGAAGAACTCCCAGTGGGAGGGGATCGGGGTCTCGACGAGGTCCCCCCCGTGGAGGACGAAGTGGAACGCGAAAGAGGCCCGCCCCAGCGCCTCCGCCACCATCCGGACGCGGTTGGGACCGGTCCACTGCCACTGGGTATCCGAGAGGACGGCGAACGTCACCGGCTCTCCTGGGTAGGGGGCGGTCCGGAAGGTTCCCACCGGGCTCCGGGAGCCATCCAGGAACACGACGCGGTAGGTGTACCAGGTCCCCGGCTCCAGGCCCTCCAGGCGCACGTGGGCGATCCCCCAATCGGCCGTTTGGGCCGGAACGTACCGCGCCCATAAGGGGAAGAGGTCGAGGGGCCAGCCCCTCCGGAGAGGGCCGTACTCCACGGCCGCCGGGCTCGCCGGGGAGGCAACCCAGCTCACGGTGACCGCCCGGGCCTCCGGGGCTCCGGTCCAGGGGCCGTAGCGGAGGGGAGACCCCCAACCGAGGAGGACCCCCAGGAGGAGCCCCAGAAGGGGGGCGACGGCCCTCACGGGGAGGATCCCTCCCCAGACCAGAGCTCAAGGAGCTCGGGGAAGCGGACCACGATCCGCGGACCGCCCCCGAAGCTGTCCCAAAGAAGCTCCCCCGTCACCGCCACCCGCCGGCCCACGAGGTCTGGACCGGGGAGGGGGTGCCCTTCCCAGGCCGGGTGGCAGAGCCCCGGGTCGAGGATCGCCCGGAACCCGTACCGGCTCCCCGCCGCCCACAGGGAGAGGCCCTGGCGATCCGCGCTGAGACGGGCCACGGTGAACACGACCGTGATGGCTTCCGTGACGTAGCCCACCGGGCTCCGCTCCACCTCCTCCAACGGGAGGGGCACGGAGAACTTCGCCCACAGGCCGAGCTTGTCCCGCTGGGCGAGGGCCAGGGCGTGGAGGAACCGGCAGTAGTACCCCTCCTGATCCGGGTAGTAGACGAGAAGCCGGGCCAGCCCGGCCCGGAGGAGGGCCTCGTTCACGAGGACCCACCCCTCGTCCCCCTCGACCCACAGGTAGGCAAGGAGCCGGCTGTGGAGGTCCCGCCCCTCCCAGGGGTTGAGCTCGACGTACACCGCCCTCCCCATGGTGAGGGTCCGGAAGAGGCGCGTCGCCTCCTCCGCAAGGGGTTCCCCCACCTCGGGGGTGTTGATCCCCAGAAGCCGCACCACCTCGTGGGTTCCCAGGCCCCGCGGGACGTCCCCGGTGAACCGGATTTGGGCCGTGTCCCCATCGAACCAGCGGAGGACCCGGGCGGGGAGCGCCCCTGCAGGCGGCCCGCCCCAGGCCAGGCCCGCGGCCACGAGGACGAGCACTGCCCCAAGCAACACCTTGCGCACGATCGCCTCCTACCGCTCGTAGTGGACGCGACGCTGGACCACCGTGAGCTGAAAGAGCGAGAGGGCAAAGATGATGGCGAACAGGACCACGGACGCCGCCGAGGCCAGGCCGTAGTGCCCGGAGTCGAACGCCTTGGTGAACACGTAGTAGACGATCGTGAGCCCGGACTTCTCCGGCCCGGGGCCCTGGAGGAGGATCAGGACCTCCTCGAAGATCTTGAACGACCCGATGAGGGAGATGATGAGGAGGAAGAAGATCTGGGGGGTGAGGAGGGGGACGGTGATCCGCCGCCAGACCGCCCACGCCCCGGCCCCGTCCACCCGCGCCGCTTCGTAGTGCTCCCGGTCGATCCCCTGCATTCCCGCAAGGAGGATGAGCGCCTGATAGCCCACGAACCGCCAGACGTTCATCAGGATGAGGGCGGGCATGACGTACCGGGCGCTGTTGAGCCAGTTGATCAGGTTGAACTCGAGCCCCAACCAGCTCGCCCCCATCCGAAGAAAGTAGTTGAGGAGCCCGTAGTCTCGGTCGTAGATCCACGCCCAGACCATGGTGATCGCCACCACCGGGGTGATGTAGGGGAGGAAACTCGTGAGCCGGAAAAACGCCTTCCCCCACAGGGCCCGGTGGAGGAGGGTGGCGAGGAGGAGGGCCAGGACCAGGGTCACCGGGACGCTCACCCCCACGTAGACCGCGGTGTTCCGGAGGGCCTTGGCGAAGTCGGGGTCCGCAAACACCCGGGTGAAGTTCTGCCATCCCACGGGGTCGAGGGCCCACCGGGTCGCCGCCCGGTGGACCTTCAGGAGGTCGCCCTCCCGGATCACGATGTACTCCTGGCCCGAGGCGTCGTCCTTGAGGGTCCACCGGTCGGCCTGGCGGGCCCGGACCCACAGCTCGTCCCGCACCGCTCCCTGGGACGCAAGAACGGCGGCGAGCTCCTCGGGGATCCGCCCCCGGGCCAGAAGGGGAACCCACGCGTCGACCGCGGGGGAGGTGTGGACCACCGGTCCGGGCACGGTGCGGGTCCGGATGTCGTAGGCGCTGTAGCGGAACGCGTTGACAAACGGGTAAAACGTGAACAAGCCCAAGACGACGAGGGTCGGGAGGAGGTAGACGTACGCCTCCACCGTCTCCAACCAAAACCGCCGGCCGCGCCGCAGGGAGAGAAGGGGCATGAGGGCGCGCGGGGGAGGGAGCCCCCTCCCCCGCGCCGCAGTCCCTCTACTTCCTCAGGGCCTCGATCTCCTTGGCCAGGGCATCGAGGATCGCCTTCGGGGAACCCTCCCCCTTGAGGAGGAGCTCCCAGTAGGTGATGAGGACGCTCCGCATGTCCATGTACTTGGGATGGAGGAGCTGGCCAAAGCCCCCGGCGATGAGCTGCTCCGTCATCACCTTCTGCTCGGGCTTCCCGGCGATGTAGTCCTGCCAGAGCTTCCCCTGGATCGCGGTCCGCGTCACCGGGAGGTACCCCGTCTTCTGGGCCCAGTAGACGATGTTGTCCTCCCGGAGGAGGAACTCGATGAGCTTGGCCGCGGCCTGGATCTGGGCCCGGCTCTGGTTGGGAGCGAAGATGGCGAGGTTCGTCCCCTGGATCATCGAGGCGCAGTTGGCGTTGCAGGGAAGCGGCGCCACCGCCAGGGGCACCCCGGCCGTCTTCGCCGCGTTCATGTTGAAGGTGTAGCCGGCGGAGGTGTCAATGAACATCCCGATCGCGATCCCTTTTTGGATCGCGTCGGAGATATAGCCACTTTGGACGAGGGCGTATTTCGCCAGCCGGGCCGCGAACTCCGCCGCCGCGAGGCCCTGGGCGTTGTTGATCGTGGTCGCGGACCAGTCCGGGGACAGGATCGACCCCCCCGCCTGGTGGAGGAGGGTCAGGAAGATCTCGGGGTTCGGGGGCCGGAACGCGGTCCCGTAGACACCCTTGGCCTCGTCCTTCCCGATCTTGGCCACCTGGGCCTCGAACTCCGCCCACNTCTTCGGGGGGGTGGGGACGAGGTCGGGGCGGTAGTAGAGGACGAGGATCGACTTGTTGAACGGGACGGTTACCACCCGGCCCGCAAACCGCTGGTCAAACTGGGGAAGGAGGTCCTTGAGGACGGCCTCGGAGAGGAAGAGGTCAAGATCGACCAGGGCATCGAGCCAACCGGTGGTCCAGTTCTCGTACTGCTGGGCGAGGGTGGGGGGCTGGCCGGCGGCCACCGCCGCGGTGAGCTTCTGCTGCAAGGTCGAATAGCCCCCCTGGTAGACGAGCTCCACCTTGATCCCCGGGTTCTCCCGCTGGAACTTGTCGATGAGCTCGGTGAGGGTCGTCCCGAGCGCCCCGCTCATCGCGTGCCAGAAGCTGATCGTCACCTGCCCGAGCGCCCCCAGGCCCAACGCACCCACCAACACCGCAACCGCTAGCTTCCGCATGATCCACCTCCGTGGTGTTCACCCTTTCCTGTTCTGGTTTTTCATGATTCTCGTTCACGCCCCGAGTCCCGACGTCTCTCACCCCCCTACTTGATCCCCGTGCGGGCGATCCCCTGCACGAACTGCTTCTGGGCGAAGAAGAACAGGATGAGCACGGGGACGATGGCCATCGTCGCCGCGGCCATCAGCCGCGGGTAGTCGGTGCCGATGTCCTGGATGAAGTACCGGAGCCCCACGGGAATCGTCCGGAGCTCCACCTTGTCCGTCATGATCATCACCCAAAGAAACGCGTTCCAGGAGCCCACGAACTTGAACAAGGCCACGGTGGCGATCCCCGGACGGATGAGGGGCACCGCGATCTGGAACATGTACCGCAACCGGGAACAGCCGTCGATCCGCGCCGAGTCCCACAGCTCATCGGGCACCGTCTTGAAGAACTGCCGGAGGAGGAAGATCCCGAACACCCCGGCCGTCCAGGGGATGATGAGGGCCCAGTACGTGTTGTACCAGCCCAGGCGCTTGATGAGGACGAAGCTCGGGACGAGGAGCATCTGCCCGGGGATCATCAGGGTCCCAAGCAGCAGCCCGAGGAGGACCCCCCGCCCAAGGAACGTCATCTTGGCCAGGGCGTAGGCGGCGGGGATGCTCGTCACGACGTCCCCGACCGTGGTGGTCACGGCGAGGAAGAACGAGTTCCAGAAGTAGATCCCAAACGGAGCGGCGTTCCAGGCCGCGGGGTAGTTCTCCCAGTGGGCCGGGCGGGGGATCCACTGGGGAGGAAGACGCAGGGCCTGGTAGGTGTCCTTGAGGGAGGTCGTGACCATCCACAGGAAGGGGAGGGCCATGGTCACGGCCACCCCGAGGAGGAGCACGTAGACCACGACGAGCCCCACGGCCCGCCGGAGGAGGTAGCCGGTGAGCTTCGGCCTGCGCCCTCGCATCCTTCTTGACTCTACCCGCGGAAGGTAACGGGGACAACCTTGGCGGGGGAGGGAGCCTGGGCTAGGATTCGGCCGGCATGCCGGGCAGGCTCGAGGTCGTCACGGGGTGCATGTTCTCGGGGAAGACGGAGGAGCTCCTCCGGCGGGCGGAGCGGGCCCGGATCGCCGGGAAGTCCGTGCTCCTCTTCAAGCCCGAGATCGACACCCGCTATGCAATCGAAGAGATCGTCACCCACTACGGCCGGTCCCTCCCCTGCCGGCGGCTGCCGACGGACCTCGGGTGGGGGAGGCTCGTCCAGGCCGTGGGCGAGGAGGCCGTGCGGGGGGCGGACGTGCTCGCGTTCGACGAGGCCCACTTCTTCGGGGGGGAGTTCCCGGCCGTGTGCGAGCGGCTGGTCGCTTGGGGACGGCGGGTGATCGTGGCCGGCCTCGACCTCAACTTCCGGGGGGAGCCGTTTGGGCCGATGCCCGAGCTCCTCGCCCTGGCCGATGAGGTCCTGAAGCTCACCGCCGTCTGCCCGGTGTGCGGGGAGCCCGCGACCCGGTCCCAGCGCCTCGTGGACGGCAAACCCGCCACCGGGGGGCCGGAGGTCCTCATCGGGGGCCTGGAGCGCTACGAGCCCCGGTGCCGGGACCACTTCGTCGCCCCCCGCTAGGGTGGCCGCCCTCGAGCTCCACGACGTCACCGCCGGCTACCCCACCCCCACGGGGTGGCTTCCGGTCCTCGACCTCCTCTCGCTGGCCCTCGACCGGGGGGAGTGGGCCGCCGTGGTCGGGCCCTCGGGGTGCGGGAAGACGACCCTGCTGCGGGTGGGGGCGGGGCTCCTCGTCCCGTCGTCCGGGACGGTGCGGGTGGAAGGGGGGCCTCCCCGGGGTCGGGTGGCCCTCCTCCCCCAGGGGGAGGCGCTCCTCCCGTGGCGGACGCTTCTCGGGAACGTCCTCTCCGCCCGGGAAGTGGACCAGCGGCCGACGGCCCGCGACCGGGCGGAGGCCGCGGCCCTCCTCGACCGGTTCGGGCTCGCCCCGTTCGCGGACGCCTACCCCCACGAGGTCTCGGGGGGGATGCGGCAGCGGGCGGCCCTGGCCCGGACGTTCTTCGCCCCCCGCCCCGTCTACCTCCTCGACGAGCCCCTCGGGGCCCTCGACCCCCTGACCCGAATCGAACTCCAGGAGTGGCTCGCCGGGCTCCGCAGGACCTTGGAGACGACGGCCATCCTTGTGACCCACGACGTGGAGGAGGCCCTCGTCCTGGGGGACCGGGTGCTCGTCCTGAGCGGGCGGCCGGCGCGGGCGGTGGCGGAGTTCCCGGTGGAGGTCCCGCGGGACCGGGGGAGCCCGGAGTTCGTCGCCCTGCGGGGGGAGGTGCTTTCCGCTCTCCGGCGGGGGAGGGACCGTGGCCGGGCGTGATCGGCTTGCAGCGGGGGCGGTGGTCCTCCTCCTCGTCGGGGCCTGGGAGGTCGGGGGTCGCCTGGGGGGCGTCGCCCCGTACGTCCTCCCCGCCCCGAGTGCGGTCCTCCGGAGCTTCGTCCGCGACCTGCCGCTCCTCCTCCACCACGCCGGGGCCACGCTTGGGGCGTTCGGGGTGGGCCTGGCCCTGGGCGTGGGGGCCGGGCTCGCCGTCGCCGGGCTCTCGTTCTACGTCCGCCCCCTGGGCCGGGCCCTTGCCCCGTTCCTCGTAGGGTCGCAGATGGTCCCCGTGTTCGCCGTGGCCCCGCTCCTCGTCCTGTGGTTCGGGTACGGGATCCTCGCCAAGGCGGCCGTGGCGGCGATGATCAGCTTCTTCCCGGTGGCGGTGAACGTCCTCGACGGCCTCCGCTCGGTCCGGCCCGAGCTCCTGGAGTTCTTCCAGGC
>JAOACA010000025.1 GCA_026418075.1 Candidatus Bipolaricaulota bacterium | reverse complement strand
TTCCCGTCCGCGGCCGAGCTCCGGGTCGCCGTGTCCACCGAGCCCCCGGGCCTCGACCCCACCACGAACGCCGCGGCCGTGATCAAGCTCCTCCTCCACCACAACCTCTACGAGTCCCTCGTCCAGTTCGACGCCCAAACCCAGCTCCACGGCCAGCTCGCCCAAAGCTGGGAGATCTCCGAGGACGGCCTCGTCTACACGTTCCACCTTCGGGACGGGGTTCTCTTCCACGACGGAACCCCCTGTGATGGGGAGGCGGTGCGGCGGAGCTTCCTGCGGACCCTCGACCCCCAGACCGGCCACCCCAACCGGGCGTTCTACGCGGCGGTTGCCGACGTGGTGGCCGACGGAAACCGCGTCCAGTTCAAGCTGAAGTACCCCTACGCCCCGTTCCTCGCCCTTCTTGCGCTTGGGGACTCGGTGGTCGTACCTGCCCACCGAACGGACCTCGCCCAGCGCCCGGTGGGGACGGGGCCGTTCCGGTTTGGGGAGTGGCGCCCGGCGGACCGGCTCGTCCTCCTCCGGAACGAGCGCTACTACCTCCCGGATCGGCCGAAGCTCGACCGGGTGACCTTCCGCTTCCTCCCCGACCCGGCGGCCCAGCTCGCCTCCCTCCGGGCCGGGGACGTCGACCTCGTCGCTGAGGTGACCCCGGAGGTCGGGTCCGCCCTGCGGAACGACCCCCGGTTCGCCGTGGTCTCCGGGCCCTCCAACCTCGTCCAGATCATGGCCATCAACAACGCCCGCCCTCCCTTGGATCAGCTCCCCGTCCGGCAGGCGATCGCCCACGCGATCGACCGGCAGGCGATCATCGACCGGGTGTTCCTTGGGTTCGGGACGCCCATCGGAAGCCACCTCACGCCGGCCGTCCCCTACTACGCCGACATGACCCACCTCTACCCCTACAACCCCGGGGAGGCCAAACGCCTCCTCTCCGCGGCGGGGTACGCGGGGAAGCTCACCCTGCGGATGGTCCTTCCGGGGAACTACGCCCAGCACGTGCGGACCGGGGAGTTCATCGCCGCCTACCTGGAGGCGGTGGGAATTCGGGTCCGGATCGAGCTCGTGGACTGGACGACCTGGCTTGATCGGGTGTTTGGGAAGGCGGACTACGACCTCACCGTGATCGGCCACGTGGGCCGGGTCGACCCGGCCCTCATGCTCACCCCCTACGGGGCGGATCGGCTCGACTACTACTTCCGCCGCGGCTGGCGCAGCGCCGAAGTGGAGGAGCTCCTCGCCCAGGGGGTCCGCACCTCCGACCCCGCGGCCCGGCAGAGGATCTACGCCCGGGTCCAGGAGATCCTCGCCGAGGAAGTGGTCAACTACTTCATCCAGGACATGGCGGCGATCCACGCCCTGCGGGCGGGGGTGCGGGGGGTCCAGGTGTTCCCGATCTACGTTCTGGACCTCACGGCGGTCGAGGCGGGCTGAGGCGGCGGAAGGAGGGATCGAGGAGGTCCCGCAGCCCGTCCCCGATCAGGTTCAAACCGAGGACGGCGAGGGCGAGGACGGCCCCGGGGAACACCGCCGGCCAGGGGGAGAGCTCGAAGGCGGCTTGGGCCTCGCGGAGCATCCGCCCCCACGCCGGGTCCGGGGGCTGGACCCCCAGCCCGAGGTAGCTCAAGGCGGCCTCGGCGAGGAGCGCCGCCCCGAGGGCCACCGTGGCCTGAACGAGGAGCGGCGAGGCGAGGTGGGGGAGGAGGTGGCGGCGGAGGATCCATCCTCCCCCGGCCCCGGCGGCCCGGGCGGCGAGGACGAACTCCCGGGACCGGAGGGCGAGGAACCCGGCCCGGGTGAGCCGGGCGAAGAACGGGACGTTGAACAGGGCCAGGGCGATGGCCACCCCCGGGAGGCCTGGCCCCCACACCGCGCGGAAGAGGAGCGCCACGAGGAGGGCCGGGAAGGCGAGGAGGGCGTCCACGACCCGCATGAGGGCCTCGTCGGCCAGTCTCCCCAGGGACCCCGCGAGGCTTCCCAGAGCCGTTCCCACGAGGCCCCCGACGGCCACGGCCAGCGCGGCCACCGCCAGCGACGCCCGCCCCCCCACCATGACCCGGGCCAGGACGTCCCGGCCAAACCAGTCCGTCCCCATCGGGTGGTGGAGGCTCGGGGGGGCGTACGGCTCCCACCCCAGGGCGTTGGGGTCGTAGGGAAGCCAGACCAGGCCCACGAGCACGGGGAGGAGGGCAAGGAGAAGAAACGCTGCCCCCAGGGTCAGCCCGGCGTGCCGCCTCATGGGTGGCGGATCCTCGGGTCGAGGAGGGCGTACCCCGCGTCCACCGCGAGGTTCACGAGGACCACGAGGGCCCCGACGGCGACGGCGAGGGAGGAGAGGAGGGGGAGGTCCCGTTCCCCAGCCGCGACCACCGCGAGCCGCCCCAGCCCCGGAAGCCCAAACACGTTCTCCACCACCATCGCCCCCGCCAGGAGCCGGGCGAAGGTCAGGCCCGCCCCCGTGAGGACGGGGACGAGGGCGTTGCGCAGGGCGTGGACCCCCAGGACCCGCCACCCGGGGACCCCCTTGGCCCGCGCGGTGCGGATGTAGTCCTCCCTCAGCACGTCGGCCACCGAGCCCCGGACGAGGCGCGCCAGGTACGCTGCCCGGGGCAGGGCGAGGGCGGCCGCGGGGAGGAGGAGGTACCGCCAGGCCCCAGGGTCCATCCAGCCGGGGAAGCCTCCTGCGGGAAACCACCGCAGCCCCACCGCCAACAGCCCCACGAGGAGGACCCCAAGCCAGAACTCGGGGAGGGCGGTGCCGAGCTGGGCGAACCCGACCGTGGCCAGGTCCGCCCCCCCCCCCACCCGCCGGGCCGCCAGGAGCCCCAACGGAAAGGCGATGAGGAGGGCCAAGACCAGGGCCAGGGCGGCCAAGGGGACGGTGAGGGCGAGGGCCCCGAGGACGAGCTCCCGGGCCGGCCTCCCGTAGCGGAGGGAGGTCCCCCAGTCCCCTCGAAGAAAGCCGGCTCCCCACCGCGCAAAGCGCACAGGCCAGGGGTCGTCCAGCCCAAGCCGCTCCCGGGCGGCCCGGTACTCCTCGGGCGAGGCCTCGAGCCCCACCACGAGGCGGGCCGGGTCCCCGGGAATCGCGTCCACGGCGAGGAACACGAGGAGGGCCACCAAAGCAAGGGTGAGCGCCGAGGCGCCCACCCGCCGCAGAAGGTGGCCGAGCATCGCCCCCTGCTTAGCCCTCCCGGAGGGCGGCGTGGGCCGCGGCCAGGCGCGCAATCGGGACCCGGAACGGGGAACAGCTCACGTAGTCCATCCCCACCCGGTGGCAGAAGATCACGCTCTCCGGGTCGCCCCCGTGCTCCCCGCAGATCCCCACCTTGAGCTCCGGCCGCGTGGCCCGGCCCCGCTCGATCGCGATCTTGATCAGCTCTCCAATCCCCTCCTGGTCGAGGGTCTGGAACGGGTCGGCCTTGAGGATCCCCCGCTCGAGGTACTCGGGGAGGAACGAGCCGATGTCGTCCCGGCTGAACCCAAACCCCATCTGGGTGAGGTCGTTTGTGCCGAAGCTGAAGAACTGGGCGGCTTTGGCCATCTGCCCGCCCGTGAGGGCGGCCCGCGGGATCTCGATCATCGTCCCAAAGAGACAGGGGAGATCGGAAAGGCCGAACTTGGCCTTGACCTCCGCGAGGACCCGGTCGAAGGTCTTCTTCTCGTGGAAGAGCTCGGCCACCGTGGAGGTGACGGGGATCATGATCTCCGGGTAGGCCTTCCTGCCGGCGAGGAGGAGCTCGGCTGCCGCCTCGAGGATCGCCCGGATCTGCATCTCCGTGACCTCGGGATAGGTGATCCCCAGCCGCACCCCGCGGTGCCCCAGCATCGGGTTCGCCTCCCGCAGGCTTTCCGCCCGTTTCCGGAGACGGGCGAGGCTGATCCCGAGCTCCTTGGCCAGGGCCTGCTGCTTCGCCCGGTCGTGGGGGACGAACTCGTGCAAGGGGGGATCGAGGAGGCGGATCGTCACCGGCCGGCCGTCCATGACCTCAAGCGTCGCCTTCACGTCGGCCTTGACGTAGGGGAAAAGTTCCTCCAAGGCCTTCCGCCGCTCCGCCGGGGTCGCGCTCATGATCATCTTCCGGAGGAGGAAGAGGGGTTTCTCACTTCCCTCACCGTAGAACATGTGCTCGGTGCGGAAGAGGCCGATCCCTTCAGCCCCAAACCGGATCCCTTGCGCCGCGTCCTTGGGGGTATCGGCGTTCGTCCGGACCCGGAGCCGGCGATACCGGTCGGCGAGGGCCATGATCCGAACGTAGTAGGGATCGTCCTCCGGCATGGCCCCGATCAGAGGGAGTTTCCCGCGGTACACCTTGCCCTCGGTCCCGTTGAGGCTGATCCAGTCCCCAAGGTGGATCGTCTCCCCCCTGGCGGTGGTGAACGATTTCCCGTCCTGGGCGATCTCGATCTCCCCGCAGCCGACGATGCAGCACTTTCCCCAGCCGCGGGCGACGAGGGCGGCGTGGGAGGTAAGCCCCCCCCGGGTGGTGAGGACCCCTTGGGCCTTGTGGATCCCGTCCACGTCCTCGGGGGACGTTTCCTCCCGGACGAGGATGACCTCCTCACCCCGGGCGGTCCAGGCCACGGCATCGGCGGAGGTGAACACGACCCGGCCCACCGCCGCGCCGGGGCCGGCCGGAAGCCCGCGGGCAAGGAGGGGGGCCGTCCGCGCGGCGACGGGGTCCAGCCGGGGCAGCAGAAGCTCCACGAGCTGGGCGGGGGGAACGCGGAGGACCGCGGTCCGCTCATCGATCAGGCCCTCGTCAAGCATATCGAGGGCGATCCGCACCGCCGCGACCCCGCTTCGCTTCCCGGCCCGGCACTGGAGGATGTAGAGCACCCCCCGCTCCACGGTGAACTCGATGTCCTGCATGTCCCGGTAGTGGCGCTCGAGCTTCGCCCGGACCCCTTCAAGTTCCCGGTAGATCCCGGGCATCCGCACCGCCAGGGTCGGGAGGTCCTTGCTCTGTTCGTTCTTGGAGTGGTCGTTCAAGGGGGCGGGGGTGCGGATCCCGGCCACCACGTCCTCCCCTTGGGCGTTGACGAGGTACTCCCCGTAGAACGCGTTCTCCCCGGTGGCGGGGTTGCGGGTGAAGGCCACCCCCGTGGCCGAGTCTTCGCCCATGTTCCCAAACACCATCGCCTGGACGTTGACCGCGGTGCCCCACGTGTCGGGGATCCCCTCGATCCTCCGGTACTCCACGGCCCGGCGGCCCATCCAACTTGCGAACACGGCCCCGATCGCGCCCCACAGTTGATCCCACGGGTCGTCGGGGAACGGGCGCCCGAGGGTGGTCTCGACGGTCCGCTTGAACGAGCGGACGAGGGCCCGGAGGTCGGCGGCGGTGAGCTCGGTGTCGAATCTGTACCCCTTCCGCTTCTTGACCCTGTGGAGCTTGTGCTCGAGCTTCCGGCGGATCCCCTCGTCCTCCGCCTCGATCCCTGCGGCCTTTTCCATGACCACGTCGGCGTACATGGTGATGAGCCGCCGGTAGGCGTCGAGGGCGAACCGCTCGTTTCCCGTCTGGGCGATGAGCCCCTTCAGGGTGGCCGGGGTGAGGCCGACGTTGAGGACGGTCTCCATCATCCCCGGCATCGAGCTCCGGGCCCCGGAGCGGACGGAGAGGAGGAGGGGGTTTCGGGGGTCGCCGAACCTCCGGCCCGTGAGGCGCTCCACGGTCGCCAGGGCGTCCCGGACCTGTCCCTCCAGCTCTGGGGGGTAGCTCCGCCCGTGGGCGTAGTAGTAGGTGCAGACCTCGGTGGTGATCGTGAACCCCGGCGGGACGTTCAGGCCCAGCCGAACCATCTCCGCGAGGTTGGCCCCCTTCCCCCCGAGGAGGTCGCGCATCTCCGCCGACCCCTCGGTGACGCCCGGTCCAAACAGGTACACGTACTTCGCCATCTTCTTACCCCCGTAGGAGCGCCCGGACGAACTCCGTCGCCCGGAACGGTTCAAGTTCTTCCAAGCCCTCACCGGTGCCGACCCACAGAACAGGAAGCCCCAGGGCCCGGGTGATGGGGATCACCGCCCCTCCCCGGGCAGTCCCGTCGAGCTTGGTGAGGACCAGGCCCGTCAGGCCCACCGCTTCGTGGAAGAGGGTTGCCTGGGAGATCGCGTTTTGGCCCACGGTGGCGTCCACGACGAGGATCCGCTCGTCAGGGGGCCGCCCGAGGAGCCGCTCCGCCACCCGGCGGACCTTCCCCAGCTCCTCCATGAGCGGGCGCTTGGTCTGGAGCCGCCCGGCGGTGTCGACCAAAACCGCATCATACCCCGCGGCGCGGGCATGCTCCAGGGCGTCGTGGACCACGGCCCCCGGGTCCGCCCCGGGGCGGTGGGCGACGACCTCCGCCCCCACCGCCTGGGCGAGTTCCACCAGCTGGTCGATGGCCGCGGCGCGGAACGTGTCGGCGGCGACGAGGAGGGGGCGAAGGCCGTCCTGGCGGAACTTCCGGGCCACCTTGGCCACGGTCGTCGTCTTCCCCGACCCGTTCACCCCCACGAACAGGAACACCGCCGGTCGATGGGGGGGCCAGCAGAGCTCCCGTTGGGCCGGCCCGAGGGCTCCAAGGAGGGAGGTCTCCAGGGCCTTCAGGACCTCGTCCCAGGCCACGTCCCCTGGGGGGAGGGCGGCCCCCACCTCGGCCACGATCCGGGCGGTTTCCTCGGGACCCACGTCGGCCGCAAGGAGGACCTCCTCGAGCTGGGGGAGGAGCTCCGCTCCCTTTCGGGTTCCCCGCAACGGGGCGAGGAGCCCTTCCCGGGTCCGGGCCAGTCCCCGGCGCAGGCGGTCCCACAGGGTCTCGCCGGTGCTCCCCATCTACATCTCCTCGGGGGCGGAGACCCCGAGGATCGCCAGGCCCCGGCCGAGGACGAGCTTGACCCCCGCGAGGAGGGCCAGGCGCGCCGGCGTGGCCCTCCCCTGCCCCAGGACCCGGACGTGGGCGTAGTAGGGGTGGAACAGGCCGCTTAGGCTCTCCAGGTACTCGCACAGGAGGTGGGGGGCGAACTCGTGGGCCGCGGACTTCACCACATCGGGAAAGCGGTCGAGCTCCTTGATCAGGGCGAGTTCCCGGGGGTCGGTGAGGGGGGCGAGGTCGACCGCGGGGAGGTCGTCCGGGAGTTCCCCGGCCTTCGCCGCCTCGCGGAACAGGGACGCGATCCGGGTGTGGGCGTACTGGACGTAGTACACGGGGTTCTCCATGCTCGTGTCCCGGGCGAGGGCGAAGTCGAACACGAGGTGGCTTTCGGGCTTGCGCATGACCATGAAGTACCGGGCCACGTCCCGCCCGACCTCGGCCACGAGGTCCTTCAGGCGCAGGAACCGCCCGGCCCGGGTGGACATCCGCTGGATCCCCTCCTCCCCCTTGAGGGTCACGAACTGGTGGAGGCAGTAGCGGAGGAACCCCTCGGGGATCCCGAGGAGCCGGAGGGCGAGGGCGACCTGCCGCTGCTCGTCCACGTGGTCGGCACCCTGGACATCGACGACGAGGTCGAACCCCCGGGCGTGTTTTTCGAGGTGGTAGGCGATGTCGACCATCGTGTAGGTCGGGGTCCCATCGGAGCGGACGAGGACGACGTCCCGGGAAAGCCCGTGGTGGGTGCCCGCCAGCCACAGGGCCCCGTCCTTTTCGTACACGGCCCCGGAGGCGCGGAGCCGCTCCAGGGCCTGGGCCACGAGCCCCCGGCGGTGGAGGTCCCCCTCCCTCGTCCACACGTCGAACCGGACCCCGATCGCCTCGAGGTCCTCGTGGATCATCGCCATCATCCGGGAGACGGCCTCGGTCCGGAACGCCGCCCGCGCCCGCTCGTCCCAGATGGGGTACGCCTCCCCCCAGCTCCGGGCGAGCTCCTCCCCGATCGCGACGAGGTACTCCCCGTGGTAGCCTCCCTCGGGGATGGGTTCCTGAACGCCGAGGGCCTGGCGGTAGCGGGCCCACAGGGACTGGGCGAGGAGTTCCATCTGCCGGCCCTCATCGTTGAGGTAGTACTCCCGGACGCAGGTCCACCCAAGCTCGGCGTACAGGGACGCGAGCACGTCCCCCAGGGCCGCCTGGCGGAGGTGGCCGATCGTGAGGGGGCCGGTGGGGTTGGAGGAGACGAACTCCACCTGGACAGTTTTCCCTCTCCCTTCCTCCCCCCGGCCGTAGGCGACCCCCTCGGCGAGGACCGCCCGGAGGACGTCGTGGAGGGCGGAAGGGCGAAGCGCGAAGTTGACGAACCCGCCCACGGCCTGGACGGAGCGGAACTCGGGCCGGCCCTCCAGCCGGGCGGCGAGGGCGGAGGCGAGCTCCGGCGGGGACCTCCGCGCCTCCCGAGCGAGGAGGAAGGCGATCCGGGTCGAGAGGTCCCCGTGCTCGGGCCGGGCGGGGCGCTCGATTGGGATATCGTCTGGAACCGATATCTCCAGCGCCTGCAGCGCCTCCCGGAGGGCGGAGCGGGCGAGGGCTTCGAGCCGCATCAGCGCTGGATCACGAACCGCATCCCGGTCTTCACATCCCCCCCGATCTCCAGGTCGATGAACCCCGGGACGACCTTGATCTCCGGCTCTCCTTCCCGCTCGATCAACCGCCGGGCCACGGCGATGGCCTTCACCGCCTGGTTCACCGCTCCGGCGCCAATGGCGTGGACCTCGACGATTCCCGCGGACTCGAGAGCCCCGGCGATGGCCCCGGCGACCGCGTTGGGGTTGGACGTGGCTGCCACCTTGAGGGTCTCCATGCTGGCCTCCTTGACTCGTGTGCGATCGAGAGTTTGTCCGCCTGGGGTCATTCTAGCGGCCGTCCGCGGGGCGGACAACGAGGGGTCAGGGGGGAACGGCGCGCGCTATCATTTGCGACGATGGAGCGGGCGATTCTCCACCTCGACATGGACGCGTTCTACGCCTCGGTGGAGCAGCTGGATCGGCCGGAGCTGCGGGGGCGGCCGGTGGTGGTGGGGGGGCTGGGGCCCCGGGGCGTGGTGGCCACGGCGTCCTACGAGGCAAGGGCGTACGGGGTCCGCTCGGCGATGCCCACCGCCAAGGCCCGGGCCCTGTGCCCCCACGCCGTCTTCCTCCCCCCGCGGTTTGCCCGCTACGAAGAGCTGGCCCACCGGGTTCGGGGGATCCTCGCCCGCTACAGCCCCCTGGTGGAGCCCCTGTCCCTGGACGAGGCGTTCGTGGACCTCACGGGGACGGAGCGCCTCCACGGGCCGCCGGAGGAGGCGGCCCGGGAGATCCACCGCCGGATCCGGGAGGAAGTGGGCCTGTCCTGCTCGGTGGGCGTGGGTCCCAACAAGCTCCTGGCGAAGCTGGCCTCCGAGGCGGCCAAGCCCGGGGGGATCCGCGTGATCCGGCCCGAGGACGTCGCAGGGTTCCTGGGGCCGCTCCCGGTGGACCGGCTGTGGGGGGTGGGCCCCCAGACCGCGGCCCGGCTGGCCCAGCACGGGATCCGGACGGTGGGGGACCTGCGGGAGGTGGACGCGGGGGTTCTCCAGTCGTGGTTTGGCCCTGCCCACGGGGCCCACCTGTGGCGCGTCGCCCGGGGCCTGGACGACTCCCCCGTCGAAGCCCACCGGGAGGTGCGGTCCATCTCCCACGAGGAGACGTTTCCGCAGGATCTCCTGCGGGTGGAGGACATCGAGCGGGAGGTGCGGCGCCTGGCGGACCGCGTTTCGGCCCGCCTGGGGGAGGAGGGGCTTCTTGCGACCACGGTGTCCGTGAAGATTCGGTGGGCGGACTTTCGGACCCGCACCCGGCAGGTGCGGCTGCCGGAACCCACCGATCATCCGTTTCTCCTGGTGGAGGCCGCCCTTGGGCTCCTCCGGCGGGGGGAACTCCACCCTGAAGCGGGGATCCGCCTCCTGGGGGTGGGGGTTTCCGGGCTTGTGCGGGCGACGTTCCGACCCGTTCCCCTGTTCGTTTCCCCGGCGGTGCCCGCGGCCCTCCGCGCGGTCCGCGCCCGCCACGGCCCCACAGCCCTCACCTTGGGCTTCCCGGAAGAGGGCCCCCGCGGGTATACTGGTCCTTCGCACGGGAAAGGACCGGAGCGATGAGAGTTTTGGGGTGGGTGGGGGCGTTGGTGGTCGCCGTGGGGGCCGTGGGCCTCGGGGTGAACCTGTGCCTGTACCGCGGCCCGGCCACGGACGTTCTCCAGGGGAAACTCTCCTTCTTCTACCAGCACGCCGACGATCCCGGGACCCCGGGGATCGAGCTCAGCGAGGGGACGCTCGCGTTCGACCTCCGCCGCCAGCTCGATAGCAGCCTCCGGGGGTTCACCCTGGGGGCCAAGGGCGAGGCGCGCCTGTACAACGTGGGGTTCGTCCGGGGGAGGATCGAGGGAACGGGGACGCTCCGCCAGTACCTCCAGGCCCCGATCCCCCTCTACACCTACGGGGGATTGGACGCCGCCCTCGACACGGCGTATCTCCAGCCGTGGGTCGAGGCCCAGGCGGGTTTGGGGTACGGAAGGTTCTACAACGTGAGCCCGTTGGCCCGGGTGGCGGAGCTGGAGGACGTCCTCCTCCACCAGGCGGTGATCACCGCGTCCCTTCCCCTCGAGCTTCAGCTGGAGCTGGCGGAGATCGTGGGGCGGCGGGAGGAGGTGCAACCCCTGGCGGGGCGGGTGGCCGCGGTGGTGGCCCGCCTGGAGGCGTACCTCGCGGCCCAGGGGCGCCCGTCCGGGCTGGATCCCGCCACGGTCCTCCTCGTCGAGCAACTGCTGCGGGAGCCGCGGCCGGAGCGGTACTGTGGGTGGACCGTGCAGGGGGGCTTCGCCTACCGGCTCCTTGACCCCCAGGGAAGACCCGGGGACCTTCTCTTCTCCCTTGCCCTGGACGCCGCCGTAGCCCCGAGCGAGGACAGCCAGCTCCTCCTCCGCGCGAAGGTGACGGGCCCGTACGGCTTCTCCGAGCAGTACACCTTGAACCTGGACGTGAGCTTTGATGTCCGGGTCGAGCGCCGCGTGACCTTCTCTGCCCAGTACACCCTGTTCCTCGACAAGCCGCGGGGGCAGAGCCCAGCCGGAACCCAGAAGGCCCAGTTCCAGCTGGAGATCGCCGGTGGCTGGATCGGGCTTTCCCTGAAGATGGAGTTCTCCAAGGCCGCGGAGGCCCCCACGTGGCGGCAGGCGATCGTCATCAGCACCACCGCGTACCTGTGGTGAAGAAGTTGCTTCTCGTGCCCCTCTACCTCTACCAGCGGGTCCTGTCCCCGCTTCTTCCCCGGCGGTGCCGCTTCTACCCCTCCTGTTCGGAGTACGCCCGCCAGGCCCTTCTCCGCCACGGGGTCCTGCGGGGCGGGTGGCTGGCCGCCCGGAGGCTCCTCCGCTGCGGCCCCTGGCACCCCGGGGGCTACGACCCCGTCCCCTAGCGGGAGGCGAACTCCGCCCTGACCTCCTGGGCGAAGGCGGGGTCCGTCCAGAGGTCGAGGCACACCCCGGCGAGGGCCTTGGCTGCGGCGAGGAGGGCCTGCCGGGCGGGTTCGCTCCGCGCCGCCTCGCAGAACGCCCGGGAGTGGCCGGGGATCGTGCCCGGCCCGATCCGGACGTAGGGGTGAATTGCCGGGACCTCCCACGACACGTCCCCCATGTCCGTGGACCCCAGGCCGCCTTGGGGCTCCTCCACCGGGTACCCCAAGGCCTCGATGTGGTGGGCGAACCGCCGGGCCAGGGCGCGATTGGGGCGGATCGCCTTGTAGGCGTGGCCGGTGATCTTGAACTCCAGCCGCGCCCCCGTGGCCAGGGCCGCCCCCTCGGCGCAGCGGCGGAGCTTGTCCACAAGCTCGTCCCGGTAGGCGTTCTCCGGAGCGCGGACGTAGAACCGGGCCGCGGCGTACTCGGGGACGATGTTCGGCTTCACCCCCCCATGGGTGATGATCCCGTGGATCCGGGAGCCGTCCCGGATGTGCTGGCGGAGGGCGTTTAAGCCCACGAAGGTCTGGATCACCGCGTCGAGGGCGTTGATCCCCTTGTCGGGCTCGGACGAGGCGTGGGCGGCCCGGCCGTGGAACGCGATCTCGACCTCGGTGATCGCGAGCGACCCCCGGTCCACGAGGGTCTGGTCCGCGGGGTGGACCATCATCGCCGCATCGAGGTCCCGGAACAGCCCGGCCTCGATGAGCTTGACCTTTCCGCCCCCACCCTCCTCGGCCGGGGTCCCGAGGACGACGAGCGTCCCCGGGAGGTCCTTCTTGAACGGGGCGAGGCCGAGCGCGGCCCCGACGGCGATCGCGGCGATGAGGTTGTGGCCGCAGGCGTGCCCAAGCTCCGGAAGCGCGTCGTACTCGGCAAGGATGGCCACCCGGGGGCCGGGGGACGAGGCGGGGTGGACGGCCCGGAACGCGGTGGGAAGCCCGCCGACCCCACGTTCCACGCGGAACCCGCCCCGCTCCAGGGCCTCCGCAAGCCACCCCGCCGCCCGGTGCTCCTCAAACCCAAGCTCGGGGTTCTCGTGGATCCGCAGGGACAGGGACCACAGCTCGTCCCCGAGCGCGTCGATCTTCCGCCAGACCTGGTCCCTCATCGTCCGGTCGGGACCTTGGCCTGGGTCCGGATCCACTCCAGGGCCGCCTCAAGCTGGGGATCCCGCTCGTCCCCCTCCTTCCGCTCGACGAGGAGGTCGGGGGTGAGGCCCACGTCCTGGACCGAACGGCCCTTGGGGGTGAAGTACTCCCCGGTGGTGAGCTTGATCGCCCCGCCGTCCGAGAGACGCATCACGATCTCCTGGACGAGACCTTTCCCGAAGGTCTTGGTCCCAATGAGGACCCCGACCCCGTAGTCCTGGATCGCCCCGGCCATGATCTCGGACGCCGAAGCGGTGCCCTTGTTGACGAGAACAGCGAGGGGGAGGTTGGGGACGCTGTTGCCCCGGGAGGTGTAGGTCCGCTCCCCAAACGAGGGTCCCCGGACCCGGACGACCACCCCGCGGTCGATGAAGTAGCTCGCCGCCTCCACCGACGAGGAGAGGACGCCGCCGGGGTTGTTCCGAAGGTCAAGGACGATCCCGGAGAGCTCCTGAAGGGGGAAGGAGAACAGGGCCTTCCCCAGAAGCCCCGGGGTGTCGAAGTCAAACCGGAGGATTCGGATGTAGCCCACCTTCTCCGCCGCCCGGTACTCCCAGCGGACGGACTCGATCACGATCTTCTGGCGGACGAGGGGGATGTCCCGGATCGTTCCGTCTTCGTGCTGGACGGTGAGGACGACGGTGGTCCCCGCGGGGCCGCGGATCTTGGACGAGGCCTTCTCCAGGGTCCACCCCTCGGTGGACTCCCCGTCCACGGCCATGATCCAGTCCCCGGGGCGGATCCCGCCCAGGAACGCCGGGGTTCCCGGGAACGGGGTCACCACCGTCACCCGCCCGTTGCGGAGGGTGATCTCGATCCCGACCCCGGAGTACTCGCCGGACAGGGACTCCTCCCAGCTCTTGTACTCCTCGGGGGTGAAGAAGGTCGAGTAGGGGTCGCCCAGGGACTGGATCACTCCCCGGAGGGCTCCGTGGAGGAGCTGGGTGTCCGTGACCTGATCGGACCGGTAGTAGTAGGTCCGGATCATCTGGTAGACCTGGCCCAACGGGGCGAAAAGGAGGTCCCCCGGCCCGGCCCCCACCGCCAGGACCCCCACCAGCAACAGCGCACCTAGCAGTCTACGCACCATGCTCTCACCTCACGCCCAAGTTCCGCACGAGCTCCAAGTACTCCTGGGGCACGGGTTTCGGGCACCCGGCCAGGGCCTCGGCCAGGGGAACGGCCTCCACGGCCGTCCCCCGGAGCGCGGTCATCACATCGTACTTCCCTTCCCGGACGAACTCCACGGCGGCCATCCCAAACCGGGTGGCGAGCAGCCGGTCAAACGGGGTCGCCACCCCGCCCCGCTGGAGGTAGGCGAGCACCGTGACCCGCGGGGTGAGGGGGAGCCCGGCCTTCTCCAGCTCCGCCGCAAGCCAGTACCCGATCCCCCCAAGCTGGGGGTGGCCGAACGCGTCCACCCGGCTCTCCGCAGCGAGGGGCTTGGAACCCAGTTCCACCGCCCGCGCCCCCTCGGCGACGACGATGATCGAGAACCGCCGCCCCGCCTCGAGCCGCCGCTCGAGGGCCCGCTTCACGTCCGCCACCGAGAACGGCTCCTCAGGAGCGAGGATCACGTCTGCCCCCCCGGCGATTCCCCCCAGGATCGCGATCCAGCCCGCATCCCGGCCCATGACCTCCACGATGAGGACCCGGTGGTGGGCGTGGGCCGTGGTGTGGAGCCGATCCAGGGCCTCCGTGACCACCCAGAGGGCCGAGTGGAACCCAATCGCGTAGTCCGTCCCCCCGATGTCGTTGTCGATCGTCTGGGGGATCCCCACCGCCCGCACCCCGTGGGCGGCCAGGCGGTGGGCCACCCCCAGGGTGTCGTCCCCGCCGATCGGGATCAGGGCGTCCACCCCCCGGTGCTTGAGGGTCTCCAGGATCCGGTCCACCTTCGGGGTCGGGGCCCACGTCCCCGTGGCGGGGTCCTTCTGGAACGGGTTTGTTCGCGAGGTGCCGAGGATCGTCCCCCCCACGGGAAGGATCCCCGCCACGTCCGCCGGCCCCAACGGGACCAGATCGTCCTCGATCACCCCCCGCCAGCCGTCCCGGAACCCCACGACCTCCATCCCCAGGCTCCGGGCCCGGCGGACGATGGCCCGCAGCGCGGCGTTGATCCCCGGGGAGTCCCCCCCGCCGGTCAGGACACCAATGCGCTTCGGTTCAGGCATAGAGCGACTTCCCTCCTGAGCCCACCTGGTCGATCATCTCCCTTGCCACGGCTTGGATCGCCTTTCGGATCTCCTCCCCCAGGACCCGGGGGTCGAACGCCTTCTTGCTGGGCTTCCACGGGGACCCGGCGGCGTCGAACGTGATCGGGTCGAACGCCACCCCGGGGGGAGGGAGGACCTCCGCGGTGTGGGACGCGTAGTACGCCGCGGCGGTCCGGGCGTACACGTACTGGTACGTCGTGTCCTTGTTGACCTTGCACACCCCAGCTCCGACGAGGGTCCGGACCTGGTCCGTGGAAAGCCCCGACGCCCCGTGGAGGACGAGGGGTCGAGGAAGGCCCGCCTCCCGCAGCCGGTCCCGGATCCGCCGGGCGAGGTCCGGCCGGAGCGTGAGCTCCCGCCCGACGGAAACCCCGTGCTCGGTCCCCACCGAGACGGCGAGGAGATCGACGCCCGTCTCCCGGACGAACTCCACCGCCTCCTCGGGATCCGTGTAGAACGCCTCGTCGGACACGACGTGGTCCTCGGCCCCCCGGATCACCCCGAGCTCCCCCTCCACGAGGACCCCGTAGGGCCGGGCGAGCTCGACCACGGACCGGGTCACGCGGACGTTTTCGGGAAACGGGAGGGCCGAGGCGTCGATCATCACCGAGGCGCACAGGCCCTCGGCGAGGGCCGGCCGGATGAAGCCCTCGATCCCATCCGGGGTCACGTGGTCGAGGTTGAGGAACACGCCGATCCTCGCCTCCGCCCCGAGGGCCTGGGCGTACCGGGCGAGGGCCCGCAACCCCGGGAGGGCCTTCCCCCCTCCGGCGAACTTTGCCGCCCCCATCGTCACCTGGACGAGGAGGTCGCTCCGCCGCTCCTCGTGGGCGGCGAGGACCCCAAGGAGCGTGTTGGGCTCGGCGAAGTTGCTCGCGACCAGGGCGAACCCCTCGTCCTGGGCCCGACGGTACACGTGGGCGAGTTCCTTTCCTCCAAGGTAGGGCATGGGGCCTCCTCCCCGATGATACCCCTAGAAGCGGGCCTCTTTGGGGAGGACGACGATCCCCCGCTCGGTCACGGTGAACCGGGCCCGGTCGCGCTCAAGGTCGTAGCCGATCTCCTCCCCCGGGGGGATTCGAACCCCCTTGTCCACCACCGCCCGGCGGACCCGTGCCCCCCGCCCGACGTCCACCCCGGAGAGAAGGACGGACTCCTCCACGTGGGCGTAGCTGTTCACGCGGACTCCGGGGGAGAGGACCGAGCGGACGACAAGGGAGCCGGAGACGATCGCGCCGGGGGAGAGGAGGGAGCTCACCGCCCGTCCCGTCCGCCCCGGCTCCTCGTGGACCGTCTTCGCCGGTGGCCACGGCTCGTGGTAGGTGTGGATCGGCCAGGATCGGTCGTAGAGGTCAAACTGGGGGGTGATGGCCACGAGGTCCATGTGGGCCTCCCAGTAGGCATCGAGGGTCCCCACGTCCCGCCAGTAGGGGGTGGAGTTCCGGTTTCCCCGCTCGAACGGGAAGGCGTACACCCGGTCCCGCCCCACCATCCGGGGGATCACGTCCTTCCCGAAGTCGTGGGACGAGGTGGGTTCGGAGGCGTCCTCCTCAAGCCTTCGGGCGAGGACCTCGGGCTTGAACACGTAGATCCCCATGGAGGCCAGGCAGAGGGACGCGTTCTCCGGGGACGGGGGAGGGTGGGCGGGTTTTTCCGCGAAGGTGCGGACGCGCCACTCCCCGTCCACGGCGAGGACCCCGAGCTTCCCCGCGGCCTCGGGGAGGGGGACGGAGAGGACGGCCACGGTGAGGTCGGCCCCCCGTTCCCGGTGGAAGGCGATCATGGGGCGGTAGTCCATCTTGTAGACGTGATCGCCGGCGAGGATGAGGATCTCCGAGGGAGGGCCCCGGTCGGCGGCAAACCGCTCCACCGAGTACCAGTTTTGCCAAATGGCGTCCGCGGTCCCCAGGTACCAGTGCTCCGAGGTCCGGAGCTGGGGAGAAATGGTGATCAGGAACTCCCCGAGGGCCGGGCTGAACAGGCTCCAGCCGTGGTGGATGTGGCGCTCCAAGGACAGGGACTTGTACTGGGTGAGGACGAAGATGTGGCGGAGCCCGGAGTGGAGGCAGTTCGTGAGGGTGAAGTCGATGATTCGGTAGAGACCCGCGAACGGGACGGCGGGCTTGGCCCGGTCCCGGGTCAGGGGGTAGAGCCGTTCTCCCCGTCCCCCTGCCAGGACGAACGTGAGGACCCCTGTCATCGGGGTGAATCTATCCC
>JAOACA010000024.1 GCA_026418075.1 Candidatus Bipolaricaulota bacterium | reverse complement strand
TGGCGACGGACCGGATTGGGGCGCGGCCCCTCCTCGTCCTCGGACCGGCCCTCACCTGCACCGCGATGAGCCTCCTTGGGGTTCTCCCGAGCTACGGGGCGGCGGCCGCGGCCCTGGTGGCGGCCGGGATCGGGACCGCGGCGTTTCACCCGGCGGGCGCGTCCCTCGTGGCGGGAGGGGCTGGCCGGCGGGGGACCGCGATGGCCCTGTTTTCCGCGGGCGGAACCCTCGGCGCGGCCCTCGGCCCGCTCCTCATCGCCGGCGTCGTGGGGACCCTCGGGCTTCCCTTCACCCCCCTCCTCCTCGGTCCCGCCTGGGCCGTGGTGTTCCTCGTGGCCTGGACCGCGCCCCGGGCGGCCCCGGCGGAGAAGAAGGAGCGGGCCCGGCTCCACCGCCACCCCCACGCGGGCCAGGTCCTGCGCCTGTGGGGGGTCGGGGTCCTCCGGGAGTTCGTGAGCATGTCCTACGCCACGTTCCTCGCCGTCCTCTGGCGGGGGCGGGGGGCGCCGCTCCCCGTGGCGAGCCTGGCCCTCACCGTGTACGCCCTGTCCGGCGTGGTAGGGGACCTCGTGGGAGGGCGCCTCTCCGACCGGTTCGGCCGGAAGAGGGTGATCCTCGGGTCCGTGGCCGGGGCCATCCCCCTGTTCTACCTCTTCCTCCTCACCGACGGGTGGCCCTCGTTCCTGTTCCTCGCCCTGGCCGGGGCGACCCTCATCGCCTCGATCCCCGTGTCGGTGGTGTTCGGTCAAGAGCTCGTTCCCGAGCAGCGGGGCCTCGTCTCGGGGGTCCTCCTGGGCCTCGCCTGGGGGATCGGGTCCCTGCTCCTGGGGGTCGTGGGGTACCTCGGGGATCGGCTCGGGCTCGAGGTGGCCCTGGGGATCCTCACCGCCCTCCTCCTCCCCGCGGCCCTTCTCGCCCTCGGGCTCCGGGAGCCCGAGCGGGTGGCCTAGTCCACGTCGAACAGGGTCTCCCGCCAAACCGGCTGCTCGTCTTCCGAGGCCGGGGGAGCCTCGGGGAGCCCGGGAAGCCGGGCCACGTTCTCCCGGCAGAACGCAGCGTAGGGGCAGTACCGGCACTGGTCGAACTCCCAGTCCCGCTTCTCCTCAGGACCAGGAAGGGGGGGGAGCTCGCCCCGGACGAAGACGAGCTCCCGGAGGCGCTCGAACTGCTCGAGGACCCGCGCCACCTCGGGTTTGTCGTAGGGGACGACGAACTCCCGGAGCTCCTGGGTCGCCTTGTTTTCGGCCAGCACGATCCCTTGGGGGATCCCGAAGTAGTGGAGGTAGAGCTGGAGCTGGAGGTAGTGGTCGCGGCGGGGACCGGAGGCCATCTGGTCGAAGCTGTACGGGTGGGCGGTCTTGATCTCGACGACGTAGTTTTTCCCGTCGAGGGAGACGATGACGTCGCACCGGCCGTGGAACAGGTTCCCCGGGGGGATGGGGACCTCGGCGGCGACGACGATCCCCATTCCGTAGAGGGCCTGGACGAGGCGGCGGTGGGCGTCGTCGCCGACGGCGAGCTTGCGGGCGGTGAGGCCGTCCAGGGGCGGGCGGGGGAAGCCCCGCGCGGCGTAGTAGATCTGGCGCGGGCACTTCCCGACCTCGCTTACGTAGAAGTAGTCCCGCGGCCGGTCCCGCTCCTCGCGCTGAAAGTACTGGTCAAGCCGATCGACGAGCATCCTGGGGCCAGTCTACCGGTCCCCGCGTGGGTCAGCAATGGGACTGTTTGAGAGTTCGTCGAGCACGTCGAGGACGTCGAGCTCGGACACCCGGGCCGGGACCCCAAGGAGGGCGGCGAGGTTGGGCTGGGTCGCGCCGCCATCCCCGGAGATGAGCTCCTTCACGTACAGGCCCCCCTGGCAGAGGACCTCCACTTCGGCCTCAGTGGGGGAGAGGAGCTCGCCCTTCGCCGCGTGGACGCGCCGCCTCCGAACGAGGTCAGCCCGGCGGTGCCGCACCCGCTCCGGAGTCCGCTGCTCGACCTCCCCCACGAGGTGAGCGAGCGCCCGCTGGAAGCGGTCCGCATCCACCGGTTCCCCGAGCGCGACCCGGGCCCGGTACCGCTTGTCCGCCCGCTCCTCCTTCACCCGGGCCACGAGCTCGGGGCTCCCCGGCCGGAGGTCGAGGACCTCCACCTGTCCTTGCGCCGACCGGTTGATCTCGTCGGCAAGGCGCTCGAGGTCGACCGTCCGCCGCCTGGGCGCCTTCACCTCGACCACGAACGGCCGCCCCCGGCCGAGCATCCGGGCGTCGATGTCCTCGCGGCCGGCCCCGTGGAGGTGCCCTCCCGAGCCGCCGGTGGCGGCGAGGAACGCCGGGAGGACGAGCTCCTCGACCGAGATCGGGTACTGCTTGCCGCTACCGCCGCAGCTTGGGCAGCCCCGGCCGCGGCAGCTCCGGCACGGCCAGTGGGTCTGGGGAATCCCCCGGACGAGCTTCCGGTACCGGCCGTAGAAGAAGACCGGGGCCACGGAGAGCTCGATCCGCCCCGTCTGGAGGTCGACGGTGAACTGGACGTCGGGGCGGGCGAAGTCCACCGTGGCCTCCCGACCCGCTTCTGCGAGCGCCCGCTCGAACGCCTGCCCAAGCTCCCGGTTGAGGTCCCGCCGGAGGGGCTCGGCCCACGGGGAGGGGAACCGCTCGTCGAGGAACTCCTCCACCGCCTCCTGGCGGGGGGTGAGGTGGACCCCGAAGAGAAACGTCCGGAACTCCCGGTCCTCGACGAGGGCGGCCGCCTCCCGTGCCCGCTCGGCGAGGGATTCCCAGACCCCTTGGCAGACCCAGCACCGCTCGGAAGGAACGGGAGCCCCGCCCTGGCACGCGGCGCGGAGGGACCGGCCTCGCTCGAGGTTGGGGAGGCCCCCGCCGAGGCCGGCGAACCGGCGCCCGAGGCACCGGTCGCAGATCGGCCCGACTTGGACAAGCTCCGCAGCCAGCGCGATGGGGTCCACGCCGCGATTATAGGCTCTGGAGGCAATACGTCAGAGGTAGAACGATTGAGTCCGGCGTGCGCGGACTACCTCTCAACGAAATCGAGGCCGGGGTGGGCGGTCCCCACCCCGGCCCTTGGACTACAGCCTTCCGCCCATTGTGAGGGCGAGGATCGCCTTCTGGGTGTGGAGCCGGTTCTCGGCCTGGTCGTACATCCAGGAGAGCGCGGGGTCGTCGCAGAGCTCGTCGTCCGCCTCGTGCCCCCGGTCGATGGGCATGACGTGCATGAGGTACCCGGGCTTGGCGAGCTTCTGCCGGGCCCGGGTGTACTTCCAGTCCTTGAACTTCTCCGCGTTCTTGATTTCGGCCTCTTTTCCGATCTCGTACCGGCGGAGGCTCATCCAGCCCCGGGGGAAGACGATCGTCGCCCCCTTCAGGGCGTCGTTGAGCTCGCCCGTCACCTCGAACTTCCCCCCGCTCTCCTGGGCGTAAGCCCGGGCGAGCTTGAGGACCTCCGGGTCGAGCTCGTAGCCCTTGGGGTGGGCAACCGTCACATCCATCCCGAACCGGGCGGCAATGATGAGGTCCTCTTGCACCGACCCCAGCGACCGCGCCCATGGGGAGTAGGCCCACATCACGGTGAACTTGACCCCGCGGAGGTCGGCCCCCAGCTTCTCCCGCATCGTGTAGAGGTCGGTGATCGCTTGGCACGGGTGCCAGATGTTCGAGGCCATGTTGATCACGGGGACCTCGGCGTGCTGGGCGAACTTGTACATGATCTCCGTGTCCTCTCCGTACCGGGAGACCTTGTCCTCAAGGAGCCGGATCCCGATCCCGTGGGCGTAGCGGGCCATGACCTTCGCCGTGTCCTGGATCGTCTCCCCCGCCCCCGGCTTGTCCTCAAGCGACAGCCGCAGGTCGCTGGCGGCCACGAACTGGGCGTGGCCCCCGAGCTGGGTCATCGCGCTCTCAAACGAGAGCCGCGTCCGGGTCGAGGTGTTGAAGAAGAGCATGAGGAACGTCTTGTCCTTGAGCGCGGGATGGGGAAGCCCGGCGTAGTACATCCCCTTGAGCTGATCCGTCACCTTGAGGACGATCTCCAGCTCCTCCTTCGTCCAATCCTTGGTGCTGATGAGGTCTTTCCCAACCAGGTTGAACCAGCTCATCGGCCCCTCCTAGAGGATCAGGGCCATGAGGCCCTTCTGGGCGTGGAGCCGGTTCGCGGCCTGCTCGACGATGACGGAGTTCGGGCCGTCCATGACCTCATCCGTGACCTCCATCCCCCGGTCGGCGGGGAGGCAGTGCATGTAGATCGCGTCGTTCGTGAGCTTCATCTTGTCCACGGTGGTGATCCAGTGCCGGTTGGCCTCGAAGATCGCCTTGGCCTTCTCCGGGTCCATCGGGGTCTTCCCGTCCGTGGGCTGGACCGTCCACGACTTGGGGTAGACCGCGTCGGCATCCTTGAACGCTTCGTCCATGTCGTGGACGATCCGGAACGAGCCCCCGTTCCGCTTGACGTTCTTCTTCACGAACTCCAGGATCCTGGGATCGAGGTCGAGGCCTTTGGGGTGGGCGAGGGTGATGTCCATCCCGAAAAAGCTCGCCCCGATCATCGCCGAATGGGGGACGGCCAGGGGCTTCTCCACCGAGCCGGAGTAGGCCCAGCTCATCACGAACTTCTTCCCCTGGAGGTGGTGCCCCAGCTTCTCCTGCATGACCATGACGTCGGCCAGGGCCTGGCAGGGGTGGTACATGTCGTCCTCCATGTTGATCACCGGGACCCGCGACCAGCGGGCGAACTCCCGGATCACGAGGTTCCCCCGGCCGTAGATCCACCCCGTTGGCTTCCCGTAGATTCGGATCGCGATCCCGTGCCCCATCTCGGCGAGAACCCGCGCCACATCCGAGATCCGCTCGGTGGAGTAGGCCTTCTCCTCGCCGGGGAGCGTGGGGGTGTAGACCGCATCCGGCTCGAGGAAGTGGGCGTGGCCCCCAAGCTGGGTCATCCCCGCCTCGAACGAGTTCCGGGTCCTAAGCGACCGGTTGTAGAAGAGCATGAACAGGGTCTTGTCCTCCAGGAGCCGATGCGGCTCCCCCCGGATCCACTTCCGCTTGAGGTCGAACGCGGTGTCGAGGATCGTCTCCACTTCCTCCCGGTCGAACTCCATCAGGGTGATGAAGTCCCGGCCCCTGAGATCGGTTGCTGCCATGGTATGCCTCCTTTGAACGTTGGTGTTGCCCTTACGGGACGACCTGGGTCCCGGCGCGGCCGTCCAGGGCGTCGCCGGCCTGGGCGAGGGCGGCGATGACCGCCCGCTCCCCGCCCCCTTCCACGAACCGGACCGCGGCCCGCACCTTGGGCTCCATCGAGCCCTTGGCGAAGTGCCCCTCGGCGAGGTACCGCTTGGCCTCCTCGACGGTCATCCGCTCGAGGGCCCGCTCCCCCGGCTTCTTGTAGTGGATCCGCACCCGATCGACATCGGTCAGGATGAGGAACACGGAGGCGCCCACGTCCTGGGCCAGCCGCTCCCCAGCAAGGTCCTTGTCGATCACCGCCTCCACCCCGCGGTAGGCCCCATCTTCCCTCACGACCGGGATCCCGCCCCCCCCGGAGGCGACCACGATCGCCCCGCCGGCAAGGAGGATCCGGATCGCGTCTTTCTCCACGATCGCCTTGGGGTCGGGGGAGGGGACGACCCGCCGCCAGCCCCGCCCGGCGTCCTCCACCACGTGCCAGCCCTTCTCCGCCTGGAGGCGCTTGGCCTCCTCCGCGGAGTAGAACGCGCCCACGGGCTTTGTGGGGTTCTGGAACGCGGGGTCGTCCCGGTCCACCAGGACCTGGGTCACCACGGTGGCCACCGGGATGTCCCCCCGCCCCTCCCGGGCGAGCACGTTGTGCAAGGCCTGCTGGATCATGTACCCGATGAACCCCTGGGACTGCGCCCCGCAGACGTCCATCGGCATCGGGGGGACGACCCCCTTGGCCGCGTCCTGCTGGAGGAGGATGTTCCCGACCTGGGGCCCGTTCCCGTGGGTGATGACGAGCCTCCACTTCCCCGACAGCACGAGCCGCGCCAACCCCTCCATCGCCTGCTGGACGCTCCCGTACTGCTCCTCGAACGTCCCCTTCTGCCCTGGCTGGAGGATCGCGTTCCCCCCCAGGGCCACGACCACGGTCTTCTTCGTCGCCAGCGTGTCCTCCTTTTGATTGTGGGTGGGTTTACGTTCCCGAGCCGTCGCCCCCGACGAGGCGCCACATCCGGACCCAGTGGGCGCGCATCGCGGCCCGGGCCTGGGCCGGCCGGCGGGCCCGCACCGCCTGGGCCACCTTCCGGTGAAGGTCCGCCACCTCCCCGATGCTCCCCGCGTCCTTGAGGTAGTACTCCCGGGTGAACTCGCGGTACAGCCGCTCATCCATCGTGTTGACGAGCGGGAGGAGGACCCGGGCGAGGAGGGCGTTCCCCGCCGCCTCGATCAGGGCCAGGTGGAACCGCTTGTCGGCGGAGAAATAGGCGTCGAACGAGTTTGGGTCGGCGAGCCGCTGGAGCTCTGCGCAGACCTCCTCGAGGGCCTCGGCCTGGGCCTCCGTCCGCTTCTTGGCCGCGAGCTCGGCCAGGGGGGGCTCCAACACCGTCCGCGCCTCCATGATCTCCAGGCAGCTCTCCTCGCTCTCGAGGAGGAGGAGCGCCTGGTGCACGAGGGGGTCCGTGGGTGGGCGGACGAAGTTTCCGATCCCGACCCGGGCCTCGATCAGGCCCACCGCCGCCAGTCCCGACAGGGCCTCCCGCACCGTCGGCCGGCTCACCCCCATCATCTGGGCAAGCTCCGCCTCCGAGGGGAGCTTCGACTCCGGTGGAAACGCCCCGCGGCGGATCGCCTCGAGGATCTGCTCGGCCACCGCCGTCGACGCCTTCGTGGGCCGGACCTTGCGGAACTCCATCGCTTGTCAACCTGTCAGGCAGTATGCTAGCATTATCACCCGAAGCGGTCAACCAAGGAGGGCCATGATCGACCTCAAGGTGGACGAGCAGGGCCGCCGGCGGGCGGCCGAACGAGCGCGGGAGAAGGGGGTCCTCATCCCCACCTTTGCCGAGATGCGCGACCCCTCCCAAATCCCGGCCGAGATCCGGGCGGAACTCCGGGGGGTGGGGCTGTGGGACGTCCACCCCCGGAACCTCTACCGGATCACGTGGAAGAACGAGCCCACGCCCCGGGGGGGCGGGTTCGGAGAGGTGAACCACGTCGAGTTCCCGTTCGAGCTCACGGGGGTCCGGGCCCGGGTGGTTGCCCTCGTTGGGAAATGGTTTCCCACCGGGGCCCACAAGGTGGGGGCGGCGTTCGGGTGCCTCGTCCCCCGCCTGGTGACGGGGCAGTTCGATCCCACGGTTCACAGGGCGGCCTGGCCGTCCACGGGGAACTACTGCCGGGGGGGCGCGTACACCTCCGCCCTCCTCGGCTGCGCCGCGATCGCCATCCTCCCCGAGGGGATGAGCCGGGAGCGGTTTGCGTGGCTCCGTAAGATCGCGAGCGAGGTCATCGCCACCCCGGGGAGCGAGTCCAACGTGTGGGAGATCTTCCAGAAGTGCAAGGAGCTCCAGGCGACCCGGCCCGACGTCGTGGTCTTCAACCAGTTCGACGAGCCGGGGAACCACCTCTGGCACTACGCGGTGACGGGCCCGGCAATGGAGGAGGTCCTCCGGGCCAAGCTCGGGGCGAATGGCCGCTTCGCCGGGGTCTGCCTCACCTCGGGCTCCGCCGGGACCCTTGGGTGCGGGGACTACCTCAAGGAGCGCTACCCGGGGAGCCGGATCGCGGTGGGGGAGTCCCTCCAATGTCCCACCCTCCTTCAGGCGGGGTTTGGGAGCCACCGGATCGAGGGGATCGGGGACAAGCACGTTCCGTGGATCCACAACGTGCGGAACACGGACCTCGTTGGGGCGATCGACGATGAGGCCCCGTTGCGGCTCATTCGCCTGTTCAACGAGCCCGAGGGGAGGCGCCACCTCCTCCGCCAAGGGGTCCCGGCTTCCCTCGTCGAGCGGCTCGACCTCGTGGGGATCTCCGGGGCGGCGAACCTCCTCCTCGCCGTGAAGTTCGCCCGCTACTACGAGCTCACCGAGCGCGACGTCGTCCTGACCGTGCTCACCGACTCGATGGAGCTGTACGGGAGCCGGCTTGAGGAGCTGCGGGCGGAGCGGGGGCCGTACACGGCCACCCAGGCCGCGGTGGACCACGAGCGCTGGCTCCTGGGGGTGACGACGGACCACGTGCTTGAGCTCACCTACCGGGAGCGGAAGCGGGTCCACAACCTGAAGTACTTCACGTGGGTTGAGCAGATGGGGAAGTCGGCTGAAGAGCTCGAGGCCCAGTGGTACGACTGGCCCGAGTACTGGGACCGGATCCACCGCCAGGCCGACGCGATCGACGGGCTCATCCGGGAGTTCAACGCCCTCGTGCGGAGGGGGTGAGCGTGGAGGGTCGGATCCTCGCCCGGGCCGCGGAGGCGATTGCCCACGGGGAGCGGGCGGTCCTCGTGACCCTGGTGGCCGTGGAGGGCCCGGCCCCCCGGCTTCCGGGGGCGCGGCTCCTTGTCTTCGCCGACGGGCGGACGGAGGGGACGATCGGGGGCGGGGCCCTCGAGGCCCAGGCGATCGAGCGGGCGCGGGAGCTCCTCGGGACGGGCGGGACGGCCCTGGAGGCGGTGGAGCTCACCGACCGCGGGCTCAAGTGCGGGGGTGGGCGGGCGACCCTGTTCTACGAGGACCTCGCCCCGGAGGCCGAGCTCGTGGTCCTCGGGGCAGGCCACGTCGGCCGGGCCCTGGCGCGGCTCGCCCACGAGGTCGGGGCGTTTCCTGTCTCCGTCTACGACGGCCGGGAGGGGGGCGAGGTCGCCCCCGGGGTCGCGGTGACCCTCCTCCCCGGCTACCGGGAGCTCCCGGCGTTCGGGGAGCGGGCCTACGTTGTGATCTGCACCGACTCCCACGCCACGGACCTTGCGGTGGCCCGGGCCGTCCTCCGCCAGGACCCGCCCCCCGCCTACGTGGGGATGCTCGGCTCGAAGAAGAAGTCAGCCGAGATCCGGGAGAAGCTCCTCCAGGACGGGATCGCCCCGGAGCGGGTGGCGGCGATCCGCTGCCCGGTTGGGCTTCCCCTCGGGGGCCGGTCGCCGGGGCTTGTGGCCCTCTCCATCCTCGCCGAGGTCGTCGCGTTCCACCACGGGAGGCTCCCCGCGGCCCGCGGGGAGGGCCCCTGAACGGGGAGCTCCTCCGGGAGACCCTCGCCGCCCGGGGGCGGGGCGAGCGGGCCCTCCTCGTCACCGGGAGGATCGGGGCCGGGAAGACCCGGGCGGTCCTCGCCCTGGCCGCGGAGCTCCGCCACCAGGGGCTTCGGGTCGGGGGCGTCGCGTCCCCGCGGGTTCTCGACGGAGAGAAGACCGTGGGGTACCGGGTGCGGGACGTTCGGACGGGAGAGGAGCGGCCCCTGTGCTCCCTTGAGCCCCCGGGGATCCCGTTCCGGCGGTTCTTCTTCTCCCCCGAGGGCGTGGCGTTCGCCACCGCGGCCCTCGCGCGGGCCGCGGCGGAGGCCGACGTGATCTTCGTAGACGAGGTGGGGCCCCTGGAGCTTGCCGGCGGCGGGTTCGCCCCCGGGCTCCGGAAGGTCCTCCGCGCGGAGGCGTTCCTCCTCCTCACCGTCCGGCCGTCCCTGGTGGGGGAGGTCCGCCGCTGGGCCGGGCTCCTGGCTGCGCCTTGTTGGGCCCTTCCCCCTGTCTTCCGGAGGTGAGGCGGCCGAGGCCGATCGGGGGTATCCTCTCCCGCGATCCGAAGGAGAGCCGATGGAACAAGAAGCCGAAGGGAAGCTTTGGGAGATCGTCGAGGAGAGCGAGGTGGTCCTCCTCATCACCCACGGGGAGGGCTACCCCCGGATGCGGCCGATGACCGTGGTCGCCTACGAGGACGACGGGAGCCTGTGGTTCGCCACAAGCAAGAGCTCCCGCAAGGTGGAGGAGATTGGCCAGAACCCCCACGCGACGGCGTGTTTCATCAACCTCGAGGGCGGGGCCTACGCCCAGGTGTTCGGGGACGCGGAGGTCGTGGAAGACCCCGACCTGAAGAAGGAGCTGTGGGACGAGGACTGGGCCGAGTACTGGGAGGGCCCCGAGGACCCCGACTACGTGCTCCTTGCCCTGCGGGGGAAGCGGGCGGAGTACTACCTCTTGGAGGAAGACGAGCTCTGGGTGGTGGACTTCGGGGACTGAGCACAAGCGATGACTGGGGGGAGGGGCGTTCGGGTCTTCTCACCGGCCCATCTCGCGCGCCAGGTGCGGGCTGGGGACCTTGTGGTCCTCCTGGTCCTGGCCGTCGTCCTCTACGCGGGGGTCCGGCTGGCGGTGGGAGCCCCGGCGTGGATCCGCGGTCCGGAGATCTCCCTCGCCCCGTCCGCCCTCCCTTGGTACACGTTCCTGTCCCTGCTCCGCATGACCGCGGCCTACGTCCTGTCCCTGGGGTTCTCGTTGGCCTACGGGTACAAGGCCGCGCGGAGCCGCCGCGCCGAGCGCTTCCTCCTTCCCGTCCTGGACATCCTCCAGAGCGTCCCGATCCTCTCCTTCCTCCCGGTGGCCGTTCTCGCCCTGACCGCGTTCCTCCCCGAGCGGATGGGGGTCGAACTGGCTGCGGTGTTTCTCATTTTCACCAGCCAGGCGTGGAACATGACCTTCTCGTGGTACCAATCCCTCGTGACCCTCCCCACCGAACTGCGCGAGGCAAGCAGCATTTTCCGGTTCCAGCCCTGGCTGCGGTTCCGGACCGTGGAACTGCCGTTCGCCGCGATTCCCCTCATCTGGAACAGCATGATGAGCTGGGCCGGCGGGTGGTTCTTCCTCATGGCCGCGGAGATGTTCACGGTGGGGACGCGGGATTTTCGCCTGCCAGGATTGGGATCCTACCTCCACGAGGCGGGGGAACAGGGAAACCTCACGGCGTTGGCCTTCGGACTGGGAGCCCTTGTCGCGGTCATCGTGGTCATGGACCAGCTCGTGTGGCGGCCGCTGCTCGCGTGGGCAGACCGGTTCAAGCTGGAGATGGTGGAGAGTGCGGAGCCTCCCCGCTCGTGGTTCTACGACCTCCTTCGCACCTCCCGAGCCCGGGACATCCTGTGGCAGAAGGTCCTGGCGCCGCTTGACGAGCGCCTCATCCGGGGCCCCGTCCGGGGGCCGGGGAGCCCCGCCCCACCGGGGAGGACCCGCCCCCTGGTGTGGGCCCTCGGGGTCGTCGGCGGCGCGGGTCTGCTCGTTGGGGGGATCTTCGTCGTCCGCTTCCTGGCCGCCCTGTCCGGGGACAAGTGGTTGGCGATCCTTGCGGGGGCCGGGGCCACCTCCCTTCGGGTGGCCGTGGCCCTGGGGATTTCCCTTCTTTGGACCGTGCCCGTGGGGGTCGCGATCGGCCTCAACCCCCGGGCCGCGGGGTGGCTCCAGCCCGTGGTCCAAATCGCTGCCTCGGTCCCAGCCACCGCCCTCTTTCCCGCGATCGTCCTTGGGCTGGCTCACCTGCCCGGTGGCCTGAACCTCGCCGCCGTGCTCCTCATGCTCGCCGGAAGCCAGTGGTACATCCTGTTCAACGTCATCGCCGGCGCCCGGGCCATCCCCCAGGACCTCAAGTACACCACTTCTCTTTTGGGCATGGCCCGTGGCCGCCGGTGGCGCGTCCTCATCCTCCCCGCGCTCTTCCCGTACCTCGTGACGGGGCTCATCACCGCCGGCGGCGGGGCGTGGAACGCCAGCATCGTGGCCGAGTACGCGACCTTCGCCGGGCAAACCCTCACCACCCCCGGCCTAGGATCCCTCATCTCCCAGGCCACCGCGGACGGCGACTACCCCCTCCTCCTCGCCGCGACCCTGACCATGATCGTCCTCGTGCTCTCCACCAACCGGCTCGTGTGGCGCCGGCTGTACCGGCTGGCCGAGGAACGGTACAAATGGGAGTAGGCGATGCCGGACCACCTCCTTGAGCTTCGGCACGTGAGCCAGGTCTACCGCGCGGGGGGCCAGCAGTTCCCCGCCCTCCAGGACGTGAACCTGACCCTGGACGACGGGGAGTTCGCGGTCCTCGTGGGACCGTCGGGATGCGGTAAGAGCACGCTTCTGCGGATTGCCACAGGACTTCAGGTGCCGACCTCCGGTCAGGTGCTGTACCGGGGACAGCCCCTCCACGGGGTGAACCCGCGGGCGACGATCGTGTTCCAGACCTTTGCTCTTTTCCCTTGGCTGACCGTGCTCCGCAACGTGGAGGTGGCCCTCGAGGCGCGCGGCGTGCCGCCGGAGGAGCGGCGCCGGCGGGCCGAGGAACTCATCGACCGGGTCGGGCTGGACGGGTTCGAGGGGGCCTACCCCCGCGAGCTCTCGGGCGGGATGCGCCAGAAGGTCGGGTTCGCGCGGGCGATGGCCGTGGAGCCCGAGCTCCTGTGCCTGGACGAGCCGTTCTCCGCCCTCGACGTCCTGAGCGCCCGGGCCCTTCGGGGCGAGCTCCTCGAGCTGTGGACCGGGGGCAAGATCCCGACCCGGGCGATCCTCATGGTCACCCACAACATCGAGGAGGCGGTGTTCATGGGGGACCGGATCGTGGTGATGGACAAGAACCCCGGGCGGGTGGTGGCCGAGCGCCGGGTTCCCGTGCCCCAGCCGCGCGCGATGAAGGACCCCCGGTTGAGCGCCGTGGTGGACGAGGTGTACGGGATCCTCGCTGGGACGACCCAGCCCGAGCCGGTGGAGCTCGGGAGCGCGCCGGGGGAACCGGGCCGCCTTCGCGCCTTGCCCGATGCGGCCGTGGGGTCCCTGGCCGGGCTGCTGGAGCACTTGGCCGCCACCCCCGGGGGACGGCACGACCTGTACCGGCTGGCCGAGGACCTGGGGGTGGACTCCGACCACATCCTGCGCACGGTCGAGGCGGCGGAGCTCCTGGGGTTTGCCACGGTGGCGGAGGGCGACGTGGCGCTGACCCCGCTCGGGGAGACGTTCGCCGAGGCCGGGATCCTGGCCCGCAAGGAGATCTTCGCCACCCGCATCCGCCGGATCCCCCTCTTCCGGTGGCTGTTGGAGCTCCTCGAGGCTGCGGAGGGGAAGCGGCTGCGGGATGAGGTGGTGGTGCGGGCCCTGGCCCTCGAGTTCCCCGCTCCGGTGGCCGAGCGCCAGCTGCGGGTGGTCATCGACTGGGGCCGCTACGCGGAGCTGTTCGCCTACGGCGAGGACACGGGGGTGTTGTTCCTCGAGCCCACGGAGGCGCCCACCTCCCGGTGAGGGCCGCGGCGCGGCCGCGATCCCGATACCTTGACGGGGAGCTTTTCGGGATTACCATCTAGATGTATGAGTCCTATAGGTGGACATCGTCAGAACTGCTGCTCCCACGACGAGGGCGAGTGCGGTCCCCCCGGCGGGGCGCGGGTCCGGGGGTTCGTCCACTCTTGGCTCCTCCTCCAGCTCGCCCGCGGCCCCGCCCACGGCTACGAGCTCCTCGAGCGGTGGGAGGACGACGAGGCCCCCGATCCGGGCTTCCTCTACCGGGCCCTCCGGGGCCTCGAGGAGGACGGGCTCGTTCAGTCCGCCTGGGACACCGCCGGTCCGGGCCCCGCCCGGCGGGTGTACGCGATCACCGACCTCGGCCGGGACTACCTCCACGCCTGGTCGGTCCACCTCCGCCGGACCCGGGATCGGCTCGACCGCTTCCTCGCCGACTACGCGTCCCTCGTTGAGGGGAAAGGAGGTGAGCGCCATGCACAGGCACCACGCTAGGGCCCACGCCGCAAGCCACGCCGAGTGTTGCGCGGTGACCCCTTGGTCCTCCGGGGACTGCGGCTGCGGGACCGAACACAGGTCCTGCGGCTGCTGCGGTTGTTGTTGCTGTTGCTGCTGCTGCCATGGGCACCACGGGGAGTGCTCCTGCGGCCCCGAGGGGGGCTACGGGTTCCGCCGCCGGTTCGTGAGCCGGGGGGAGCGGATCTCCCGGCTGGAGGCCTACCTCGCCGAGCTCCAGGCCGAGGCCCAGGCCGTGCAGGAGGAGATCGCCCGACTCCGCAAGGGGGAGTAGGTCGTAGGGGAGAGAAAAGGAAAGGGGGCGGCGGGTGCCGCCCCCTTCGTATCGTTTACCGCAGGACGCGGGGGTTATCCCGCCGTCGGCTGCGGGCGCACTTTTGGCAGTAGACCGGGCGGTCCGTCTTGGGCTCGAAGGGGAGCTCCTCGATCTTGGCCCCGCAGTCTGCGCACGTGAGGCTGAGATGGCTCACGTTGTACATCTTGCGCCGCTCGAACGTCAATGTCTTCGCCTCCTTACCGTGGCCGAAGGGAACTTCTCGATCCAACGATGGGGGAAGTGTACCCCCAAATCTCCCCCGCGCCAGGGGCTCCGGGGTACGATTCGGGGGCATCGCGAGCGCAGAGGAGGGAAGGGATGAAGGTGCTCGTGCTCTACTATTCGCGGGGCGGGAACACGAAGAGGCTTGCCGAGGCCGTGGCCCAAGGGGCGCGGGAGGCGGGGTGCGAGGTCCTCCTCCGGACCCCGGAGACGGTGACGGTGGACGAGTTCCGGGAGAGCTCGGCCCTGATCGTGGGCTCGCCCGTGTACTTTGGGGGGATGGCCGCCGAGCTCAAGAAGGTGCTCGACGACTTCGTGAAGGTGCGGCGGCAGATGGAGGGGAAGGTGGGGGCGGCGTTTGCCACGTCCGCCCACCCCAGCGGGGGCAAGGAGACGACGCTCATCGCGATCCTTCAGGCCCTCCTCATCTACGGGATGGTCGTGGTGGGGGATCCGCTCGAGGCGGGCGGGCACTACGGGGTGGCCTGCGCCGGGGCGCCGGACGAGAAGACCCTTGAAGCGGGGCGGAAGCTTGGGGCGCGGGTCGCCCGGCTCGCGCAGAAACTCCTCAGCTGACCTTCAGAATCCCTCTCCCCTTGTGGGAGAGGGAAGGGGGAAGGCTCGGCCCCCTACGGCAGCCGGAGCCGCTCGCTGTTTCCAAGGAGTCGGACCTCGATCGGCTCCCCGCGGAGGCCGCTCAGGAAGAGCTCCGGGTGCTCGGTGTGGATGGGGAAGAGGACCCGCTGCTGAATGCCGCGACAAGCGCGAGGGGGTTCCTCCGCCTGAGAACGGCCTGGGTGGAGCGTCCGCTGCGTCACAACCGGGGCTTCGGCGGAGGATTCCGCGTGTGCAAGAATCAACCTCCGGGGGATCATCCTTGCAAATATGGAGTGACACTCCAGAAATGCAAGGAAGTGGGCGGTTCTCCTGGTCGGGACGCGACTCTGGTGAGGGCGCTGACTCGTGCCCAAGGGTCCAGAGCTCCCGTCGCCAACCCCGTAACTCAGCTCCTCTGGCCCTCCAGCCTCGAGCGGATTCGGCGGGTCAGGTCGAGGGCGGTTGCAAGATCGCCCTTCAACTCCGCGCACTCCCCGCCCTCCACCACGAGGGGGCGAACGGGGTGCATGACCCGGTTTCGCAAACTTGGAAGAGAGTCCGTAGCCTCCTGCCACTTGTTCCGTGACGGGAACCCGAGGGCAGCCAGGGTGCCCTCATGCTTGCCGATGGCTCTCAGGAGTTCCGAGAGGGTCGCCCCAGTTACAGGGCCGGTATCCACTCCTCTCATCTTCCCCAGTGTCCAGTATCCCAGGATGCGGGCCTGGGAGTCCTCGTTGCCGAGGCGTGTAACCCAGTCAATGGAATTCCCCCACGCGGCCCTGACCAAATCTGCCGCGACCATTTCCAGCTCAGCCAGGATTTCGTAGATCACGACGCGAAGCGGGTGCTTGTTGAGGTCCGACAGTGTCACGATCCCGTAGGTATCCCGGCGCGGCCAAGGTGGGCTACTCCCGGGCGTAGCGACGACGATCCGGGCAGGGAATTGCGCCATCGCGTCCAAGAGTGCGTCCAGGGGAGGGTTGGCCTCGATGGCGGTCGCCTGTAGTGCCGGATCGTCCGGGACGAGGGTATGCCCAAGCTCGGCCAATTCCTCCAGTCGCGTCCGCGCTACCAGCCCCAGGACGTCGTCATCGGTGAACACGGGCGCGAAGTCGTAGTCTCCTTCCTTCATCTTCTCGGGCACGGATTTGGGAACCAGACCAAGCGCAACCCCCATGCACCGCTCCCAAGGGGTGAGGATTCTCCGGAGATCAACCGGTGGAAAGCTAGGGTCAGGCTGATTTTTTGTCATCAAGATCCCCTTCGCCATGGTGCTCAAGAGTCTCAAGCAGGTTGAGCGCATGGGGACGCTCGGTAGGGGGCTGATCGGCCGAATGCTTACCCATCGTGCTCTTCTAGCTTCCTCCACGCCTGGAGGACCAGGCGGCGGGTGCGGTACTCGCCCAACTCGCGGAGCTCCTTCTCCTTGAGGACGCGGAACGTCTCGCCGGGGAAGTGGCTCGCGGCGACCCGGGCCCGGTAGCCCTCCTCGTCCAGGGGGTCCTCCACTTCCTCCCAGGGGTCGAGGATGTCCGCAAGCTCCTTCTCGGTGAGGTCGGCGGGGTCGAGGATGTACCGGAGCTGCTTGCGGGTGAGCCCGTAGAGCCGGGCGTAGTAGGCGTCGAGCTCGGCGCGGAGGACCGCCCGGCGGGCCTCGTCCCACGTGAAGGGGGGGAAGGGAATGCCCTTCTTGGGGTCCGTCTCGATCTCGGGGTAGGCGGAGATCCAGTCCGGGAGGTTCCAGGAGTGGCCGCCGGTGTCCTCGGCGTTTTCCTCCCACTGGCGGCGGATCGCCTCCCGCAGATCCTTGTCCGCGTCGCGCCAGACGTCGTCGGCGAAGGGTTTTACGTCCCACGCGGTGTACACGAGCTCCACCACCCGCGGGACGATGAACCGGAGGTCCTCACCGCGGTAGGCCGAGGGCGGGAGAGCCGGAATCTGCCGGACATAGTGAAAGTCCAAATGAATGCCTCCGATCTTCTGTCGGGTGACATAGTCAGAAACAAGCGCGTCCAGGTTAGCTAAAAGCAGGCTGAGAAGGTGAATGGCGCCCTCGTCTTGCGTCACATAGCATAGCGGCAGCACATCTCCAGCTCCAACTGTCGGCAGGAGAACAGAAATGAAAGTTCGCTCGTCGGTCGACCGGGCGATGCGGCGGAAACCCAGCAGCCAGTTGTGGTTCCAGCCCGCGAGGCGGGACTCGACCTCGGAGGCGGGGACCCAGTACCAGGGGAGGGGGAGCCGGGCGGGGTCGGCGTGGTCGGCGGGCGAAAGCTCGGGGAGCTGGGTGCTCTGACGGGAAGTCACCCCGGCGAAGGTCCCGTACCGGTGGTCGAAGTGCCAGATCATCTTCGCCTCGTAGAGGGGGAGGAAAACCTCGTCACCCTTCACAAAGCGGTTGCCCACGAGCCGGAAGCCTTCCCGTTCTAACTCCTCCCGGGTGCGGAAGAGGTGGGAGTCGTTGGACATGTGAAACATCGTGCTGAACTTGATTCCCCAGGGGTTCTCCTCGGGCCGGCCGTCGCGGGCCTCGCGGATGAGAACCGGCACGCGGCGGTAGATGGCCTTGGTG
>JAOACA010000023.1 GCA_026418075.1 Candidatus Bipolaricaulota bacterium | reverse complement strand
CCTCCGCCCCTTCCTCCCGGAGCCGGAGGACCTCCACCGACCGGGCAAGGGAGAACGTGGGAAGAACGCCGAGCACGAAGGCAAGGAGAGCAGCTCGAACCATCACGGCCGAGACTTTACCGGGCCCGGATGGGGGCCTCAACGTGCCCTGTCGCACGGGAGCCCCCAGACGTACACTTCTCCGGATATGTTCACCGGGATCGTCCGCGCCGTGGGGGAGGTGGCCGAGCGCTTGCCCCACCGGTTGGTGGTCCACACGGGCGGCCTAGGCCTTGCCCCGGGGGACAGCCTCGCCGTGAACGGGGCTTGTCTCACCGTGGCCGAGTTTGCGGGTGGCCGGGCGGCGATGGACCTCTCCCGGGAGACCCTGGACCGGACGGCCCTCGGGGACCTTCGCCCCGGGGACGCGGTGAACCTCGAGCCCGCGCTTCGCGTCGGGGACGAGCTCGGAGGCCACGTCCTCCTCGGGCACGTGGACACGGTGGGAAAGGTCGTCCTCCTCGAGCAGCGGGGGGAGGACTGGCTCCTCGGGATCGCGTTCGATCCCCGGTACAGTGTCCTCCTCGCCGACAAAGCTTCGGTGGGGGTGGACGGGATCAGCCTGACCCCGTTTTCCGTGGGGGAGGGGACGCTGCGGTGCGCGATCGTCCCCTACACCTTTGCCCACACGAACCTCCGCCACCGGCGGGTGGGGGACCGGGTGAACCTCGAGTTCGACGTCTTGGCAAAATACGTGGTTCGATGGAGGGACCGGTGAAGCTGGCCACAGTGGAGGAAGCGGTCGAGGCCCTGCGCGCGGGCCGGATGATCATCGTCGTGGACGACGAGGACCGGGAGAACGAGGGGGACCTCGTGATGGCCGCGGAGAAGGTGACCCCGGAGGCGGTGAACTTCATGCTCCGGGAGGCCCGGGGGCTCCTCTGCGTCCCCCTCCCCCGGGCGTGGGCCAGGCGCCTGGACCTGAAACCGATGGTCGAGCCCCCGGAGGACAGCCACGAGACGGCGTTCACGGTCTCGGTCGACGCCCGGTGGGGGGTGACCACCGGAATCTCCGCCGCCGACCGGGCGCGGACAATCCTCGTCCTGGCCGACCCCGACTCCGGCCCCGAGGACCTCGCCCGCCCCGGGCACGTGTTTCCCCTGATCGCCCGGGAGGGCGGCGTTCTCCGGCGGGCCGGCCACACCGAGGCCGCCGTCGACCTCTGCACCCTCGCGGGCCTCCAGCCCGTGGGCGTGATCTGCGAGATCATGAACGAGGACGGGACGATGGCCCGGCTTCCGGAGCTCTCTCGGTTCGCTGAAAAACACGGCCTCCCCATCCTCACCATCGCCGACCTCATCGCGTACCGGAAAAAGCGGGAGAAGCTCGTGGAGCGGGTCTGCTCCGCTGAGCTCCCCACAAAATCGGGCCAGTTCAAGATCATCACGTTTCGGGACCTCATCACGGGCCAAGAGCACCTCGCCCTCGTGAAAGGGGAAGTGGCCGGGGAGGAACCCGTCCTCGTCCGGGTCCACTCCGAGTGCCTGACGGGCGACGCCCTGGGGTCCCTGCGCTGCGACTGCGGGGACCAGCTCCGGGCGGCCCTGGAGCGAATCGAGCGGGAGGGGAAGGGCGTTCTCCTCTACATGCGCCAGGAGGGGCGGGGGATTGGGCTTCTGGGGAAGCTGTGCGCCTACCAGCTCCAGGACCAGGGCCTGGACACGGTGGAGGCAAACCTCCACCTCGGGTACCCGGCCGACCTCCGGGAGTACGGGATCGGGGCCCAGATGCTCGTCGACCTCGGGGTGAAGCGGCTCCGGCTCCTTACGAACAACCCCCGGAAGGTGGCCGGCCTCTCCGGCTACGGCCTCACCATCGTGGAGACGGTCCCGATCGAGGTCGAGCCGAACCCGTACAACCTCCGGTACCTCAAGGCGAAGAAGGAGAAGCTCGGCCACCGACTGGACAAGGTGTAAGGAGGGAGGATGACGACCTACGCAGGCAAGCTCGACGGAAAGGGGCTCAAGATCGGGATCGCCGTATCGAGGTTCAACGACCTCGTGACAAAGGAGCTCCTGGAGGGGGCGCTGGATCGGCTGCGGCGGCTCGGGGTTGAGGAGAAGGACATCGCGGTGGCGTGGGTCCCGGGGGCGTTCGAGCTCCCCCGGGCGGCCCAGGCCCTGGGGCGGACGGGGAAGTTCCACGGGGTCCTCGCCCTGGCCGCGGTGATCCGCGGGGCGACGCCCCACTTCGAGTACGTGGCCGCGGAGGCTGCCAAGGGGATCGCCAAGCTCAACCTCGACCTTCCGGTTCCGGTCGCGTTTGGGGTCCTCACCGCGGACACGATGGACCAGGCCCTGGAGCGGGCCGGGGGGAAGGTGGGGAACAAGGGCGCCCAGGCGGCCGAGGCCCTCGTGGAGATGATCAACCTGGAGAAGGCGATCGGATGAGGGTCGAGGGCGTCCGGGGGATGCGGGACATCCTCCCCGAGGAGACCCCCCTCTGGCAGAGGCTCGAAGGGGAGATCCGGAGAACATTTTCCCTCTACGGGTACCGGGAGATCCGGGTTCCGATCGTCGAGCGGGCCGAGCTCTTCTCCCGTGGGGTTGGGGAGGAGACCGAGGTTGTGGAGAAGCAGATGTACGTGTTCCCCGATCGAAAGGGCCTCACGCTTGCCCTCCGGCCCGAGGCGACGGCGTCCGTGGTCCGGGCCTACGTCGAGCACGGGCTGTACGCGAAAGGGGACCTCGCCAAGCTCTACTACCTCGGCGCGATGTTCCGGTACGAGAAGCCCCAGCTTGGGCGGCAGCGGCAGTTCCACCAGTACGGGGTCGAGGCGATCGGGTCCGGGGATCCGGCCCTCGACGCCGAGGTGATGGACCTCGCCTGGGCCTTGATGGAGCGGCTGAACCTCCGGCGGGAAGGCCTCTTCCTGCGCGTGAACTCGATCGGTTGCCGGGAGGACCGCCCCCCCTACCGGGAGGCCCTCCGGAGCTATTTCTCCGCCCACGAAGGGGAGCTCTGCCCGGAGTGCCGGCGGCGGCTTGGGACGAATCCCCTGCGGATCCTCGACTGCAAGGAGGAGGGGTGCCGGGCCGTGGCGCGGGGGGCCCCGCGGTCGGTGGACCACCTCTGCCCGGACTGCCACGCCCACTTCGCGGCCGTCCGGGGGCACCTCCAGGAGCTCGGGCTCGCTCACGAGCTCGATCCATCCCTCGTCCGGGGCCTCGACTACTACACCCGGACCGTGTTCGAACTCTGTTCCCGCGACCTCGGGGCCCAGGACGCGCTTCTTGGAGGCGGCCGGTACGACGGCCTGGTCGAGCTCCTCGGCGGGCCGCCGACCCCCGCGGTGGGGTTCGCCGGGGGGATGGAGCGGTTGGCGATCGTCGTCTCCTCCCACGGGGGGGCGCCTCTGGCCCCCGAGGCCCCGATCGACCTCTTCCTCGTCCCGATCGGGGACGAGGCGAGGAGGGAGGCGCCGAAGCTCCTCGCGGCCCTCCGGCGCCGGGGGATCTCCGCGGACACGGACTACATGGGGCGGTCGCTGCGGAAGGCGATGGGGGTGGCCGGCCGAAGCGCGCGCTGGGCGGCGATCCTCGGCGGGGACGAGCTCGCCCGGGGGGAGATCAAGCTCAAGGACCTCGCCTCCGGCTCCGAGAGGACGGTCAGCCTATCACAGTTTGGTACCGATCCCGCAGCTTTCCTCGCCGGCGTTGCCTAGCTGGGCTAGGGCCCTCGGCCAGCCCACTCTCCCTCCAGCGAGATCCAAGCCCGATCGCCGCGCAGGACGAGGCTGGCCCGTACCCCGACTTCTCCTTTCCCCCGCGGATCGCGGGCGTACCGGAGCCGGACGCCAAGCGACGCCAGAGGGACGCCCACCCCGAGGACGGGAACGGCGACGCTTCCCGAGGCGCTCACGCTGATCCACGCGTTGGCCACGAACCCCGCCCCCAGGGCCAAGGTAAGCCACCCCTGGGGCTCGGCCTCTTGAGCCCGCAGGCCGATCTCCCCCACGAGGACCATCGGGTCGCGGAGAAAGCTCCCCGCCACCGACACTCCCCCCTTCCACGGGTGCCCAAGGGAGAGCGAGACCCGAGGGTCCCAGGGGTTGTTCGGGTCAAGCCGCCACTCCTGAAAGGTGGAATAGGCCATCGTGCGTTCGGTGCTCGTGAGCCGCTCCTCGCCCCACGGGTACCGCTGAAGCTCGTGGACGTGCGAGGTGACCTGGGCGACTTCAATCCCGGTCTTCCATCCCCCACCGAAATGGACCGTGCCGGTGAGGCTCAGGCGCCACTCGTGGGAAAGACGGGTGAAGCTGTACGGCTGGCCGAGCGCATTCACCCCGAATCCCTCCCGCCCCGACGGGGTGTAACCCAAGGTCACCCGCCAGGTGTACGCCCCGGAAGCCTCGTCCGGCCGCTTCAGGGAATCGATAGGCGTCTGGGCCCCCGCGAGGAACGAGCAGAGAAGAACCAAAACCGCGGTCCACCTCACGGCAGACCCTCGCGGAGCCGACCCAGGGCCCAAAGCCGCTCCTCCGCCCGACGAAGGGCCGCCCGCTGCCTCTCCTGGACGACGAAGAAGAGCTCAGGAGGCAGGATCGGGACCAGGACGACCCCGCTGTAGCCCCGCTCGGTCCCAAAGACCAGGAGCGGGAGGATGCTTTGGCCCCACGAGGGATCGGCGAGGACGATGTGGTCTCCGATCATCCCCACGCCGACAACGAAGTGCTTTTGGGGTTCAGTGAGGTGGAGAATCACCGGGAGCCCGCCGCGGGCGAAGTAGTCGGCCAAGGCCTCGGGCGTGACCCGATACCCTCGGGTGGGGATGCCCTTGGCTTCCAGAGTCAGGCGGAGGGAGAGGGCGGTGAGGGCCTGCCCAGGCTCGCGGCCCGCTGCAACCATGAACCCCTCGGCAAGCTGCAGCACCTCAGCCTCCGACGTGGTCACTCCGTAGTAGTAGGTGAGGAGCGTCGCCACCGCCGCTGCCCCGCAGGTATACCAGTCCGCCTGCCCCACCACCCTCTCGTACCGGAGGTCGCGGTGAGGCAGGGGCTGGAACAGAAGCTCAACGAGAAGTGTCAACGTGGCCAGGGAAACCATAGTAGACCAGATGCTGAACTCCTGTCACTCTTCCTTCGTTATTTCAGAATGTAGGTCCTCCTTAAGTTGGCTATCTGGAGGTAAGCATTGGCCTGCACGCGCTGAAAGTTGCAATCTGAGACCTTCCTCAGCTCCTGCGATTCCTTAGCCTCCGCAAGACAACCCAGATGCCAACCGCCCATGCCAAGCTATAAAGAGAAACGAAAAGAACAACGGACGGTTTGGAGAACAGCCGAGTCACTCCTCGTATGAATCCAAGACCTTCGCCAGCACTCCCCACTCCTTGTGACACCACCAAACCAACCCACATCGCAGCGGCACCGAACAACACAGCCGCCGTCTGTCTCCAGACTTTCTTGCTATTCCTACGCATATCGCTCCGTCTCAAACAACAAGAACTGGAACACCTTTCAACTATTTCGTCTTCTCTAGAAACTTGCTCACATAAAGAGGTAGACGCCTAGGGTCCCTAGAGCCCCACCTGCAAACCCGATTGCAAATACGTATGCCGCGGTCGACCAACTAAAGGAATCCGACGACACAGCGTAGATTCCTACCGCCGTCGCTCCGGCGATGAGACCCGCGATGATCGCTGCAATCCAGACTCCCTCGCCTTCGGCTTCCAATAACTCCGCGTCAGGCAGCTCCTCTCCAAGAGGCAAGGTTTGTGCAAGAAGGGAGACTCCTTGTGCATGGGACACCTGTTTAAACGCCGAAAGAAGACCCACCACGGCCGCGAGGGCCACCACCGCCACCTTCATCCCCCAAGGCATCTCTACCACCTCCCTGAAGGTGACCCGTATAGGCCGCTGCCCCCCCCCTGTCAAGCCCCGCTGGGTGTGAACAGGCGTCTTACCCCCGGAAACAAGCTAGGGAGATCCACCCCACGCCCTGGCTCCTCGCCTTGGGCCGCCCCTTCGGGAAGTGGGCTTCCTGGCACCCGCTGAGGTGTTTCCCTCAGCGCCCCCCGGGACGACCAACTTCGGGGGAGAGAACGGGCGCTGCGGTCCGAGGCAGCGATCTTGTTGGAGGACCTGGAGGGAGAGAGCGAGCGACAGATGAGGCACTACCACACACGGCGGAGACGTTCCAGGGCTAGCTCCGCGCTGCCTGGGAAGTCCTGAGGATCCCCGGGGATCCACCGGCCGTCCCTAGTCAGAAAAAAGGCATTGGGGCAGCGTTCCACCCCCAAGCAGTCCGCCCGCACGTCCTCTTCGTCCATCCCTCAGAATCCGCCCTCCCCTAGGCCAAGTGGTCGACACACCCCTCCCAAGTCCACCTCCGAAGGAAAGCGACCCGCGACGATCCCACGGAAACGCTAGTCCCGCTCAGAGGTCTGTCCCTTCTCCAGCCAGGCCCAGATGAACGGCCAAAGCTCCCCATCCAGCACCGCCTGCACGTTCCCCACCTCGACCTCCGTCCGGTGGTCCTTCACAAGCTGGTAGGGCTGGAGAACGTAGGACCGGATCTGGTGGCCCCACTCGATCTCCGCAAGCTCCCCCCGCAGCTCCTCGATCTTCTTGGCGTGTTCTTGCTCCATCAGGGCGCGGAGCCGCGCGCGGAGCATCCGCAAGGCGGTGAGCTTGTTCTGGAGCTGGGACCGCTCGTTTTGGCAGCTCACCACGATCCCGGTCGGGAGGTGGGTGATCCGGACGGCGGTTTCGTTTTTCTGCATGTGCTGGCCCCCCGGCCCCCCGGAGCGGAAGGTCTCAACCTTGAGGTCGTCCTCGTCGAGCTCCACGTCCTCCTCGGGGACGACCGGGGTCACGGTGACGGAGGCAAACGAGGTGTGCCGCCGGGCGGCGGCGTCGAACGGGGAGATCCGGACCAGGCGGTGGACTCCCGTCTCCCCCTTGAGGAGCCCGTACGCGTTCTTCCCCTTCACCTCGAGGGTCGCGGACTTCAGGCCCGCCTCCTCCCCCGGGGTCTCGTCCACGAGCCGCACGTCCCACCCGGCCCGCTCGCAGAACCGGCTGTACATCCGGAGGAGCATCTCCGTCCAGTCCTGGGCGTCCTTTCCCCCGGCCCCGGCGTTGAGGGCCAGGAAGCAGTCGCCCCCATCGTAGGGGCCGGAGAGGAGGAGCTGAACCCGGAGCCGCTCGAGGTCGTCGGCGATCTGCGCCAGAGCCCCTTCCGCCTCCCCCCGCGCCCCCTCGTCCCCCTCCTCCTCAGCCAGCTCAAGGAGCACCTCGACCTCGTCCAGGGCGCCGGCAAGGCGTTCGTAGTCGGCGATCCGCTCCCGCGCCCGCTCGAGTTCCCGGGCCTTGGCCTGGGCCGCGGCCCGGTCATCCCAGAACCCCGGGCGGGCCATCTCCTCCTCGATCGCCCGGACTTTGGCCCGGAGGGCATCGACCCCGATCCCCGCCCCCAGGCGCCCCAGCCGCTCCCGAAGATCGCGCAACCGCTCGTTCACAACGGAACCTTAGCCAGAGCCGATCCGCAACGCAAGCGTATAATCCACCCGTGCTGGGGACCCTCTACGTCGTCTCGACCCCGATTGGGAACCTCGAGGACATCACCCTCCGGGCGCTGCGGGTCCTGCGGGAGGCGGACCTCATCGTGGGGGAGGACACCCGGCGGACCCGGGGGCTCCTCGCCCACTACGGGATCGGGACCCCGTTTGCCCCCAGCCTCTACGAGGGGGTGGAGAGGGAGCGGACGGAGGGTCTCCTCCGGCTCCTTCGGGAGGGGAAGCGGATCGCGCTCGTCTCCGATGCCGGGACGCCCCTCCTCTCCGACCCGGGCTACCCCCTGGTCCGGGCGTGCGCCGCCGAGGGGATCCCGGTCGTGCCGATCCCGGGGGCGAGCGCGCTCCTGGCGGCCCTCGTCGCCTCCGGCCTCCCCACGGACCGGTTTCTCTTCGGGGGGTACCTCCCCCGCCAGCCCGGGCCCCGCCGCCGGGCCCTGGAAGAGCTTCTGGGCGTGGGCTGCACCGCCGTCGTCTACGAGTCCCCCCGGAGGGTCCGGGCGACCCTGGAGGAGCTGGCGAACCTTGACCCGAACCGGCCCGTGGTCGTGGCCCGGGAGCTCACGAAGGTCCACGAGGAGTTCGTCCGGGGAACGGCGGCCGAGGTCGCCGCGGCCCTCGCCGCCCGGGGGGAAGTCCGCGGAGAGGTCGCCCTCCTCGTTGGGCCGGGCGAAGCCCCCCCGCCTCCCCCCACGGACCCCGAGGCGGTCCGCGTCCGCTACGCGGAGCTCCTCGCCGCAGGGAATCCCCCCCGGGAAGCGTTGAGGAAAACCGCGGTAGAAACCGGGGTTTCCCGCCGCGAGGTCTACCGGATCGTCCACGCCGAGGGGGCCCCAACGGAAGCCCCTGGCTTGACGGGAAGGATCAGAAGCGCGTAAACTATTAACGAACTTGCCAAGCGTTAAGGAGCGTGAAATGAGGGTTCAGCACTTGGTCCTTGACGACGACGTCCACAAGGCCCTCAAAGCCCACAAGGGGCGGACGGGGGTTACGGTGCGGGAGATTGGAAACGCCGCCCTCCGCGCCGCCCTCGCCCTCCCCACCCCGGACGAGCTCGCGCTGGACAAGCTCGTCGCGACCGGGAAGCTTACCCGGGAGGAGTACGAGCGGGCGCGGGCCGAGGCGGAGCGGGAGCTCAGGGCCCGGCTGGCCCGTCTGGGCAAGGGGGTGATCCCCCCCGAGGGGCGCGCGGTGCGGGTGGGAAGCTGGGAGGTGAGGTCCCTGGGGAGGAAGGAGGGGGCCTACGAGGTCCTCCTGTACCAGGCCCGGGACGGAAAGAAGCTCCCCAGTCCCCTCCACCACCACGAGGGGAGCCACCTGTGGGCCTACGTGGTGCGGGGTCGGGTGGCGGCCCAGGTTGGGGAGGAGACGGCCCTCCTGGAGGCCCACGAGTCGGCCCACGTTGCCCCCAGGGTCGCCCACGCGTTCGCCCCCCTCGCTCGGGGGACGACGATGGTCGTGTTCCTCGCCCCGCCGGAGGAGAAGCCCACGGAGGGGACCGCTGCGGGAGCGCAGGCCCCAAAGCGGGGCCGCGGCACCAGAAGGAGGTAGCCCGTGAAGGTTCAGCACCTTGTTCTTGACCCCGACGTCCACCGCCTGCTCAAGGAAAGGAAGGCCAAGACCGGCCTCACGGTGAAGGAGATCGGAAACTCCGCCCTGCGGATGGCCCTTGGGGTGCCCACCAAGGAGGAGCTCCTCCTGGAGAAGCTCGTGGCCTCGGGGAAGCTCACCCGGGAGGAGTACGAGCGGGCACGGGCCGAGGCGGAGAAGGAGGCCCAGGCTCTCCAGGTGCGGGCCCTGGAGGCGGCGGTCCCCGGCCGGGCCCCCCGGACGTGGACGATCGGCGGCTGGACGGTCCGGGAGATCTACCGCAGCCCCGACCGCCAGCTCCAGATCGGGGAGCAGTGGACCGAGGGGGGAAAGGGCGTTTCCACCCCGGTCCTCGTCCACGACGCCAGCCACCTGTGGGCGGTGGTGCTCGCCGGGAAGGTCCAGGTGGTGATCGAGGGCGAGGAGCGGGTGCTCGGGCCGGGGGAGGCGGTCCACGTCCCGCCGGGGACGCCCCACCGAACCGCGCCCCTCACGAACGATGCCCAGGTCCTCCTCCTCGCCTCCCCGGAGGTGGAACTTCCCGAGTAGCGGGCGCAGGCTTCCAGATCCTCTTCCCGTCCTCCCGCTGCGCGGGGACCCCGGCCGGATCGGGTGGGAGCACGGGCGCCAGGCCCGGGAGCCGATTGCCCACAACCTCCGGCTGTACTTCCGCCGGTTTCGGGACGAGGCCGGTCTGAGCCGGGGAGAGGTCCTCCGCCAAGCGGAGGGGTGGCTGGAGCGGGTGAAGGTCCTCGACGCGGACTTTGCCCAGATGGTCGAGGGGATCGCCGCCGGGGCGGGGGTTCCGCCCTCGGAGATTGCGGCCCTGAACGCCCGGTACGAGCTCCTCTACGCCGCGTTCGCCGCCCAGGGCCTCCCCACCGCGTGCACGTCCTGCGCCGTTCTCCCCGAGCGGACCGGGGGAAGCCTCCTCCTTGCCCAGAACTGGGACTGGTTCCCCGAGGTCCGCGGCCTGTGGCTGAGGGTCCGGTGGGGGGACCTTGCCCTCCTCGCCTTCACCGAGGCGGGGATCGCGGGGGGGAAGATCGGGCTCAACTCCGCTGGGGTGGGCCTCGCGGTGAACGGGCTCGTGTCCCACCTCGACCGGTCGGACGGGGAAGGGGTTCCGTTCCACGTCCGGACGTGGCGGGTCCTCGTCAGCCACGATCTGGATGAAGCGACCAGGGCAGTGGAGGAGGGGGGGAGCCCCGGCTCGGCGCACTTCCTCGTGGCCGACTCCAAAGCCGGGCGGGCGATCTCCCTTGAGCGGGCCCCGACCGGGACGGCGCGGGTCGAGCCCGTGGGGGGGATCCTCGTCCACGCGAACCACTTCCTCCGGGGGGAGGCGCTCGGGGTGCGGGAGCCCCTGAGGGAGGAGCGGCGGTCCACCTTCCTCCGGCAGGAGCGGCTTTCAGCGCGGCTCGCCCAAGCAGCGGAGCGGGGTCTGATTTCCACGAAAGACGTGGAGGAGGCGCTTAGGGACCACGGGGGGTACCCGGACTCCGTGTGCCGGCACGAAAGCCCCCTCTTCCCGCCCGACCTCAACTACCGGACGGTCCTCTCCGTGGTCCTCGACCTCGGGGCCCGCCGCCTCCGCTACACCCCCGGCCCTCCTTGCACAAGCCTTTACCACGAGCTTTATCTGGGCAGAAACTATGAGGGCGAAGGGGCCGTCGGGTGTGGGTAGGGGGAGTATCCTTTGCGCTGTAGGGAGGGCAGCCCATGACGATCCTTCTGAAGTGGAAGGGACAACGGGCAAAAATGATGGACAGGGATTCGTTCTCCGCCGAACTTGACCTTCAAGAGCTTGTCTCCGATAACCCCGACCTTCTCCTCATCGGAGAGATCAAAGAAGGCGCGGAGTTTCTAGTGCTGGACAAAGAAACCCCCACGCGCGCTGGTCCCATCGACCTTCTGGGCGTCGATAGCGACGGAGAGCTCTACATTGTGGAGACTAAGCTCTTCCGGAACCCCGACAAGCGGAAGGTCCTTGCCCAAGTGCTCGACTATGGGGCGGCCCTCTGGAGCACCTACGAAGACCCCGAAGCCTTCTTGCACGTGCTCGACCAACGAATCGCCGATCGAGGCCGCGACTTGGCAGGGTTCCTAGAGGACCGGTTCGGCCAAGCGGAAGAAGTGCTGGCAGGAATGAAAGAGACGATCTCGTCCGGGGAATTCCGGTTCGTGATCCTTATGGACGAAGCCCCCTCCGACCTCAAGGACCTCGTTCGCTACGTCAACCGAAGCAGTGCGTTCAGCGTCTATCTAATCGAACTTCACCGCTACCACGTTCCAGAGCAGGGCCTTGAGGTTTTTGTGCCCAAACTCTTCGGCGAAGAAGTGCGGAAGGAAGTGAGCAGGACGGCCAACCGGCAGCGATGGGATGAGGGATCCTTCTTCCGTGACCTGGAGCAACGGGCTGACGCGGAGACCGTGGCTGCTGTGCGCAAAATCTACGAGTATTCCAAGGCACGGGCCGATGTGATCGGATGGGGCACCGGTGCTGGCGCGGGATCATTCAATCCTAGGTTTCTAAGCGTGGCCAAAAAATCCATCTACACCGTCAGCTCCACCGGTCGCCTCACGTTCAACTTCGTCTGGCTCACGAGCGGTCGGGCAAAGGCCGCCCGCGATCAGCTGTGGACCGGGTTGAAGGCGATCCCCCAGTTGACCGCCCACGTGCTCAGCCCTGAGAAGTCTCCACGTTTCCCGGCTGAAGAGTGGGTCCCGGTCTGCGACCAAATCCTCGAACTCCTCGACCGCGTCCTGGCCGACGTACCTAGGGAGAGCGCTTCCGATTCCCTTGAGAAGTAGAAGCCTCAGGCTTCTTTGCCAAGACTGCATTACGCTCTTCATACGTCCGGAATCCGGGCTGAGAGGACCCTTCAGGCTGAGGTTCCTGCGTTACGTTGAGTCCCCCTCACCGTGTCCTCTCCCGCCAGGGGAGAGGGTGACCAAGGGCTAGGCGAACCCAGCGAGGAGGGGGGAGAGCTCGTGCAGTGTCGGGAGCGGGCGGAGGCCCAAGGGCTCGCCCTGGAGGACGGGGTGGACGTCCCCAAACGTCGGCCGCTCCCCCCGGTAGAGGACCCCGATCGGGATCTCCTCCCCGCCCTTCGTTGCCACGGCGAACGCCGCCGCCCGGTCCGCAGGATCGTGCCCCCGCTCCTCGAGGTGCACGATCCGCTCCCGGTACCAGGCGAAGGTCTGGACCCGGTTCCAGCTCGGGCAGGGATGGAGGACGTTCACGAGCGAAAACCCCTTGTGCCGAATCGCCTGGGCGATCAACTCCCCCGTCCGCTCGATCTCCCCGGAGAAGGCCTGGGCCACGAACGGGGCGTCGAGGGCGATCGCGAGCGCCAGGGGGTTCAGGGGGGCGGAGGGGCTCCCCGCGGGCTGGGCCCGCGTCCGGTACCCCTGGGGGGCCGTCGGGGAGGCCTGGCCCTTGGTGAGCCCGTAGACGCGGTTGTCGTGGGCGATCACGGTGAGGTCCACGTTGCGGCGGATGTTGTGGACGAGGTGGTTCCCCCCCTCCCCGTAGAGGTCCCCGTCCCCGGACTCGGCGATCACGGTGAGGTCGGGGCGGACGAGCTTGATCCCGGCCGCGGCGGCCACCGTCCGGCCGTGGAGGCCGTTGAACCCGTTGACGTTCACGTAGTGGGCGATCTTTGCCGCCTGGCCGATCCCCGTCACGAGGACGACCTTGTGGGGCGGAAGTTCAAGCTGGGCCAGGGCCTGAGCGAGGGACCGGCGGATCGCGAAGTTCCCGCACCCCGGGCACCAGGCGATCTCGACGTCGGCGAGGTACCGCTCGGCGTTCATCCCCTCACCTCGTGGGCGATCTCCTCGGCGGTGAACGGCCGGCCGTCGTAGCGGGTGACGAGCCGACCCGGCCGAAGCCCCGTCTCCCCGGCGATGAGCTTCCCCAGTTGCCCCGTCGCCGCCCCCTCGACAAGGATCACCTCCGCCGCCTCCGCCCAGACCGCCCGGAGCTCCTCCTCCCGCAGGGGCCAGAGCTCCCGGAGGTGGAGGTGGACGTACCCGTCCCCAAGAAGCTCCACCGCCTCCCGGATCGCCCCGTAGGTCGAGCCCCAGCCGAGGAGGACGCGTTTCCCCCGGACCGAACCCGGGGGGTAGACCTCGGGCGGGGCGATTTCCGCCCGGAGGCCCTCCCCCTTCCGGAGCCGCTTCTCCACCATCCGCCTCCGGATCCCGAGGTCCTCGGTGATCCGCCCGTAGGGGTCGTGCTCGTCGGAGTCGACGAGGACGAGCTTCTCCGAGACCCCGGGGACGGCCCGGGGGGAGACCCCGGAGGGGGTGAGGGCGAACCGCTCGTAGCGGGGGATCCGCTCGAGCTCCTCCCGGGGGACGAGGTGCTCCCGGGCCGGGGCGCGCTCAGGGTCGAGGGCCGGCACGACGGCGTAGGAGTCGACGAGGAACTGGTCGGTGAGGACGATCGCCGGGACCTGGTACTTCTCCGCGAGGTCGAACGCCTTGGCCGTGAGGTAGAAGGCGTCGGCGGGGTCGGCTGGGGCGACGAGGTAGCGGGGGAACTCCCCGTGCCCGGCGTGGAGGGCGAACAGGAGGTTCTCCTGGCCGGTGCGGGTGGGGAGGCCGGTGGCCGGGCCTGGGCGCTGGCCGAGGTGGATCACCACCGGGGTCTCGATCATCCCCGCCAGAGAAAGCCCCTCGACCATCAGGGCGAACCCGCCCCCGGAGGTGGTGACGAGGGACCGGGCCCCGGCGTAGGAGGCCCCGAGGGCCATGTTGATCGCCGCGATCTCGTCCTCAGCCTGCTCGACGAGGATCCCGTGCCGGAGGCCGTGCTGGGCGAGGAACTCGAGGACCGCCGTCCCGGGGGTCATCGGGTAGGAGGCGACGAACCGGCACCCCCCGGCGATCGCCCCCAGGCCCACCCCCTGGCCCCCGGTGAGGAGGGCCCGTTCCCCGGGCCGGAACTGGGCCGGAGGAAGGGTCCAGCGGGGCTCCGGGCCGAGCCGGTAGCCCTCCCCCAGGGCCCGGAGGTTCGGCTCGGCCTTGTCCCCGAACACCTCCCGGATCGCCTCGGCCAGCCGGTCCGGGGGGAGCCCGAGGGCCCGCGCCGCCGCCCCGAGGAGGACCACCCCAGCGGCGATGGGGAGCTTCAGGTCCTCCCGGGCGTACCGGGCGGCCGGAACCCGCATCGCCCCCTCCCCGGGCACCTCCTCGTCCGTGAGGAGGAGGCCCCCGGGCCGGAGGGAGGGCCGGTAGAGCTCCAGCATCTTCCCGTTCAGGGGGAGGAGGAGGTCGGCGTGGGCGCTTGTCGCGAGGACGGGGCGGTCGGAGATCCGAAGGGTGAACGCGTTCTCCCCGCCCCGGATCCGCGAGTGGTAGGAGAGCTCCCCGTGGAGGTAGAGGCCGGAGCGGAAGACGGCCCGGGCCAGGGCCTCGCCGAGGGTCTGGACCCCCTGCCCCGCGGCCCCGGCGATCCGGACGACGACCTCCACAGCTAGATCCCCGCCAGGGCCCGCTCGATCTCCCCGTACGGGGGCTCCCGCCCGGGGTCGTCGCTCACCCAGGCGTAGCGGACGATCCCGTCCCCGTCCAGGACGAACACCGCCCGCTTGGAGACGGAGTACCCTTGGAGCCCCGCGAAGTCCTCGTGGACCCCCCCGTACCTCCGGGACACCTCCCGGGTGTAATCGGAGAGGAGGGGGAACGAGATCCGGTTGGCGGCCCCGAACGCCCCGTTCGCCCACGGGCTGTCCACGCTGATCCCGAGGACCTGGGCGTTCAGGGCCTCGAGCTTGGCGAGCATGTCCCGCAGGGCACAGAGCTCCCTCTCGCACACCTTGGTGAACGCCCCGGGGTAGAAGGCGAGGACGAGCTTCTTCCCCCGGAAGTCGGCGAGCCGGACGGGTTGGCGGGCGGTATCGACCAGGGTGAACGCGGGGGCCCGATCCCCGACCTTGAGCATGGTCTCCTCCTCCAACTGCTGTTCAGCAGGGCCCTGCAAGGCCCGGGCCCGACCTAGGGGTCCCCCCCTTGACAGGGGGGTCGGTTTGTCGTATCTCTCTCCTTGCCGGGCGGAAGCCCGGCGTTTCGTTTACCCCATCTGCTGGGCGAGGTAGTTCTCAACCCCCACCTGCTCGATGAGGTCAAGCTGCGCCTCGAGCCAGTCCACGTGGTCCTCCTCGTCCTTGAGGATCCCCTCGAGGAGGACCTTGGTGGTGTTGTCCCCCAGCTCCGCGGCGAGGCGGATCGTGTCGTTGTAGGCCTTGACCGCGTCGTACTCGGCCTGGAGGTCGTGGCGGTGGATCTTGGGAACGTCGGACCCGATCTGGACGGGGCCCATCTTCGTCACGATCGGCCTCCCCTCCAGGAACAGGACCCGCTCGACGAGCTTCTCCCAGTGCCCCATCTCGGTGATGGCCCTCTTCTCGAGGACCTCGTGGAGCTTGCCGTACCCCCAGTTGGCGCACATCTCGGCGTGGAGCATGTACTGGAGGGTCGCTCCCAGTTCCTCGGCAATCCGCGCGTTGAGCGCCTCGATGATCTTCTCGTTTCCCTTCACGGCTCCTCCTTTTCGGGGGGATGGTACGGGAGGCCGCGCGGCCCCGCCAACGGGCTACCGTCGGCGGAGGAGGCGGGCGAGGAGGGAGCGCCGCTCCGGGGGCCGGAGGGCCTCGATTTCCCCCGCCGCCCGGGCGGCCTCCACGGCCTCGGCCCACGTCCCCCGGGCCCGCGCCTTCGCCTCCCACAGGGCGGCGAACTTCGCCACGGCAGCCTGGGCATCAGCCTCCCGGACGACCAGGCCGCTTTCGGCCAGGGAGCGGAGGATCTCCCCGCAGGCGGCGATCTCCGCCCGGAGGTGGACCTCCCCCCCTTCCTCCACGAGGAGGTAGCGGGTGGCGTCGGCGAGGAGCCCGAACGCCGCCCGGTCCACGGTCCCCACGGGGAGGACCTCCTCCACGAACTCCCGGTCCGCCTCGAGGAACTCCCGCCTGAGCCGGCTTCTCCAGTTCACGTCTTCCTCCCTTGAGGGCCTCCCGCGACGCTCTGGGTTGCCCCCGCAGCGGCCACCCGCGCCGCCACCTCCCGCCCAAGCTCCCGGCCCCGGGCGAGGTCCTCGGCCGTGGGTGCCCCCAGGAACCCCACCTCCCCGACGAGGTCCCAGCCGAGCTCGGCCACCTTCTCCCCAAGCTTCCGCAGGGCTCCGCCGGCCCAAGCCTGGGATCCAAACAGGCCCACGACCCGGTTCTTGAGGCGCTTGCGCTCAAGGAGCCGGACGAGGTGCTCCACCGGGGGGAAGGGGCCGGTGTCGTAGGTCGGGCTCCCTAGGATCAGGCCCCGCCAGCGCCAGGCGTCGCGGAGGAGGAAGCTCACGTGGACCCGGGCCGCGTCGAGGACCCGGACCGGGACCCCCGCCTCCCGGACCCCGTGGGCCACCGCCTCGGCAAGCCTCAGGGTTTCCCCGTACATCGAGCCGTAGACGATCGTCACCCCGGGGTCCCCCTCCATCCGCGCCCAGCGGGCGTAGAGCTCCACGATCCGGGAGACCTCCTTCCGCCACACGAGGCCGTGGGACGGGGCAACCACCTCGATCCGGAGGTCCCGGAGCCGCTCGATCGCCCGGAGGACGGCGGCGCTTTGCATCCCCACGATGTTCGAAAAGTACCGGAGGACCTCGTCTTCGTAGTGGGCGAAGTCCACCGCGTCGGCGAAGAGGGCCCCATCGAGGGCCCGGAAGCCGCCGAAGGCATCGCAGGGGAAGAGGACGCCCTCGGACTCCTCGAAGGTGGCCATCGTCTCCGGCCAGTGGACGAACGGGATCGGGTGGAAGGAGAGGACCTTGCCCCCGAGGTCGAGCTTGTCCCCGTCCGCGACGGCGCGGACCCCGTCGCGGATCCCGTAGAAGCGGTCGAGCATGGGGAGGGCGGCCTTGGTGGCGAGGACCTCGGCCCGGGGGGCAACCCGGCGGAGGAGGGGGAGGGCCCCGGAGTGGTCGGGCTCCATGTGGTTGACGACGAGGTAGTCGAGCCGGTCGGGGGGAAGGATGCGGGCGATCTTGCGGAGGAGCTCCTCCCCGAACGGGGCCTTGACGGAGTCGATGAGGGCGGCTTTCGTTCCGACGACGAGGTAGGCGTTGTAGCTTACGCCGTGGGGGAGGGGCCACAGGCCCTCGAAGAGGTCGGTGGTGCGGTCGTTGACGCCGACCCAGTGGATGCCGGGGCGGATTTCGATTGGGTTCATCGCGCTCCTTTCGGGCTGCCCGGGCAGGGCTCGGGCACCCGGGGGATTGTAGCCCCAGACCAGGCCTTGCAGAGGTCGGAATGAGTTTCTACCGGGAGGGGTGGGCGGTCCTCGTCGCCCGGGAGTTCCCGTCGCAATCCCTTTCAGGGGTCGGGATGGGTTTCTACCCGTGGAGGGTAGTCATGAGCCATATTGTGGACGTGTGGTCGCAATCCCTTTCAGGGGTCGGGATGGGTTTCTACATCCCTGACCACGTCAGGGA
>JAOACA010000022.1:7818-17705 GCA_026418075.1 Candidatus Bipolaricaulota bacterium | reverse complement strand
CGGGCGATGCGGCGGCTGTTCGAGGCCCTCCGCGCCGAGGGCTTCCCCTTGGACACCCTGTCCATGGGGATGAGCGCGGACTGGGAGGTCGCCGTGGAGGAAGGGGCGACGATGGTGCGCCTGGGGACCCTCCTCTTCGGGCCCCGGCGGGGTTAGACCCGCAGAACCCCGCGGACGAGGAGGGCGAGGACGAGCCCGAGGCCCGTCGTCCCGACGACCACAAGGCCCGTCCGCCGCCACCCCAGTTCCCGCCCGAGCGCCCCCACGGTCGCCAGGCACGGGACGTAGAACAGGACGAACACGGTGAACACAACCCTCTGGCCCACGGTCAGCGCCCCCACCCCACCCGGGAGGGCCCCCGCGAGCATGACGAGCGAGAGCTCCTTCCGCAGGACCCCGAGGACAAGGGGGACCCCGGCCTCGGCGGGGAGCCCCAGGGGCCAGGTGAGGAACCGCAAACCGAGGTTGAGCCCTTGGTTCCAGCCCAGGGCCTCGAGGAGGGTGAGGAGGGCACTGGAGGCCGCGAGGAGTGGCCAGGCGAGGAGGACGAACCCCCGGAGCCGGAGCCACGTCTTCCCAAGCAGGTTCCGCCCCCGGGGGAGGCGGTAGGGCGGAATTTCCAGGACCAGCCCCGGGCTTTCGCTTGGGACGAGCCGGGCGAGCGCCCAGCCGGCGAGGGCGATCACGAGGAGGTTCCCCAGGTACAGGAGGAGCGCGGCCCACGGCCCCACGTACCGGCCCACCAGGCCCAGGATCACGATCGTCCGCCCGGCGCAGGGGACCAGGACCGCCAGGGCTGCGGTGAGAATCCGGTCCCGCTCCTCTTCGAGGATCCGGGTCGCCAGAACCGCGGGGACGGTGCACCCGTACCCGAGGAGGAACGGGATCACGCTTTTTCCGTGGAGACCCACCCGATGCATGAGCCCGTCGAGGAGGAACCCGGCCCGGGGGAGGTACCCCACGTCCTCGAGGAACGCCAGGAGGAGGAGGAAAGGGGCGAGGTAGGGGAGGACGACAGCCACCCCGGCGGCAAGGCCGTCCCACGCCCCGCGGAGGAGGCTCCCCGCGAGCCCCGTCCCCAGGGCCTGGTGGACCGCCCCCGAGAGGGCGTCCAGCCCCGGGGCGAGGAGGCGTTCGAGGGCGGAGCCGAGTCCGTACACGGAGGCGAAGAGCCCAAGGAGGACGAGGAGGAGGAGGGGGTAGCCGAGGACGGGGCCCATGACGAGGTCGTCGGCCCGCTCCCGCCACCCGACCCGGGCCTTCCCCACCTGGGCCACGGCCTCGAAGAGCCGGGCCGCCGCGGCGTGGCGGGCGTCCGAGAGGACCAGGGCCGGGTCCTCGCCCCGGGGGGCGAGCTCCGCCCAGGCCTCCTCCACGGCGGGTCGGAGCGCCCCGGGCGGTTCCTCCCCCGCGAGGAGCCGGGCCGCCCGGTGGACGGGGAACGGCTCCCCCGGGGGCAACGCCGAGATCACCCGACGCAGGGCCCGCTCTACGTCTGCGGGGTAGGGCGGCCGCTGAATCGGGCGGGCGTGGGGCAACGCCGCGAGGAGCTCAGGGATCCCCTGGCCCCGGCTGGCCACGGTGACGACCACGGGGACCCCGAGGAGGGAGGAGAGCCCCTCCCGGTCGATCCGGACCCCCCGGTGCTCGGCCTCGTCGGCCATGTTGAGGCACAGGACCGCCGGGAGGCCCAGCTCCGCCAGCTCCAGGGTGAGCTCGAGCGACCGATCGAGGCGGGAGGCGTCGGCCACGTGGACCACGGCGTCGGCCTCCCCCGCGAGGAGGAACTCCCGGGCCACCCGCTCCGCGGGGTCGCCCCCAAGGAGGGAGTAGGTCCCGGGGAGGTCGACGAGCTCGATCGAGGACCGGCCGGCCCGGGCTCGGCCGCGGAGGGCCTCGACCGTGGTCCCGGGGAAGTTCGCGGCCACGGCCCGGTAGCCGACGATCGCGTTGAACAGGGTCGACTTCCCGGCGTTGGGCTGGCCGACGAGGGCCACCCGCCGGGGGAAGGCCCGCTCAGCCTCCATCCCGGGATCCGTTTGTGCGGACGAGGACCCGCCGGGCGAGCCCGCGGCCGATAGCCACCCGACAGCCGTTGACGTCCACGAGGACCGGTCCGCCGAACGGGCCGGAGGCGAGGGCCCGGACCCGGGCCCCGGGGCGGAGCCCGAGCCGCCGCAGGCGGAGGGCCGTCCCTGGGCCGCCGTGGATCCGCACGAGCACCCCCTCGGCCCCCGGGGGGAGGTCAGCGAGCGGCCGGTCAAAATCAAAACTCATTTTCAACTTGGAAGGCTACCCGCAGGAACCCCCCAAGTCCAGCCCGGCCCCGGTCGCCCCCACCCCCCTCTTCCCGTATCCTCCCCCCATGCCCAAGGCGGCGGTTGTCCTCCTCCTGTTCGGCCTAACGGTCGTCCTGGCGGTCCTCCTCGCCTCCCAGCCCGCTCCCCCTCCGCTCCCCGTGGAGCTCGCCGTGGTCGTGCTGGACGCCGGCCACGGGGGCCCGGACCCCGGGGCAGTGGTCGCCGGGGTCGAGGAAAAGGACGTCAACCTCGCCATCGCCCTTCGGGTCCAGCGGAAGGCGGAAGCCCTTCCCGGACTCCGGGTCGTCCTCACCCGCACGGGGGACGTCTATCCGACCCTCGACGAGCGCCTGGAGCTCGCCGAGTCCCTGGGGGCCAAGGCCTACGTCTCCGTCCACGCCAACTACTACCGGGATCCGAAAGTGTGCGGGGTCGAGACGTGGGTGGACACCGGGGCGGGGCGAGAGAGCCTCCGGCTGGCCCAGGCCCTCCAGGAGGCCGTCGCCAGCACCACCGGGGCCCCCGACCGGGGCGTCCACCGCCAAACCCTCTACCTCCGCCGGACACCCCTCCCCACCGCCCTCGTCGAAGTGGGGTACCTCTCCTGCCCCGCCGAGCGGGCGAAGCTCCAAGACCCGGCCTACCAGGACCGGATCGCCTCCGGGATCCTCCAGGGGATCCTCGCCTTCCTGGGGGCTCCCTAGGGCCGCCGCCCCACCCGCTTGGCCATCAGGACATCCGGCCGGCCGAAGCCGTTCGCGTCCGGAATCAGCCCGACCACCACGAACCCGCACCTCCGGTAGAACGAGAGCGGGTGCCCGCCCACGTCCCGGAGCCGGGCGGCGTGGGAAAGGACGTCGGGGTAGACGTCCACGCCAAAGAGGTTCGTCCGCCCGTCCTCGTCGTCCGTCCCCACAACCAGGGTGTCCACCCCCCGTTCCCGGGCGAGGTGCTCGAGGTCCGCGACGAGGGCCCGGCCGATCCCCTGCCGCTGGCGGTCCGGCCGGACGACAAGGGGGTGAAGCTCCCACACGTGGCCCCCGTAGGAAGGGATCGCCCCGATCCAGCCCACCACGTCTCCGGCCTCGTCCAGCGCCACGCGGCTGATACGGCCCGGCTCCAAGGACTCCCGGACCTCCTCGAGCCCCTCCTCGAGGGTGTGCCAGCCGCTTGGGACGTGGGAGAAGCAGCGGACGAGGAGCTCCGCGGCCTGCCGCGCGGCCCGCTCCCCCGCCCCCGCCAGGTCCACGATCTCCATACCCCAAGCGTACCGAGCGCCGCGCCCGACCGGGTATACTCGCCCCCTATGACCCAGAAGCTGCCGCGTTGGGACCTCACACCCCTCTTCCCAGGCCTCGACTCCCCGGAGTTCGCGAAAGCGTGGACGGACCTCCAGAACCGCCTCCAGGCCCTGGAGCCCCTGTTCGCGAAGCACGAAGTCGGGCCCCGGCCGATGCGCCCCTCGGACCGGCAGGCGTTCCACGAGGTCGTCGGGGCGATCAACGGGATGCTCGAGGCCGCCGTCCCGATCCGGGCCTTCGTCTCCGGCCACGTGGACACGGACAGCACGAACGCGCTCGCCCAGGCCAAGCTCTCCGAGCTCCAGAGGATGTTCCTCCTCTACGAGCGGCTCCGGCCCCGGTTCACGCTGTGGCTTTCGCGCCTCGATCCGGAGGAGGTGGACGCCGGCCCGTACGCCCTTCTCCTCGAGGAGGCCCGGGTTCAGGCCGAGCACATGATGAGCGAACCCGAGGAGGTCCTTGCCGCCGAGCTCCGCCTCTCCGGGGGAACGGCGTGGGCCAAGCTCCACGGGAACGTCTCGAGCCTCATCACCGCCACCGTCGGCGGGAAGGAGCTCCCGATCACCGCGGTCCGAAACCTCGCCCACAGCCCGGACCCCAAGGTCCGCAAGGAGGCCTACGACGCGGAGCTCGCGGCCTGGAAGGCCCACGAGGTGCCCCTCGCCGCGGCCCTGAACGGGGTCAAGGGCGAGGCCTCGACCCTCAACCGGAAGCGCAAGTGGAAGGACGACCTCGAACCCGCTCTCTTCCGAAACCGGATCTCCCCCGAGGTCCTGGCGGCGATGCAGGAGGCGGTGGTGGCGAGCCTCCCCCTCTGGCGGCGGTACTTCCTCGCCAAGGCGAGGCTCCTCGGAAAGGAGCGGCTCGACTGGTGGGACCTTTTCGCCCCGGTGGGGGAGTCGAAGAAGACCTGGACCTGGGAGGAAGGGTCGCGGTTCATCGTGGACCAGCTCCGCACCTTCTCCCCCTCCGCCGCCGCGGTCGCCGAGAGGGCGTTCCGGGAGAACTGGATCGACGCCGAGCCGCGGAAGGGGAAGCGGGGCGGGGCGTACTGCATGGGGGTGGGCGAGGGCAACAGCCGGATCCTCGCCAACTTCGAGGAGAGCTTCGACTCGGTGTCCACCATCGCCCACGAGCTTGGGCACGCCTACCACAACCACTGCCTCCGGGACCGTCCCCCGCTCCTCCGGCTGTACCCGATGACCCTCGCCGAGACGGCGAGCATCATGAACGAGACGATTGTCGTCCAGGCCGCGCTTCGGACCCTGCCCCCCGAAGAGGGGCTCCCGATCCTCGAGGCCGACCTCCAGGGGGCAGCCCAGGTCGTCGTGGACATCCACTCCCGGTTCCTGTTCGAGAAGGCGGTGTTCGAGAAGCGGGCAGGCCGGGAGCTCTCCCCGGAGGAGCTGTGCTCGCTCATGGTTGAGGCCCAGAAGGCCACCTACGGGGACGCCCTGGCGAGCTACCACCCCTACATGTGGGCGGTGAAGCCCCACTACTACGGGACCGACTTCTACAACTTCCCGTACACGTTCGGGCTCCTGTTTGGGCTTGCGCTGTATGGAAAGTACGTCGCGGAGGGGAAAGCGTTCGTGGCGAAGTACGACGACCTCCTCGCCTCGGTGGGGATGTACCCGGCGGCGGAGCTCGCGCGGCGGTTTGGGTTTGATCTTGCGTCCCGGGCGTTCTGGGAGGGGGGGATGGCGATCCTGGGCCAGCGGATCGCCCAGTTCGAGGCCCTCGCCCGGTAGGGGCCTACTCCCCCAGGCGGTCCTTGAGCTCCCGGATGATCGCGACCGGGGTCGGGTCGACCCCGTAGAGGAGGGCAAGCCCGTAGCTCGTCCAGTCCCCGAGGTAGAGGAGGGAGAGCACCTGGGCGGCGGGGCTTTCCCCTCTCCCCGCCACCTCGAGCCACGGGAGGCCCCGGGCCTGGAGGAGCTCCTTCAGGATCTCGATCCGCAGGGCGACCCGGGGGTGGTCGTGGCCGGTCCGGAGGAAGACGACCGTCCCCTGGGGGAGGTGCTTCCCCTGGAGCTCGTAGGCGACGACCTCGTTGTGGCAGAGCTCGGGGAGCTCGGCCCAGAACGCCGGGGTCTTGGCGTTCTCGTTGAGCTGGGTCTTCCATCGGTAGGCAACCGGGGCCGTGGCCCCGGCCCCGTAGACGAGGGGGACCCGGCCCGCCAGGGCCTGGGCGAGGCCCAAGGCCTCGCTCGCCTCAGAAGAGAGCTCCTCGGCCATCGCCTCCAGGACCTCCAGGGCCTCGGTGAGGTCGGGGGCGAGGCCGAGGTTCTCAAAGAGCCCAAGCAGGGGGAAGAGGAGGTAGCCGAGGGCCGCCCGGGGCTGGTAGCCCTTGGGGATCTCGATCCACGGGATCCCTTCGTGGGCGCACAGGCGGCCGAGCTTCCCCCCCGAGGTCACGGCAAGCAGCTGCCCCGTCCGCCCCCGGGCCCCCCGGAACGCGGCCAGGGTCTCCTCGGTGTCCCCGGAGTAGGACAGGGCCACAACAAGGGACTCCTCCCCCACCCAGGGCGGAAGCCGGTAGTCCCGGACGGCGACAACCTCGATCGGGACGAGGGAGGAGAGGAGCGCGCCGGCGATCCCCGACCCCCCCATCCCCAGGGCGACCACGCGCCGGAACCCCGCAAAGGGCGCCGCGTCCACCGCCCGCCCGAGCTCGAGCCCCTCCCGGCACTGGCGGGGGAAGCGGCGGAGGACCTCCCCCATCCCGGACCGGTCCACCCCCCGCCGCCCGTCCCACCGAGGGTCCCTAGGTCCGCTCGTCATCGCACCTCCCCGTCTCCTCGCCCTTCTCCCCCTGGGGAGAGGCGGGGCCACGGGCCACCGCCTCCAGGTAGTCGAGGTAGATGTGCCGGAAGTCCTCCCACGCCTTGGCCGTCCGGATCGCGAGGTCGTAGAGCGCCCCCTCGTCCCGGACGAAGAGGACCCTCCCCTCCTTGAGGACCCGCCGCCGGAGGAGTAGCGGCAGGGCCTGGAACACCCGCAGGTCGAGGGCGTCCCCGAGGTAGTCGAGGGCCTTCCGGGGAAGCTCCTCCCGGGGGAACCCGTCCCGGAGCACCAGGCAGACGTCGGTGTCGGAACCGGGGCCCGCGTCCCCCCGGGCCCGGCTCCCGTAGAGGAGGACGGCGAGGACCTCGGGGTCCTCCCGGGCCGCCTCGAGGAGCTCCTCCAGGGTCATACGCCCATTCTACTCCCCCCCGGGCGTCCCCTGGGGAGGGAACGCGTTTCCTTGAGGCAGGGGTGCCGGGTGCGTAGCGTGGATCACCGTCCGACAAGGAGGCGACCGAGCGATGCGGAAAGCGGCGGTTTGTGCAGCGGGACTGGTGGCTCTTTCCCTGTGGGCGGTGACCCCGGGGCTGGCGGATGCCGGGGTCGGCGGGATGTTCGTGGACGTCCCCACGACCCACCCCGCCTACAAATCCATTCAGGAGCTGGTGAAGCGGGGGATCATCGTCGTTGGGGCGGGGGGCGAGTTCGGCGGGAACTCCCCCCTCCTCCGCTACGACGCGGCCCAGTGGATCCACCGGACGATCACGAACCTTGAGTCGACGATCAAGGTGGGGACCGACCTCACCCCCCGGCTGACGAGCCTCGAGACGCGGGTGAGCGGGCTCGACGCCACCCTGACCCGCGAGCTCCAGGCGATCCGGGCCCAGCTGGCCCAGGTGCAGGGCGGGGCCGAGGCCGCGCGGAAGGCCCAGACCGCCCTGGTCGTTGGGGTCACCGGGGTTGTGCTGGCCCTCGCCGCCCTGGCCCTGTACCTCTGGTTCTAGGGAGCTAGGCCCCCGGGAGCCATTCCCCAGGGAGCGCTGAGCCCGTCCGGGCCCGCGCGGTTGCGGGCCCGGAGACGGGGTCTTATAGTCCCCCCATGGCCCCTTTGCGCCGGGGAATCGAGTTCCTGTTCGGCCAGACGAACAAGCAGCGCCTCCGCCGGCTCCTCCCCCTCGTCCGGGAGGTGAACGCCTGGGGGGAGAAGGTCGCCCGCCTCCCCGACCCCGAGCTCCGGGCGAAGACGGACGAGTTCCGGGAGCGCCTGGCCCGGGGGGAATCCACCGACGACCTCCTCCCCGAGGCGTTCGCCTGCGTCCGGGAGGCCGCCGCCCGCACGATCGGGCTCCGGCCCTACGACGTCCAGGTCATGGGGGGGATCGTCCTCCACGGGCGGAAGATCGCCGAGATGAAGACGGGGGAAGGGAAAACCCTCGTCGCCACCATGCCCGCCTACCTCAACGCCCTCGTGGGGAAGGTCCACATCGTCACGGTGAACGACTACCTCGCCAAGCGGGACCGGTACTGGATGGGCCCGGTCTACGAGTTCCTCGGCCTCACGGTCGGCCTCCTCCAGGAGACGACCCCCCCCGAGGAGCGGAAGGCGGCCTACGCCTGCGACATCGTCTACGGGACGAACGCCCAGTTTGGGTTCGACTACCTCCGCGACCACATGGTCGTCTCCCGGTCCCAGATGGTCCAGGGCCCCTTGGACTACGCGATCGTGGACGAGATCGACAACATCCTGATCGACGAGGCCCGGACCCCCCTCATCATCTCCGGCCCCACCGCCGACACCGCCCGCCAGTACCGGGAGTTCGCCCGGATCGCGCGGCTCTTCAAGGAGGGGGAGGACTTCGAGGTCGACGAGGCCCACAAGCGCCTCTCCCTCACCGAGGCCGGGTGGAAGAAAGCGGAACAAATCTTGAAGTTCGACAACATCGCCGACCCCCGGGCCACCACCGCCCGCTACCACCTCGAGACCGCCCTCCGGGCCCGGGTCTTCTTCCACCGGGACCGGGAGTACATCGTCAAGGACGGCCGGGTGATCATCGTCGATGAGTTCACGGGCCGGCTCATGCCCGACCGCCGCTACTCCGGCGGACTCCACCAGGCGATCGAGGCGAAAGAGGGCCTCCCGATCCAGCGCGAAAACCAAACCCTGGCCCAGATCACGCTCCAGCACTACTTCCGCCTGTACCGCGGTCTCGCCGGGATGACGGGGACGGCGAAGACCGAGGAAGAGGAGTTCAAGCAGATCTACGGGCTGGAGGTCGTCCAGATCCCCACGAACCGGCCCCTGATCCGGGAGGCGCTTCCGGACGTGATCTACCGGACGAAGAAGGGGAAGTTCGAGGCCGTGGCCGACGAGGTGGAGCGGCTCCACAAGGAGGGCCGGCCGGTCCTCATCGGGACGACCTCGATCGAGGACTCCGAGGACCTCTCCCGGCTCCTCAAGAAGCGGGGCCTCCCCCACCAGGTCCTGAACGCGAAATACCACGAGAAGGAGGCCCAGATCATCGCCCAGGCCGGGCGGGTCGGGGCGATCACGATCGCCACGAACATGGCCGGCCGGGGGACGGACATCCTCCTTGGCGGGAACCCCGAGTTCCGGGCGAGGGCCGAGGCCGACCCCGCCGCCGAGCCCGAGAAGTACCGGGAGCTCCTCGCCAAGTACCGGGCCGAGGCCGAGGCGGAGCGGGCGCGGATTGTGCGCAAGGCGACCGACCCGGCGTACGTGCGGCGGGCCCTCGCCAAGATCAAGGACTGGTGCGCGGAAGTCGGGCGCCCGTTCCGGCCCGAGGAGTGGGAGGTCATGGAGGGGGGCCTGGCGGTGCTGGGCTTTCAGCGCCACGAGGCGCGGCGGATCGACGACCAGCTCGGGGGCCGCTGCGGCCGCCAGGGCGACCCCGGGACAAGCCAGTTCTTCCTGTCCCTCGAGGACGACCTCCTCCGCGTGTTCGGCGGGGAGCGCTTAAGCGCCCTCATGGAGAAGCTCGGGGTGAAGGAGGGGGAGGCGATCACCCACGACCTCCTCACCCGCGCGATCCGCCGGGCCCAAAAGCGGGTTGAAGAACGAAACTTCGAGATCCGGAAGCGGCTTCTGGAGTACGACGAGATCATGGCCAAGCAGCGCGAGGCCGTGTACGCCCTTCGGGAGCGGTTCCTCCTCCCCGGGGAGGGGGAGACCCCCGACGACGGGGCCCTCCGCGAGCACCTTGCGGAGATCACGGGTGAGTTCGCCGAAATCCTCCTCGAGCGCTACGCCCCCGGCCCCTCCCCCGAGGGGTGGGACCTTCCGGGCCTGCGGCGGGAGCTCGGGGAGCTCCTCCCCGCGGTTCCCGAGCTTCCGGGGAAGCGGGAGGCCCTGGCCGAGCTCGTGGCGGAACTCCTCCAAAAGCAGCTTTCCGCCCAGTGGGAGAGGCTTTCTCCCCACTACCCCCTGATCTGCCGGATCGTCCTCCTCCGGACGATTGACGAGAACTGGCGCCAGCACCTC
>JAOACA010000022.1:2440-7790 GCA_026418075.1 Candidatus Bipolaricaulota bacterium | reverse complement strand
TTGGGCTCCGGGCCTACGGGGGCACGGACCCCTTGGTTGAGTTCAAGCGGGAGGCCCACCGGATCTTCCAGGAGATGGTGGTGCGGGCCGAGGAGGAGGCCCTGCGGTTCCTCTTGAGCCCGCGGCTTGCGGTGCGGGCCGAGCCGGCGGAGGGCCGTCCGGCCCGGGCGCCCGTGACCGTGTCCAGCCCGGCTTCCTCCCCGGGCTCCGCCACCTCCACCGCTCCCCGTCCGGCGGCCCCGGCCGCGAAGTCGGCCAAGCCCGTGGGCCGGAACGACCCCTGCCCGTGCGGGTCGGGGAAGAAGTACAAGCACTGCCACGGCCGCTAAGCCCTTCCCCCCTTGACCCCCGGGCGAAACCCTCTATCATCACTTGGCAGTCGAAGGTGGTGAGTGCTAGATGCGGGGTCGGAGGGCGCGCCTCCTCGTGGAAGTGGTGGACCGGTACATCCGGACCCGCCGCCCCGTCTCGTCCCGGGAGGTCGGGGCCGCCTACCGCCACCGGTTCAGCCCGGCCACGATCCGGGCCGAGCTCCTCGCCCTGGAGGGGGAGGGGTACCTCTACAAGCCCTACCCCTCCTCCGGCCGCGTCCCGACCCCGAAGGGGTTCCGGTTCTTCGCCGACTGGCTCCTCGACCTCGCCGAGCTTGAGGCAAGCCCCGAGGTCCGGCCCGTGGAGCGGCCGGAGGTCGAGCTCGGGGAGCTACCGGACCTCTATCGGAGCACGGCGGCGGTGCTCGCCGCCCTCACCGGGGAGCTGGGGTTCGTCGTCCCCCCGCCCCGGGAGGAGCTGCGGGTGCGGACCCTCGTCCTCCGCCGGGTGGGGCCCCGGACGGTCCTCGCCGTGGCCCTGACGGAACTGGGGACGGTGGAGTCCCGGCTTCTCCCGCTGGACTTCGACCCGACGGAAGACGAGCTGGCCGAGGCCGAGGGGTTCCTCTCCCGGTGGCTTTCCGAGCACCCGCTGGCCGAGGCGCCGCCTGTGGGGGACGTCCCCGAGGGCTGGCACAGCCGGGCCGCGCTTGGGGCGCTGGCCATCCTGCGGGGCCTGGCCGAGGGGAGCCCGGACCGGGGCGTGTACGTCGAGGGCTGGCCCCAGCTCCTGTCCGAGCTCGCGGTGAAGTCGGCCGACTGGGCCCTCGCCCGGGGGCAGGAGCTCCTCCGGCTCCTTGAGGACGGGGAGGGGTTTTCCGACCTCGTGGGGGGGATCCACCGGGAGGGGGGCCTGGCGGTCCACGTCGGGGATGGCNCGATCCCCGAACTCCGGGACCTCTCCCTCGTCGCCGCGCCGTACCTTGGGGGAAGCGGGGTGGTGGGGGTGATCGGCCCCCTGTGGCTCGACTACGCCCGGGCGTTTTCCGCCGCCCGGTACGTGGCCGGGAGGCTGGGGGCGCTTCTCGCCGCGGGGAGGGAAGGATGACCGACGACCGGCACGACGACCCCCTGCCCGCCGTGGCCCCGGCCCCAACGGACGCCGAGGAGCTGCGCCGGGAGCTGGTGCGCCTCGCCGCGGAGTTCGACAACTACCGGAAGTCCATGGCGAGGGAGCGGGAGCTCCTCCGGGAGCGGGCCCTCGATGAGGCGGCGCTCGCGCTCCTGCCCGTGTACGACGCCCTGGGGCGGGCCCTCGAGGCCCACGGGGAGGGGGATCCCCTCCGGGAGGGACTCGTTCGGCTCCAAAGCCTCGTCGAGGAGGCCCTGGCCCGGTTGGGGTGCCAGGCCTACGACTCCCTCGGGAAGCCCTTCGACCCCCTGTACCACGAGGCCCTGTGGGCGGAAGAGGCCGACTGCGAGAAGAACACGATCCTGGCCGAGTTCGAGCGCGGCTTCCTCCGCAACGGCCGCGTCCTCCGCCCGGCCAAGGTGAAGGTGAGCTTGGGACGCCCAGGAGGTGGTCCTTCGTGACGGACAAGGAGAAGATCATCGGGATCGACCTCGGGACGACGTTCTCCTGCGGGGCGCTCGTCCGCGGGGGCCGGCCTGAAGTCCTGTTGAATGCGGAAGGGGAGCGGATCACCCCGTCCGCGGTGGCGTTCACCGAGACGGGGGAGATCCTCGTCGGGCAGCTTGCCCGCCGCCAGGCGATCCTCAACCCCACCCGCACCGTGCTCTCTGTGAAGCGGAAGATGGGGACGGACTGGCGGTTCCGGGTCACGGTGAACGGCCGGGAGGAGTCCTACACCCCGGAGCAGATCTCGGCGTTCATCCTCCAGAAGATCAAGCGCGACGCCGAGGAGCTCCTCGGGACGAGGATCACCAAGGCCGTGATCACCGTCCCCGCCTACTTCAACAACCTCCAGCGCCAGGCGACGAAGGACGCCGGCAAGATCGCGGGCCTGGAGGTCCTCCGGATCATCAACGAGCCCACCGCGGCCGCCCTCGCCTACGGGCTGGATAAGAACAAAGAGGGGAAAATCCTCGTCTACGACCTCGGGGGCGGGACGTTCGACGTCTCGATCCTCGACATCGGCGAAGGGGTGTTCGAGGTGATCGCGAGCGACGGGGACACCCAGCTTGGAGGCGACGACTTTGACCGGCGGATCATGGACTGGCTCGCGAGCGAGTTCAAAGCGGAGACGGGGATCGACGTCCGGGGGGATCCCCAGGCGATGCAGCGGCTCCGCGACGCGGCCGAGGCCGCCAAGAAGGAGCTCTCCAGCCGGATGGAGGCCCGGATCTCCCTTCCGTACCTCGCCGCCGACGCCCGGGGCCCCAAGCACCTCGAGCGCACCCTTACCCGGGCCAAGTTCGAGGCGATGATCTCGGACTACCTCGAGCGGACGATGCGGATCGTGGACCAGGCCCTGGAGGCCGCCAAGCTCACCCCCGAGGAGATCGACCAGGTCGTCCTCGTCGGGGGCTCCACCCGGATCCCCAAGGTCCAGGAGCTCGTCGCCCAAAAGTTCGGGAAGGCCAAGGTCAACAAGGACCTCAACCCCGACGAGGTGGTGGCGCTTGGAGCGGCGATCCAGGCCGCGGTCCTCGCCGGGGAAATGAAGTCCCTCGTCCTCCTCGACGTCACGCCGCTGACGCTGTCCATCGAGACCCTGGGCGGGGTGGCGACCCCGATCATCGAGCGGAACACGACGATCCCGGTGGAGAAGACGAAGACGTTCACCACCGCCGAGGACTTCCAGACCACGGTCGAGATCCACATCGTGCAGGGGGAGCGGAAGATGGCCGCGGACAACAAGTCCCTGGGCCGGTTCCAGCTCACGGGGATCCCCCCGGCGCCCCGGGGGGTACCCCAGATCGACGTCACGTTCGCGATCGACGCCGATGGGATCCTCAACGTGACCGCCAAGGACAAGGCGACGGGGAAGTCGGCCTCGATTGAGATCAAGGAGACCTCGCGCCTGACCGAGGCCGAGATCGAGCGGATGCGGAGGGACGCCGAGGAGCACGCCGAGGAGGACCGCCGCAGGCTCGAGGAGGCGGAGACGCGCAACGCGGCCGACGCCCTGATCCACGCCGTGGAGAAGAGCCTGGGGGAGCTGGGGGACAAGGTCCCCGCCGAGAAGCGCGCGGCGGTGGAGGCCGCGATTCGGGAGCTGCGGGAGAGGCTTGAGCGGAAGGCGGACGTGGCCTCCCTCCGGGCGGGGATGGAGGAGCTCAAGCGGCGGGCCGGGGAGGTGGCGGCCGCCGCCTACCAGGCCGCCGGGTCCGGCCAGGGCGAGTTCCGCGATAAGGAGAAGTAGTGGCCCAGGACTACTACAGCATCCTCGGCGTGGACCGGTCCGCCTCCCCGGAGGAGATCAAGCGGGCGTTCCGGAGGCTCGCCAAGGAGTACCACCCCGACACGTACAAGGGGGACAAGAAGGAGGCGGAGCGGAAGTTCCGGAAGATCGCCGAGGCGTACGAGGTCCTCTCCGACCCCCAGAAGCGGGCCCAGTACGACCGGTACGGGCACGTGGGCCCGGAGCAGGGGTTTGACTTCGGGCCGGGGGACTTTGCCCGGACGCGGGAGGCGTTTGGGGAGTTCTTCGGTCGGCCGCTGGAGGACCTGTGGAGCATGTTCTTCGGGGAGGGGGTCCGGACGCGGGAGCGGGCCGGGCGGGCGCGGCGGGGGGAGGACCTCGAGTACCGGGCGCGGATCACCCTCGAGGACGCGGCGTTCGGGGCCAAGCTCCGGGCCACCGCCTCCCGGTACGTCCCCTGCTCCCGGTGCGGGGGGGCGGGGCTTTCCCCGGGGACGGGCCTCCGGGTGTGCCCGACCTGCCGCGGGCACGGGCGGATCGAGTACCGCCAGGCGTCCGTGTTCGGGACGTTCGTGAACGTCCGGACGTGCCCGGAGTGCGGGGGGATCGGGGAGCTTCCCGAGGCCCCCTGCCCCGCCTGCGGGGGCGAGGGCCGGGTGCGGGAGCGGGCCGAGCTGGCGATCGAGGTTCCCCCCGGGGTGGAGGAGGGGGACCGGTTGCGGGTTCCGGGGGGCGGGAACGCCGGGGTGGCCGGGGGGCCGCCGGGGGACCTGTACGTGACCGTGGAGATCCAGCCCCATCCCCTGTTCCGGCGGAAGGGAGAGGACCTCGAGGTCGAGCTTCCTGTGCACTGGGCGCAGCTGGTGCTTGGGGCGACGGTGAAGGTGCCGACCCTGCGGGGGGAGGCGGAGCTCAAGGTGCCGCCGGGGACGGACCCCGACGCGGTGCTCACCGTGCCGGGGGAGGGGATGCCCCATGGGCGGCGGCGGGGGGACCTCAAGGTCCGGCTGAAGGTGGCGGTGCCCAGAAGGCTTTCGCGGCAGCAGAAGCGGCTCGTGGAGGAGCTCCTCGAGACCCTGCCCCCGCCCGAGCCTCCCAAGGCGTAGCCCACAGCCTCCCCCCTCCGAACCCGCTCTCCGAACGAAAAAGGGGCGGCGGCCACTGCCCCCATACAGACTTTCGCGTGTCCCATCCCCTAACGGGACTTCGATGGGGGGAAAGCGTGGGGGGCCGGGTTTCCCCGGCCCCCCTGGCGCGGTTGGCGTATCTATCGGTGAACTACTTCTTCGTCGGTCCCGGCTCGGGCGTCGTCGGCTTCCCGAACAGCTCGTCGAAGCTGAACGTCGCCGACAAGACGAGCGACTCCCCAGGCTGATCCTTGAGCACGTACGCCGCGTCAATCGTCAGCCCGGCGATCGAGAACCCCGCCCCCACGCTGAAGGTGTAGTCCGTGAACTTGATCTCCGGCACCACCACCCCAGCCCGGATCGCCAGGTTCTCGATGAGGACGAACTCGATCCCCGCCCCCAGGTTCAGGGGCTGGAACGCCCCGTCCACGGAGACGTCGGCCCCGAGCACCAGGGCCCCATCGAGGAGCTTCAGGCCCAGGCCCGCCCCGTAGACGCTCGTCACCGTCTGGCCCGCGATCGTGGT
>JAOACA010000022.1:0-2341 GCA_026418075.1 Candidatus Bipolaricaulota bacterium | reverse complement strand
CACCAGGGCCCCATCGAGGAGCTTCAGGCCCAGGCCCGCCCCGTAGACGCTCGTCACCGTCTGGCCCGCGATCGTGGTTCCGCCCACGTCCTTGGCCACGACGCCGATCGAGATCTCCGGGGTGAGGGGAACCAGGAGCCCCAGGTCAAACCCAAACCCGCTCTGGGACGAGCCGGCGATCGTCTCGGTGTAGTACTTCACGTTGGCGCCCACCGTCCCGAAGTCGCCGATCTTCACCCCGACCGTCCCCAGGAACAGGTTCGCCCCGTACTTCTGCCCGGCGGTGGCGTTGCTCCACGCCAGGCCCACCGCGTAGTCGCCGAACTTGTACCCGCCGGCCACGTACTGGTAGCCGACCATCCCGAACAGGTTCGACGTGGCTCCCGAGAGCCAAATGTTCGACGCCGTCAGGGCGAGCCCCGCCGGGTTCCACAGGGCGAGCGTCCCGTCGTTGGCGAGCGCGCAGAACGCGCCCCCCATCCCCAGCGCCTTCGCCCCGTGCCCGCCCTGGAACACGATCGAGCCCTGATAGGCAAGCCCGATCAAACCCAGCGCAGCCACGAGCATCGCTGCTACTGCTAGTTTCCTCATCGTTGTCTCCTACCCCCTTGGTATCTCCAGGGGCGGGGGGTCGGGGGGAGGGCCCCCCGACCCCGCACCCTCCTCTTACCGCTTGATGTACACGAACCCCTTGAACGACCAGCTCTGCCCGGCCGGCCCGCGGACCTCGGCCACGTAGATGTACGCGCCGTTCCGCAGGTTCCCGCCGTTCCAGCTGACCGTGTTGGTGTTCGTGCCCGTCAGCGTGGCCACGAGCTTGCCCGTGAGATCATAGACCATGATCTTCACCTGGCTCGCCACCGCCCCGGCCGGAACCGGGTACACGGTGAACGTGGTCGAGCTCGAGAACACGTCCGGCACCGGCTTCACGTCCGTCACGCCCGTGAGGGTCGGGGCCGCGACCGTCGCCTGGGCCTGCGCCGTCCGGTTCGAGATCAGCGGGTCGGTGTACACCGCGGTGATCGTCCCGGTCACGTTCGCCGGCAGGACGTAGGTCACCCGGAACTTCCCGGGCTCGCCCGCCACCGCCGGGATCGAGGTCCAGCTCGCAAGCTCGGTCCCATCGGCCTTCTTCAGCACAAGGACCTTGCCCGCGCCGGCGATCTCGCCCGCCCCGGCGTACTGCTCGTCGGTCACGGTGATCGTCACCGTGTCGCCCGGGTTGTAGTTCGCCCGGTCAAACGCGACGGAGAGGGCCACCGTCGGCGGGGTGATCCCGCCCGCCCCACCCTCGCTCACCTTGATCGAGATGATCGAGATGTCGGAGTGGTTGGAGGGGTCCTGGTAGAACGCCATGATCGTGTCGCCGGGCTTGGAGGCCAGGTTCCCGTCGCCCGGGTTCCGGCTGTCGGCGACCAGCACGCAGGTCGTGGAGCGGAAGATCCCGGACCCCGGAGCCGTCTCACGGAGGTCCATCCGCTCCCAGGTCCCGCGCTGGGCGTTCCACATGAACACCTTCACCGTCTCGAGGATCCCGGAGATCGAGTCGTCGAGGCTCCCCGTCGTCGGAGTGGCCCCGAGGAACACGTCCGTCGGGCTCGACACCGCGCCCTGGGGGGTCATGAGGTCGGAGTCGCCGGTCCCACCAGCCGCCCGACCGCCCCGCCACCAGATCGGGGCCGAGTCCTCGTTCGCCGGCTGAGAGGTTGCTTGAGCCGAGTCCAGGATCGGCGGCGTGAACGGGCTCCGCGCCGCGTCGTCCACCGTCGCGGCGTCCTTGTTCCAGCCGCCGAAGATGAGCTCCCGGAGCCCGGGGTGCTCGTTCTGGTCGAGGTCGGTGACCTCAAGGTACAAGCTCCCCGACACCGGGATCGCGGTCACCGGCCGGTACTGGCCGTCGAGGAACCGCATCCGGTGGGTCGTCCCGTCGAACACCTGGTAGTCGTACACCTTCACCTTGGCGAACGAGACGTCCCACACCTGGTTGCGGGCGGACGCGGCGATTGCAGGCGGGAAGTAACCGTCATTGGGGTTGCCGTCGCCCAGCGCGTTGAGGTCCTCCTGCTCGTAGTCCACGGAGTTGTACTGCACGAAGATCGTGTCCTCGTTGAACGCCTGGACCTTCCAGTCGTCGAACACAAGCTGGTAGCCGGCCACGGCGTCCCACACCGGAAGGAGCGGGATCCCGTTCTGGGTGAAGAAGATCCCCGAGTCGTTGGAGATTTCGTCGATCAGGTAGTACTCGCTATCGTCCTCGTTGTGTGGGTCGCAGATGTGGACCACGATCTTGTCCTGGCAGCAGGCCTCGACGTTGGCATCCGCGTCGTACACCCGGATGTAG
>JAOACA010000021.1 GCA_026418075.1 Candidatus Bipolaricaulota bacterium | reverse complement strand
AGCTCGTCCAGGCCCTCGCCGATCCGGTTCCGGCGGCCGTAGTTCGTGGGGCAGGGGGCGACGACCTCGACGAACGTGAACCCCTTGTGGGCTAGGGCTTCCACAAACCCCTTCTGGAGGCGCCGGCCGTCGAGGGTCGTCCAGCGGGCGACGTAGCTTGCGCCGGCGGAGGCGGCGAGGTGGACGAGGTTGAACGGGTGCTCGAAGTTTCCAAACGGGGTCGTCGTCGTCCTCCCCTCGAGGGGCGTGGTGGGCCCGGACTGTCCCCCGGTCATCCCGTAGTTGAAGTTGTTGACGCAGATCACCGCGAGGTCCATGTTCCGCCGGGCGGCGTGGATGAGGTGGTTCCCGCCGATGGCAAACAGATCCCCATCCCCAGAGATCACCACCACGTGGAGCTTGGGGTTGGCGAGCTTGAGGCCCGTGGCGAACGGGATTGCCCGGCCGTGGGTCGTGTGGTAGGTGTCGAGCCGGAGGTACCCGGCGATCCGGCCCGTGCACCCAATCCCCGACACCACCGAGACTTCATCGGGGTTCCACCCCAGCTCGTCTAGGGCGTACAGGAAGTTCCCGAGCACCGTCCCCAGGCCGCACCCTGAGCACCAGATGTGGGGAAGGCGCTCGGTGCGGAGGTACTTCTCCATCGGGTGCCGGGCCCCGGGGACCACCTCCGGCACCGGCTTCGTCTTCACCGGCATCGCGCGACCTCCTCGATTCCCGCCAGGACCTCCTCCGGGGTGTGGATCCGTCCCCCGGCGTGGAACACCCCGTGGAGGGGGACCTTGCCCCGGGTCGCCCGCTCCACCTCCCGGCTCATCTGCCCGAGGTTGAGCTCCACGACCACGATCCCCCGGACCTGGTCGGCCAGGGCCCGGACCCTTGCCTCAGGGAACGGCCAGGCGGTGATCAGGCGCAGCATCCCAGCCCGGATTCCCTTCTGCCGGGCCAGGGCGAGGGCCCCGTGGGCCACCCGGGCAGAGATCCCGTAGGACACCACCGCGACTTCCGCGTCCTCCAGCCCCACCTCCTCGTAGAACGTGTACTCCTCCGGGTAGCGCAAGATCTTCTCGCAGAGCCGGCGGACCAGGCGGTCGTGGGCCTCGTCGGACATGTCTGGGTACCCCCGCTCGTCGTGGGTGAGGCCGGTGACGTGGACCCGGTACCCCTCGCCGGCGCAGGCCATCGGGGGGACGAGGTCGGGGTCGGGCTTGAACGGGACGAACTCGCCGGGGGGAACCTTCGGCCGCCGGCGGGGGGCCACGGGGACCTCGGCCGGGATCTCGACCCGCTCGTACATGTGCCCCACGACCTCATCGGTCATGATGAGGACGGGAACCCGGAACCGCTCGGAGAGGGCAAACGCCCGCACCGTGAGGTCGAACGCCTCCTGGGGGGAGGAGGGGACGAGGGCGATGAGCTCGTAGTGGCCGTGGGAGCCCCACCGGGCCTGCATCATGTCCCCCTGGCCCACCGCGGTGGGGAGGCCGGTGGAGGGAGCGCCGCGTTGGACGTTGGCCACCACGCACGGGGTCTCGGTCATGATGGCAAGCCCGAGGTTCTCCATCATCAGGGAGAACCCAGGGCCGGAGGTGGCGGTCATCGCCTTCTGCCCCCCCCACGCTGCCCCGACCACGGCGGCCATCGCCGCGATCTCGTCCTCCATCTGGATGAACGCCCCCCCGATCTGGGGCAAGCGCCAGGACAGGCGTTCAGCGATCTCCGACTGGGGGGTGATGGGGTAGGCGGCAAAGAACCGGCACCCGGCGGCGATCGCCCCCTCGGCGATCGCCTCGTCCCCGTTCATGAAGTGAACACCCGCCAGGGTGGCCTTAGCCGGCATCCTGCTCTTCCTCCTTCCGCTTCTCCGTCCAAATCGCAAAATCCGGGCACACAAGCTCGCAGAACCCGCACATCACGCAGGCCTCGGGGTCCACGACCTCGGGGGGATGGTAGCCCTTGGCGTTGAACCGCTCCGCCGTGGCCAAGACCTTCCGCGGGCAGTACTCGATGCAAAAGCCACAGCCCTTGCAGATGTCATCGGAGACGTAGACGTAGCCCTTGGGCACCTTCCACCGCTTGGCTTCCCGGCTCATAGGAGGTCCACCATCCGCGCCAGGGCCTTCTCCCCCCGGTACTCGGGGAGGAGGAGGGGGGCCTTCCGCTCCGGGGGGATCCCTGCCGCGCGCAGCTCCCCAACGTAGCGCTCGACGTGGGCCAGGGTCGGGGTTCCGGGGGCGGCCCGCTTGGCCCACCCCGCGGCGGCGATCCCCGCCCGCCTCCCAAACACGTTGTAGTCGAGGAGCGAGTTCCCCATCAGGCGGTTCTTCCCGTGGACCCCGCCCTCGACCTCGCCCGCCGCGTACAGGCCCGGAATCCCCGTCCAGCCGTGCTCGTCGATCACCACGCCCCCGTTCTGGTAATGGAGGGTCGGATAGACCAGGATCGGCTCCACCGTCGGGTCGATCCCGAACCGGATGTACATCCGGTAGATCGAGGAGAGGGCCCGTTGGAAAGTCCCCTTGCCGTGGATGATGTCCACCATCGGGGTATCGAGCCACACGCCGACCATCCCGGTGGGGGTGACGACCCCCAAGCCCCGGCCGCCCCTCTCGGGGGGGAGGCACTCCCGGATGAACGCCGCCGACTCCACGTCCCGCGGCTCCAGGGGGTGGACGAACGCCTCCCCGAGGCGGTTCAGGGGCTGGGCATCCATCCCCCGCACCTTCTCCGTGATGAGGAGCCCGACGAGCTGGTCGGGGTAGGCGGCGCCGGTGGGGTGGTACTGGACGGCGTCGAGGTCGCGGAGCTTGGCCCCCACCCGGTAGGCGAGGACCACCCCGTCCGCCGTCGCCCCGTAGTGGTTCGTGGTGGGAAAGCCCTGGATGTGGAGCCGGCCCCAGCCGCCGGTGGCCAGGACCGTGGCCTTGGCCCGGACCACCGCGTACTCCCCCGTCTCGAGGTTCCACAGGACCGCTCCCACGACCTGGCTTTGGCTGTCCGTGAGGAGCTCCACCGCCGGGGAGAACTCGAGGACCGGGATCCCCCGGCTCCGGGCCTCGTCCCGCAGGACCCGCATGATCTCCAGCCCCGTGTAGTCCTTGCAGGAGTGCATCCGCCTCCGGGAGGTGCCCCCCCCGTGGATTTCGGCCATCGTCCCGTCGGGGGCCTTGTCGTACATCACCCCGAGGTCCTCGTGCCAACGGATGATCGCCGGGGCGTCCTCCACGAGGGCCCGGACGAGCTTGGGGTCGTTCGTGAAGTGGCCGCCCCCCAGGACATCGAGGTAGTGGATCGCCGGGGAGTCCTCGGGCCGGTCCGCGGCCTGGATCCCGCCTTGGGCCATGATCGAGTTGGAGTCCCCGTGGCGGAGTTTGGTGGCGATGAGGATCCGTTCCGCGGGGATCCCCACCTCGTGGGCCCAGATCGCGGCCACCGTCCCCGCTCCCCCTCCCCCGATGATGAGCACGTCCACGTCGAGGTCGGGGCGGGAGACGTCCACCGCCTTGGGGTCGAGGAGGGGGTAGGCCTCGAGGAGGTCGGCGAGCTCGTGGGGGACGGACTCCCCCCACGAGGGGCCGACCCGGAGCCGGCGCTTCCCCTCCGGCCGGTAGTCGGGGTGGAACCCCTTGAGGAGGGTCTCCTGCTCGGGGAGGGGGAGACGGGGGAACTTCGTCGAAAGCCGCGCCGGCCGGGTCGCCTCGACCCGGGCGATCGACTCCTGCATCTCCTTGGGGTAGCTCGACAACTTTCCTCCTTACGGCTCGATGTCGCGGGCCTTGTACGCCGCCACGAGCTCCTCTTTCCCCATCGCCATGAGGCGATCGAGCTCCGCCCTGAACTTCCCCCCCTCGACCTCGGCCACCCGCTGGGCCACGTGGGGGGCGCGGGGGGTGAGGTAGGCCCCGTTGAGCCGCCGGGCGAGCTGCCAGACGTGGTGGTGGGAGATCTCCGCCGGGCAGCGCATCGTGCACAGCCCGCAGGAGACGCAGTCGAAGGTGAGCTCCGCCACCCCGGGGATGTCCCCCCGCAGGGAGGCCTGGACCGCGTCCATCACCTCGAGCTTCTGCGGGCAGGCCTTCGTGCACGTGTTGCAGGCCACGCAGCGGGCGAGCTCGGGGAAGAGGGAGAGGAGGGTCTGCCCCTCGGCCCGAAGTTCCTCGAGCCGGTACGCGGGCCGCTCCGCCGGGGTGAACGGAAGTTGGGCGATGTACATCCCGTCCTGGACCGTGGTCTGGCAGGCGAGATCGGCGTAGAGCTTGTAGTCCCCTCGGAGCCGGTACACCGTGGCGCAGGCCCCGCAGTAGCCGCCCCGGCACCCGCAGCCCCGGGTCAGCCGGTAGCCGGCGTACTCCATCGCCTTCATGATCGTGAGGCCCGCGGGAACGCGGTACCCCTTGCCCATGATGAACACGGTTACTTCATCCATGGCGCACCCCCGAAGAGATTCCTGTGATTGCGGCCCCCACCGCCGGCTCGTCGGCGCCCAGCGCCCAGGCGAGGAGCTGGCCGAGGTAGAGGACGGGGAGCGCGGGCGCCCCAGCCGGCCGGCGCTCCTCGAGGTTGAACTGGCACAGGGGGCAGGTCGTGACGACCACGTCTGCTCCCCCGGCCCGGGCCGAGCGGAGGAGCCGCCCCACCCGCCCCTCCACAACCCCTTTCTGCGTCACCGTGAGGTACGCCCCGCAGCACTCCATCCGCTCCGGGAAGGGGACCGCCCCTCCCCCCAGGGCCTCCACCACCCGCTCCATCACCGTGGGGCCGTCTGGGTCGTCCACGGCGTACTCCCGGGGCCGGAGGAGGACGCAGCCGTAGTAGGCGGCGACCTTGAGGCCGTTCAACTCCCGCTTGACCTGAGCGGCCAGCCGCTCGTAGCCCACCTCGTCCCGGAGGAGGGTGAGGAGGTGGACCACCTCCACGCCCCCGTTGTAGGCATCGGGCGCGAGGAACGCGTTGATCCGCCGGAGCCGCTCGGGGTCCTCCACGAAGCGGGCGGAACGGGAAAGCGTCCCGTAGCACATCGCGCACAGGGTGAGGACCCGTCCCTCCCCCATCCCCTGGACGCGGAGGAGGTTCCGCACCGGCCCCACATGGCGCATGAGGTCGTCCTGGGCGAGCGAGTACACCGTCCCGCAGCAGTTCCAGCGGGGGATCTCCCGCACCTCGTACCCGAGCCGGGCGAGGGCCGCGAGGGTCCCGTTCTCGTCCGCCCGGGCCTGGTCCTTGAGCGCGCAGCCGGGAAAGTAGGCGAGCGTCTTCATGGCGTGAGCTTCCGGTACGCCCCGATGAGGGCGATCTGCGGGTAGGGCCGGTCCGGCCGGACCGGGGTGGGGGTGATCCCCCTCCGCAGGGCGAGGACCCGGAGGGCCTCCATCGTCCGGGCGATGTCCACCCCCTTCGGGCACCGGACCCCGCAGGCGTGGCAGGAGGCGCACACCCACGGGGCGGAGAGGGAGAGCGCCGCCTCGTCCCCCAGCTGGACCAGGCGCAGGACCTGGTTGGGGAGGGCGTCCATGTGGTCGGCAAACGGGCAGCCCGCCGAGCACTTCCCGCACTGGTAGCAGGCGTACGGGTTCTCCCCCGACAGCTCCTCCACCCGCCGCGCAAACGGCGCCGCAAGCTTCGCCCGGGAAAGCCTCAGTTCGCTAGCCACCGTTTCACCTCCGCCACCGCGTGGGGCACGGCCCGCGCCACCTTGGGCGAGAGACCCCGCCGAAAGGGGAGATCCGTCGGGACCCCGATCGCCAGGGCCCACGTCGCGGGGACGGGCCGCCCCGCGGCCGCAAGGAGGGCGAGCCCCTGGGCGAGCCCCAGGCCGTGAAGCCACCGCTCCCCCGCGGGGACCGACCTCCCGTCGAACAGCGGGACGAGCGCAACCTCCCCCACGGGGAGGGCCGGGCAGGCGTCCACGACGAGGGCCCGCTCGTAGCCCACGAGGGCCTCGGCCAAGGGGAGCCCCCCCCGGACGGCCTCCCACACCTCGACCCCCGGCTGGGGGCCCAGGGCCCGCACCACCGCCGGGCCGACCCCGTCGTCCCCCCGATCGGGGTTCCCCAGGGCGACCACAAGCCTAGCGCGCAATCCGCCGGACAAGGCTTCCCTCCGGGTCGTAGACCTCCACCACCAGGGGCATCTCCCCGGGGAGGAAGTGGGTCGCGCACGCCAGACACGGATCGTAGGCGCGGAACGCCATTTCGATCCGGTTGAGGAGGGCCTCGTCGAGCGCCCCCTTCCGGACCACGTCCTCGGCCATCTGTTTGACGGACAGGCCGATTCCCGCCGCGTTGTGGGTCGTAGCCACGATGAGGTCGAGGTCCTGGACGAGGCCCCGCTCGTCGAGGGCGTAGCGGTGGAACAGGGTCCCCCGAGCGGCCTCGACCACGCCCACCCCCTCCCCCGGGCGCCCGAGCTTCCCCCGGATCTCCGTTCCCGTCAGCTGCTTATTCTTGGCAAGCGCGTCCGCGGCCTCGGCCGCCTGGACCATCTCCACGAGCCGCGCCCAGTGGTAGGCGAACGTGGCGTGGACCGGCTTTTCCCCGAAGAAGTCGAGGAACCGCTCGTACTCCTCCTGGGCCAGGGGGGTGGCCATCCGCTCGGCGACGTTGAGGCGGGCCAGGGGGCCAACCCGGTAGATCCCGGACTCCGGCCCGGCCGCGAACCCCGACCAGCCCAGGTCCTTGAGGTACGGGAACTTCACGTAGGTCCAGGGCTCGACCCGCTCGGCGATCCGCTCCATCGCCGCAGCCCCTTCAAGAAGGAAGAGCTCCTTCCCCGCCGAGGACACGGCCCGGACCTTCCCCCGGCAGAAGTGGGGGGCCCCCGTCTCATCCACGAGCCCCAGGTAGTGGGTGGGGAGGTGGGCGCCTGGGGAGGCCAGGAGCCCCTGGTAGCCCGGGTCGGGGAGGACCTCCTCGTGGAAGAAGGGGACGAACTTTTCGGCGAGGGCGACCATCGCGGCGGTGTGGCCGCGGATCTCCTCCGCCTCCTCGGGGGTGACCGCCCGGGCCACGCCCCCGGGGAGGGCGAACACGGGGTGGATCGCCCGACCGCCGATGATCTCCAGCACCCGCTGGGCCCGGGCCCGGACCGCCACCACCTCCCGCCCCAGCTCGGGATAGGCCTGGAGGACCCCCAGCACGTTCCGGCTCCCTTTGGGCGCCTCCGCGGGGAGGAGGAGGTCGGGCCCCCCAAGGAACACGAGGTGCAGGAGGTGGTCGGCGAAGATGTAGCAGTTGTAGAAGAGCTCCCGCTGGATCCACGCGGCGGGGGGGACCTCGGCCCCGTAGGCCGCATCGAGGGCCTTGGCCGAGGCGAGGTGGTGGGCCTCCGGGCACACCCCGCAGATCCGCTCCGTGATCTGGGGCATCTCCTCCCCCCGCCGGCCCCGGCAGAACGCCTCGAACCCCCGGAGCTCGGGGACCTGGAGGACGGCCCCCTTGAGCCCTCCCCCCTCGTCGAGGTAGAGGAGGATCTTCCCGTGGCCCTCAAGCCGCGTGATGGGGTCGATCGCGATCTTCTTCACCGCGCCCTCCTTGCCCGAACGTAGGCGGGCAGGGAGTACTTGTAGAACGTGCCCAGGGGATCGACGAGGGCATTGAGGATCTTGTCCTCGGCCTCGAACGCCGCCGGGCCCTCGTCCCCGGCCCGGACGAGGGACCCCAGGGCCGCGATCATCGCCAGCGCCGGATCCCCCGCCTCAGGGGTGGGTCCCACGCAGCCCGTGCACGGCATCGCCGCCTTGGGGCAGGCCGCCCCGCAGCCCCCCCGGGTCACGGGCCCGAGACAGACCATCCCCTGGTCGAGGAGGCACTGCGTGGGCTCGGGCACGATCTCGTGGGGCCGGACGACCCTCGTCAGCTTCCGGTCCTCCCGCGTTCGGGGGCACTCCTTGCACAGGGCCTGGTCCTGGGCGAACACGTGCCCCGGGGCGGGAAGGTCCCCGGAGAGGAGGGCGTCGAAGAACGGGCCGATGAGGGACGGCATCGGGGGACAGCCGGGGACAACGTAGTCCACCGCGACCTCGGCCGAAAGGGGGCGGGCCTGGGGGAGGAGCTCGGGGGGCGCGTCCGCCGCGTCGCCCCCCGGGGGCGGGGCGGGCTGGAACCCGTCTCCCGTGACCTGGCGGAGGATCTCCTCCCGGGAGGCGAGGTTCGCCAGGCCCGGCACCCCCCCGAGGTGGGCGCAGGCCCCAAACGCCACCAAGAGCTCGGACTTCTCCCGGAGGAGGTGGACCATCTCCACGTTCTCCTCCGTCCGGAGGGTCCCGTTGACGAGGGTTACCGCGATCGACCGGGGGGGTAAGGACTCCAGGTCGGCGCGCTTGGTGTCCACGAGGGCCGGCCAAAAGACGATCTCGACCCGGGACAGGACGTCGAGGAGCGAGGGCCCCAGCTCGAGGAACGAGACGTCGCAGCCCCCGCAGCCCCCGGTCCAGTAGACGGCAAGCTTCGGCTTCGCCCGCATCCTACACCCTCTCCCGGGCGGCGATGGGCTCCGCCGGGCGCTCCGCGGCCTCGAGGTGGAGGGGCCCGAGCCCCTTGAGCTCGGCGACGAACTCCCGCATCACCCGGGCGAACTTCGCCCCTTCGGTCGCCGACACCCACTCCAGCCGCACCCGCTCCGGCTCGATCCCCATTTCGGAAAGGACCTTGCGGAGGAGGTACACCCTTCTCCGGGTCTTGTAGTTCCCCGAGACGTAGTGGCAGTCCCCAGGGTGGCAGCCCCCGATGAGGACCCCGTCGGCACCGGAGCGGAACGCCTCCACGACCCACTCCATGTCCACCCGGCCCGAGCAGTTGACCCGGATCGGGATCGCGTTCGGGGGGTAGTGGAGGCGGCTGGTGCCGGCAAGGTCCGCCCCGGCCCCGGCGCACCACCGGCAGAGGAACGCGACGATCTTCGGCTCGAACGCCTCAGCCACGGCCCACCCCCACGGGTTCCCCGAGGGCAACCCGGATCATCCGCTTGACCTGGTCGTCGGTCTGGTTCCGCATCCGCATCGCCCCGGACGGGCAGGCGGCGACGCAGGTCCCGCACCCTTCGCAGAGGAGCTCGTTCACCTGGGCCACGTCGCCGGGGGTGATCGCCCCGTACGGGCACTGGGGAACGCACACCGCGCACCCCGAGCAGAGGTCCTCGTCCACCTCGGCCACCTCGGGGGAGTGGGTGAGGGTGGGGGCGGACAGGATCGCGATCGCCTTGGCCGCGGCCCCCGACCCCTGGGCCACCGCCTCGGGGATGTCCTTGGGGCCGTGGGCTGCGCCGGCGAGGAAGATCCCGGCGGTGAGGGCCTCCAAGGGGCGGAGTTTCGGGTGGGCCTCCTTCAGGAACCCCTCCCCCCCGCAGGCGATGTGGAGCTTGCGCGCGAGTTCCTCCGTCCCCGCCGAGGGGACCATCGCCTGGGCCAGCACCACGAGGTCCGCGGCCACTTCGATCCGCTTCCCCGTGAGGGTGTCCACCCCCCACACGATCACCTTGTCCCCGTCCCGGTACACCTTGGCCACCTTCCCCCGGAGGTACAGGATCCGCTCGTCCTCCATCGCCCGGACGACGAACTCCTCGTACTCCTTCCCTCCGGCGCGGATGTCGATGTAGAAGACGTAGGCGGTTCCATCGTGGACGTTGTGGCGGTAGAGGAGGGCGTGCTTGGCGGTGTACATGCAGCAGATCTTCGAGCAGTAGGGCTTGTGGAGTTCGGGGTCCCGGGACCCGGAGCACTGGATGAACACGACCTCTTTGGGGACCTTCCCGTCCGAGGGGCGGCGGATCTCGCCCCTGGTGGGCCCCCCGGCGGAGAGAATGCGCTCAAACTCCAGGGCGTCGATCACGTCGGGAACCGTCCCCGCCCCGTATTCGGCCATCTTCTCCTTCCCATAGAGGTCGTACCCCGTGGCGACGACGATCGCCCCGACGTCCTCCTCGATCCACTCCTCCCGCATGTCGTAGTTGATCGCCCCGACCGTGCACACCTTGGCGCACTCCCCGCACCGGAGGGGGTTCAGCCCTAGACAGTTCTGCTCATCGAGGGTGTAGGAGGAGGGGACGGCCTGGGGGAAGGGGACGTAGATCGCCGCCCGGGAGGAGAGGCCGCGGTTGAACTCGTCCGGGACCTTCACCGGACAGACCTTGGCGCAGTCCCCGCACAGGTTGCACTTATCGGGGTCCACGTACGTCGGCTTCTTGCGGATCACGACGCGGTAGTTTCCGAGGTACCCCGTGACGGATTCGACCTCGGAGTAGGTGAGGAGGCGGATCCTGGGGTGGCGGGCGGCCTCGACCATCTTCGGGGTGAGGATGCACTGGGAGCAGTCGAGGGTGGGGAACGTCTCGGAGAGCTGGGCCATCCGGCCGCCGATCGAGGGGGAGCGCTCGACGAGGAGGACCTCGAAGCCGGCGTTGGCGATGTCGAGGGCGGCCTGGATCCCGCTCACCCCGCCCCCGATCACGAGGCACTTCTCGGCGTGGCCGACCTCGATCGGGGTGAGGGGGTGGTTCCCCTTCACCTTCTCCACCGCGGCCCGGGTGATCCGGATCGCCTTCTCCGTCGTCTCCGGGCCGTCGTGGACCCAGGAGCAGCCCTCGCGGATGTTGGCGATCTCGAGGAGGTAGGGGTTGAGGCCGGCGTCCTCGGCCGCGGCCCGGAACGTGGTCTCGTGCATCGTGGGGGAGCAGGCGGCGACGACGACCCCGGTGAGGCGGTGGTCCTTGATCGCCCGCTTGATCACGTCCTGGCCGGGGTCCGAGCACATGTACTCGTGCCGGGCGGCGTAGGCCACGCCGGGGTAGCGGGCGAGGGCCTCCACCACCCGCTCCACGTCCACCGTCCCAGCGATGTTCTTGCCGCAGTGGCAGACGAACACGCCGATCCTGGGGCCGCGGGCGTCAGGGCGGGGGTTAGGCATGGGCGTGGTCCCGCACGTAGGCGTAGCCGGCCTCGAACGCCCGGGCGTTGAGGTCCCGGGTGTGGGGGGGAACGGCGGCGAGGACGGCCTGAAGAAGCGCGTCCTTGGAGATCGTGGGGACGGCCGCGGCCAGGGCCCCGAGGATCACCACGTTGGCCACGATCTTCCGACCCAGGCCCTCGGCGATCCGCGTGGCCGGGACCGGGATCAGCCGCACGTCGGTCCGGGGCTCGTACTCCACGAGGTCCTCGTCCACGATGAGGGTTCCTCCAGGCCGGATGTCCCGGCCATAGGTGGTGTAGGCCTCCTGGGACATGATGACGGCGACGTCGGGAGTGACGACGACGGGGTAGCCCACAGGGGCGTCGGAGACGATGACCTCGGCCGCGCACGCCCCGCCCCGGGCCTCGGGCCCGTAGGACTGGGTGAGGACGGCGTGCTTGCCGTCGAAGATCACCGCCCCTTGGCCGGCGATCCTTCCGGCGGAGATGATCCCCTGGCCGCCAAATCCGGCAAACCGGATCTCCTGGCGCATCGCTCGGGGAAGGTACCGGGTTTGGGGGCTCCCCGCCATGATGGGGATCATCCCTGAGGCTGACGGAGGACAGGGTGGCTGGTACGCCCGGCAGGATTTGAACCTGCGGCCTTTGGCTCCGGAGGCCAACGCTCTGTCCCCTGAGCTACGGGCGCATCGTAGGAAGATTGTAAGGCCCCCCGTCGGGGGAGCAAGACCCGGGCGGAGGGAGTGGGGTTCGAACCCACGGCTAGGGCTCAACACCCTAGCAACGGCTTAGCAAGCCGTCGTCTTCGACCACTCGACCATCCCTCCGGGGCCATTCTACGCTCCGTCCCCCCAGGGCGCCACAGCCTTATCATTGGGCCATGGCCCTTGCCTCTCCCCTCCTCCGGTACCGGGGGTTCGTCCTGGACATCGACGGGGTCCTCCTCCGCGGCCGGACCCCGCTTCCGGGGGCAGCGGCGGCCCTCGCCGCCCTCCGACAGCTTGGCCCCGTGGTCCTCCTCACGAACAACTCCACGAAGTCCCGCCGGGGCGCGGCATCCCGGCTCCGGGAGCTCGGGCTCCCCGTGGAGGCGGAGGAGCTGGTCCCCAGTTCCTACGTCGCTGCCCGCTACCTCCGGGAGGAGCACGGGCCGGTCCGGTTTTGGTACCTCGGGGAGGAGGGGATCGCTGAGGAGATGGCCCTCGCCGGCCACGGCCCCGTCCCGCCCGAGGAGGCGGACTGGCTCGTGGTCGGGATGGACCGCGGCCTCACCTACGCCAAGCTCGCCCAGGCCCTCGGGGCCCTGCTCCGGGGGGCGCGGCTCCTCGCCACCAACCGCGACCCCACGTACCCGACGGAAGACGGTCTCGTCCCGGGCGGGGGGGCGGTGGTGGGGGCCCTGGAGGGGATGGGGTTTCCCCCCGAGGTGGTGGTCGGGAAGCCCTCTCCAATCGCGTTCCGGGCCGCCCTGGCGGCCCTGGGGGTGAGGCCAGAGGAAGCGCTCATGATCGGGGACCGGCTGGAGACGGACATCGCCGGGGCCCAAGGGGTGGGGATGGACACGGCGTTCGTCCTTACGGGGATTTCCACCTTGGCGGACGTCGAGCGGACCGGGATCCGGCCCACCTGGGTTGCCACCGACCTTGTGGCCCTCGTGGGGGGCGAGGTCCTGAGGAGGGGCTGATGCAGGTAGAGAAAGGCGACGGGGCGGTGCGGATCACCTTGATTGGCCTTGGGGTGAACCTCGCCCTCGTCGGGCTCAAGTTCGCGGTGGGGCTCCTGACGGGCTCGATGGCCCTGGTGGCGGACGGGGTCCACTCCCTGTCCGACCTTGCCACGGACCTCGTGGTTCTGGCCGGCCTGCGGCTGGCCCGCCGGCCGGCGGACGCTTCCCACAGCTTCGGCCACGGGAAGTTCGAGACCCTGGCCACGGCGGTGGTCGGGGTGGTCCTCCTCCTGGCCGGGGTGTGGATTGCGGTGGAGGCGGTGGGGGCCCTGCGGGAGGGGCGGGCGGAGGTCCCGGGGCCGATCGTGGCCGGGGTGGCCGCCGCGTCGGTGGTGGCCAAGGAGTGGCTGTTCCGGGCAACGCGGAAGGTGGCGCGCCGGTTGCGCTCCAGCTCGCTTGAGGCCAACGCCTGGCACCACCGGAGCGATGCCCTGTCGTCCCTGGCCGTGCTCGTGGGGGGCGTGCTGACCGCGGTGGGCTGGAGCCCCGGGGACCCGGCCGCGGCCGTGGCCGTGGCCGCCCTCATCGCCTGGGCGGCGGGAAGAATCCTGTACCAAACCCTCCACGAGCTGACCGAGGGATCCCTCTCCCCCGCCGAGCGGGACCGCGTCGCCCGGGCCATCGGCGCCGTGGAGGGGGTCCAGGGCTGGCACAAGCTGCGGACCCGGAGCTCGGGGAGCGGGGCGCTGGTGGACGTCCACATCCAGGTCGACCCCGCGCTCTCGGTGGCCGCGTCCCACGCCATCGCCACCCGGGTCGAGGAGGCGGTGCGGGGCGTCCTCGGGGAGGGGGCGTCGGTGGTGGTCCACGTCGAACCTTCCTCGCCCCCCGATGCAGGGTAACGCCCCGGGGGGTCAGCGGGCTTCCATGGGCGAACGCCCCTCCAGCGGCAGACGGCCCGCCCGCCACCGCCGGTCACAGGCGTCCACCACCGCCGGATCGTAGAGGGTTCCCCGGTGGGCGCGGAGCTCCGCCAGCGCCGCCGCAAGCGGCAGGGCTGGGCGGTAGGGGCGGTGGGTGGCCATCGCCTCCACCACGTCCGCGACGGCCAGGATCCGGGCCTCGAGGAGGATCTCCTCGCCCCGCAGGCCGCGCGGGTAGCCCGAGCCATCGAGCCGCTCGTGGTGCTGGTACACCACCTCCGCCACCGGCCAGGGGAACTCCACCCCCTTCAGCACCTCGTACCCCGCCCGCGGGTGCTCGCGGACAAGGGCCATCTCGAGGTCGGTCAGGGGGCCTGGTTTGCTCAGGATCTCGATGGGGACGAACAAGGCCTTCCCAATGTCGTGGAGCAGGGCCGCCACCCGCAACCCCTGAACCCGTTCCGCGGGAAGCCCCAGCTCCTCAGCAATCGCACAGGCCAGCCCCGCCACCCGCCGCTGGTGACCCGCGGTGTAGCGGTCCCGCAGCTCCATCGCGGTGGAAAACGCCTCGACGAGCTCGTCGAGGGCCTGGGAGGCGCGCCGGGCCTGCTCCACCTCCCCGGTCACGTCCACCATGACCCCCTGGGCAAACCGCGCCAAGCCCCCACTCTCAGGGAACACGCTCGCGAGGTTGCGGATCCAGAGCCGTCGACCATCGCGGGCCCGCACCCGGTAGGTGAGGTCGAACGGCTTTCGGGCGTCGTTCAGCTCCCGAACCGCCGCCACCACCCGCTCCCGGTCCTCGGGCTCGATCACCTGAATCCAGAGCTCGGGGTCGGCGAGCCACTCCTCGGCCGTCCACCCCAACAGCTCCTGGACCCGAGGGCTGATGTAGACGGTCTTCCGCGGGAAGGGGCGGTCGAACTCGAGGAGGTACACCACCCCGGGAAGCTGCTCCACGAGGCGGCGGTACTTCTCCTCCGCCGCCACGCGGGCGGTGACGTCCCGGGCAATCCCCTCCACCGCCACGAGCTCGCCCCCCACGTCGAAGACGGGAACGGCAAGGAGCTCGAGCCAGATCCTCCGGCCGTCTTTGGAAGTGACGCGGAGCGGAACGAGCTCCCCAAACCGTCCCTCCCCCCGGGCAAGCCCCTCCACGACCGGCCGATCCTCGGGGTGAACGATCCTCGCCCACAGGGTGGGGTCGGCACGGAACTCCTCGGGCCCGTAGCCCGTGACCCGGGCCACCGCGGGACCCACGTAGTCAAGGCCTGGGTTGGGCTGGACCCGATACCGGAAGATGATGTCCGGAGCGCTCTCCGCGAGCCGGCGAAACCGCTCCTCGCTTTCCCGAAGGGCGGAGACGAGCCGGGTAATCTCCAGCACCGTGGCCAAAGGAGCCGCAAACATCTCCAGCGCCTGGAGGTCCTCCGCGGTAAACGCCCGCGGTCGGTAGCTCTGGGTGGAGATCATCCCCACGGTCCTCTCCCCCACCCGGAGGGGGACGGCGAGGAGGGACCGCACGGCTACCTGGGAGCCAAACCGCCGTTCCTTGAACGGGGCCTCCTCCGCGGTGTCGGGGATGACCACCGCGGCCCCGGTGGAGAGGACGTGCCACGTGATCCCCTCGCCCTTGGGAACGGGCTCGGGAGGGTAGCGGCCCCCGGCGTCAGCGAGGTAGACGGCCAGGGCCTCGTCCTCCCCCGTCCGAAGCGAGACCACAAACGCCTCCGCGGGCATGAGCTCCTCCACCGCCTGGTGGATCGCCCCGCAAACTGTTTCCAGGTCCCAACCGGAGGAGACCATCGCCTGGGTCACCCGGGCCAGGGCGGCGAGGATTTCCCCAGCCCTCCCCTCCCCCCGATGGGGGGGAACCTCCCGATCGAGCCCCGCCCAGGACCGCTCCGCCAGCACCCCCAACCATCGCTCCAGGGTCGCCTCCTCTTCCCTCCCCTCCCGAAGGTCCGGAGGCGGGATGTAGAAAGGGTTTTCGCTCAGGGAAATCCCCACCGCCACCCGGGGGTGGGTGCGGAGAACGTCGAGGAGAAGGCTGGGCGGATGCCGGCGCGCGTCGTACAGGCAGAGGCCGATGGCGCTCGAGGTGGAGAAGAACTGGTCCAAGAGACCTTCTTCGGCAATCAGCCTGCTAGATCCCCTGGGCGCCGGAAGCTCAACCACCACGCGCAGCCCGGAGAACCCCTCCGCGCGCGCTCCTTCGGCCTCCCCGCGCAGGAAGGCACCCAGGCCTTGCGCGTCGCACCGGGAGCCCGTGCGAAAGATCTCATCCGGAGCGATAAACCGAAGCTGCTTTCCTTTTTCAGCCTGAGGAACGTCGAGGCCCGCCGCGGCGAGGAAACTCCGGACCTCGAGGGCCTCGGGAGGACCTCCGACGTACACCACCCGCTCGCTTTGGGCCAACCCCGCCCGCACGAAGAGGACGAGGGCGTCCCGGCGTTCCTCCTCGGTTCTGTAGAGGAGGCAGGCGTGGTCCCCCGGTCGGAGGTCGCCCAGGCCCGTCCGCCCGACCCTCGGGCCCCTCCCGGGTAGATCCTGTCGATCGGCCATACCCCCTCCTCCCCCGGCGGCGCACCGAGCCGGGTCGTCACTTGGGCCCCCTAGCTTAGTCCATTCCTCCCCCGGGGCAACGCCGCCGGACGGACCGAGGGGTTCTCGAACCAGACGACGGCGAGGAGGGACCGCAGCCGGTTCATCTCCTCGACGTTGGCCACAAGATCAAGATCCCCGTCTCCATCCACGTCGAGGACCATGAGCTGGTCCCACTTCTCCCCGTTGAACGTCCCCAGGCCGAGGAACCCCGATCCCCACTTGATCACGCGGGGAGCCCATCCCTCCGCGGTCTGCTCGAGCCACCACAGGGCAGCCACGTCCCGGGGGAGGAGTCCATCGCGGTGGATCGAGGCCCCGACAATGTCGAGGAGCCCATCGCCATTGAGGTCGGCCACGGCGAGGGGGCGGGACCGCCAGCGGAGGGCGGGGGGCTTCCCGATCCGCTCGTGCTGAAACTCCAGCTCTTTCCCACGGGATCGGTTCCAGAAGAGGTGGACGGCCGCCTCGGCCTGGGCCACGACGTCGAGCCTTCCGTCCCCATCGAGGTCGGCAACCGCGACCTGCTCCTTCCCGTAGAACTCCGGGCTCCGGTAGAGGGCGAGGGCGGGCCACGGGCGGTCCAGGGCCGAGGGCCCGGGGTTCCGGTAGACGAGGACGGCCTCCTCCGCGTCGGGGGTGTCCCAGTCGGCGGTGTTGACCACAAGGTCCAAGAGCCCATCCCGGTCGAGGTCAGCGAGGACGAACCCGTGGCCGCTTGGGACCTCGGGATCGATGGGAAGGGGGGCCCAGGCCCGCGGATCGCGGGGGTCGCCCCCGAGAGCCCGCGGGTTCCGGAACAGGCGAATCCCCGTCCTGGGGAGCCCGGCCAGGGCCTCAGGGGTCCGCTTGCCGCCAGCGGGGCGGGCGGCCCGGCCCCCGACCACGACGTCGGGAAACCGGTCGCCGTCGAGGTCCGCCACCCTCACGTACAGGTACTGACCGAGCCCGACGCTGGCCGGGAGGGGGCCCCCATCGTGCCACCGCAGCGCCCCGGCCTCCCCCCACAGGATCCGGAGGGCGGACGGGCCCCGGTGGTGCTCGATCCCCTGCGCGACCACGACGTCGAGAGCCCCGTCCCCGTCGAGGTCCCCCAGCGCCGCGCTCTCGGCGTTGGGGAAGAACCCCACGTCCACCGCCGGCCAGAACCGGTCGTGGGCAAGGCTCCTCCCCGGGTGGAGGACGACCCGGATCCGGCCGCGGAACTCGTAGTTGACGAGGAGGTCTGGGAAACCATCCCCGTTCACATCGGCGGAGTCGAGCCCGTTGGGGAGCCAGTCCCCGGGGTTGTCCACCGGCCACATCGCCCACGGGGTCCCCAGCGCGGGCCACTTGGGGTTCGGGCTCCCACGGCCGTAGGGGTGATGGAGCCCAAGGAGGAGGTCGTGACCGTAGAACGCCCCGGCCACGAGGAGGGGAACGAGAAGAAGCCAGGTCCAGCCCTTCATAGGGCGATCGTGCCCCGGGCCCCGGGGTGGGGCAAGGCCCGGGAATCTCCGGCTAGGGGAAAACGGGCTCCACCTGGAGATCGGAGCCGAGGAGAATCAGGTCCGCCCTGGCGCCGACCACGAGCTCAGCGAGCCCACCCGTGCGCCCCACGACCCGGGCCGGGTTTGCGGTCACCAGGGGGAGGGCCTCGGCGAGGGACAGGCCCCCGAACCGAACGGCGTTCCGCAGCGCCTGATCGAGGGTCAGGGCCGAGCCGGCGAGGGTCCCATCGGGGAGGCGGACCTCCCCGCCCCGGAGCTGGACTTCCCGCCCGCCCAAAGGGTAGACCCCGTCCGGCATTCCCGCCGCAGCGGTGGCGTCGGAGACGAGGCACAGGCGCGAAAGCTCCCCCCGCCCGCGGAGGAACTCGACCACGAGGCGGACGAAGGCGGGGTGGACGTGGACCCCGTCCAGGACGAGTTCCAACGACGCCCTCGCGAGGAGGGCCGCGCCGAGGGCCCCCGGGGCCCGGTGCCCGAGGCCACTCATCGCGTTCCCGAGGTGGACGACGTGCCCCGCCCCCGCGGCAAGGGCGGCGGACGCCTCCTCGTAGGTCGCCTCCGTGTGCCCGAGCGCCGGGACGGCCCCGATCCGGCGGACCTCCGCGATGAGCTCGAGGGCCCCGGGGAGCTCGGGGGCCAGGGTGAGGACCCTGTCTCTTATACACATCTGACG
>JAOACA010000020.1 GCA_026418075.1 Candidatus Bipolaricaulota bacterium | reverse complement strand
ACCAGATCATCACGGCGAGGTACACGATGCCGCCCAAACTAGACAGGCGAAGCGCAACATCGCTGTGGTTGACGGGAATCCTGGGATACCACTGGAACCACAAGCGCTTGTGCAGTTCAGCGTAGCAATCGTGGCAATAGGGTTCGAGTCGCGCAACGTAGAACAACACCACCATGAGCTCGTGCGGATTGGTGATCTCCTTGTGGCAACTGCTGCATCGGACTTCGGGAAGAGCCTGGTGCATGCGCCACCTCAAAGTTCCTTCGTCTTCACCAGCCAGAACGCCTCACCCAAGGATTGAAGGAGATCCGTGGGGAGGACGGCGCGGGGAGCCCGGTCGCAGGTCAGGATCTCGGCGGCCCGGCCGTGGACGAACGCCGCCGCCGCTGCGGCGTCCCGCGGGCTTGCTCCCCCGGCCCACAAGCCCGCGATCATCCCCCCAAGCACGTCCCCCGATCCCCCGTGGGCGAGGGCGGTGTTCCCCGTCGTGCTCAGGAGAACCTCGCCTCCAGGGCCGGCGATCGCCGTGGGCGGGCCCTTGAGGACGACCGTGCACCCCCACGCCCGCGCCTTCTCCCGCGCCCAGCGGATCTTGTCTGGGACGACCTCCGCGGGGTCCGCCCCCGCGAGGCGGCCAAACTCCCCGGGGTGGGGGGTGAGGACGAGCTCCCCGTGGGCTCCCGCAAGGAGGTTTGGCTCCTGGGCCAGGGCGTAGAGGGCGTCGGCGTCGAGGACGAGGGGGCGGCCGGACTGAACGAGGGCCCGCACGAGGGCCTGGGGCCCCGGGCCGCGGCCGAGGCCCGGGCCCACGACGACCACGTCCATCCCCTCGGCCAGGGTCAGGGCCTCGTCGGCGGCTTCGGGAGCGAGCATCCCCGCGTCGGCCCGCCCGGGGTGGACGAGGGCTTCGGGGACGAGCCCGGCCACGATCGGGAACACGGGCTCCGGGGTGAGGACGTGGACGAGTCCAGCCCCCGCGCGGAGGGCCCCCTCCGCGGCGAGGGCCGCCGCCCCGGCCATCCCCACCGAGCCCCCGACCACGAGGACCCGGCCGAACGTCCCCTTATGCCCAAACCGCGGCCGTGGGGGGAGCATCGCCCGGACGTCGCCCTCCTCCAGCACCTGGGCCAAGGGGTCCGCTTCGCCCCACAGCTCCGGCGGGTAGGCCACCGCGACGACCCGGACCTCGCCACAGAGCTCCGCCGCCGGCGGGAGGAGGTGGGGAGGTTTCAGGCACCCCATGGCCAGGGTGAGGTCGGCCCGCACCGCGGGGCCAGGGACCCGCCCCGTGTCCGCGTCCAGGCCCGAGGGGAGGTCGAGGGCCACCACCGGCCGGCCGGAGGCGTTCAAAGCCTCGATCGCCTCCCGCGCCCGCCCCCGCGCCGGGCCCGCGAGCCCGACCCCGAGGATCCCGTCCAAGATAAGATCGGCATCCTCAATCCAGGCGGCAAGGGCGTCCCCGCCCTCGACGTGGAGCAGGTTCTCGGGGAACGAGGCCTGGAACGCCGCCGCTTGGTCGGAGGCGGGGCCCTGGGGGTCCCCGAGGAGGACGGCCCGGGCCTGGGCGCCCCACAGCCCGAGCCACCGGGCGGCAGCGAGGGCATCGCCCCCGTTTCCTCCCTTTCCGGCCACGGCGAGGACGCGTCCCCGGGCGAGGTCCGGCCGCCAGGCGCGGATCGCCTCCGCCGCCCCGCGGCCGGCGGACTCCATGAGGAGAAGGGGGGGCACCCCCCGCTCCGCGGCCGCGCGGTCGAGCCCCCGCACCCCCTCAGCGCCAAGGACGGGTTTCACGGCCGGATTCTACCCCTCGGCCTCCCGCCACCGGGCGAGGACCTCCCGGGCCACGTCCTCCGGGGAGCGGCCGGTGACGTCGATCCAGTGAACATCGGCTTCGGACCGGAAGAAGGCGAGCTGCCGCCGGGCGTAGGCCTTCGTGTTCCGGACGATCCGCCGCCGGGCTTCCGGGAGGTCGTACTCCCCCCGGAAGTAGGCAAAAAGCTCCCGGTACCCGATCGTCCGCGCCGCCGGGGCCTCGGGAGGGAGCGTCTCCCAAAGCCTGCGGGCCTCCTCAAGGAGCCCCGCGGCGAGCATCCGCTCCACCCGGGCCTCGATCCGGCGGCCGAGCTCCCCCCGGTCGAGGGTCAATCCGACCTTGACGAGGGGCCAGGGGAACGGCCGTTCGTTTCCCCACGCGGCGGACAGAGGCCGGCCCGTGAGGCGGTGGACCTCGAGGGCCCGGACGGTCCGGGCCCGGTCCCCGGGGTGGATCCGCGCCGCGGCCTCCGGGTCCACGCGGGCGAGCTCCTCCCGGAGCTCCGCAAGCGGGCGCGCCTGGAGCTCGGCCCGGAGCTTCGGGTCCGCGCCCGGCCCCGGGAAGAGCCCCCGGGTGAGGGCCCGGATGTAGAGCGTGCTCCCCCCGACGACGATCGCCCGCCTCCCCCGGCCGTGGATCTCCGCCACAAGCCGCTCGCAGTCCCGCCGGAACCGGGCCGCGTCGTAGCCCTCCCGGGGGTCGAGGACTCCGACCAGGTGGTGGGGGACCCGGGCGAGGACCTCGGGAGGGGGCCGGTCCGTCCCGATCGCGAGGCCCCGGTAGATCGTCCGGGCGTCGGCGGAGATCACCTCGGCCCCGGCCTCTTCCGCCACGCGGGCCGCCACCGCCGACTTCCCAACGGCGGTGGGCCCGAGGACGAGAAGAACCGTCATTCCTCCTCGGAGAGGAGGAGCTCGTGGAGGGAGCGGAGCGACCGGTGCCGGGCCGGGTACTTCAGCTTCTCCAGGGCCTTGAGCTCGAGCTGCCGCACCCGCTCCCGGGTGATCTCGAAGTGGCTCGCCACCTCCTTGAGCGTCCGCGGATGGCCATCGAGGAGCCCGTAGCGGAGCTCGAGGATCTCCCGCTCCCGGGGATCGAGCTCGGCCAGGGCCTCGCGGAGCTCGTCCCGGAGCTTGGCCCGGAGGGCCTCCCGGACCGGGGACTGGGCCGAGTCGTCGGCGATGAAGTCCCCTAGGGCCTCATCGTCTTCCTCGGAAAGGGGCCGCTCGAGGGACGTGGTGAACGCCGCCGCCTGCTCGATCTTCTTCACCCGCTCGACGCTTGTGCCGAGCATCTCCGCAAGCTGCTCGTAGGTCGGAGGGGTTCCGTGCTCGCGAATGTACTCCCGCCGGAGCCGCGCCAGCTCCTGCACGGCCTCCATCGTGTGGACCGGGACGCGGATCGTCCGGGCCTGGTCCCCGATCGCCCGGGTGATCGCCTGGCGGATCCACCACGTGGCGTAGGTGGAGAACTTGTACCCTTTGCGCCAGTCGAACTTCTCCACCGCCCGCATGAGCCCGATGTTCCCCTCTTGGATCAGGTCGAGGAACGAGATCCCCCGGTGCATGTACCGTTTGGCGATGGAGACGACGAGGCGGAGGTTGGAGACGGCGAGCTTCTCCCGGGCCGCCTCCCCTTCCTGGAGGACCCGCTCAAGCTCCGCCCGGCGCTGGGGATCGACGACGCCCTGGTTCAGCTCCTCGAGGGCCGCGGTCCCGGCCTCGATCTTCTGGGCGAGCTCGACCTCCTCCTCCCGGGTGAGGAGGGGGACGCGGCCGATCTCCCGGAGGTAGGTCCGGACCGGGTCGCTTCCCCGCTCGGCGGGTTCGTCCTCGGGCTCGGCCTCGGCGAGCTCGGCGATCAAGGGGATGAGGTCGGTGAGCTCCTCGTCCTCGGTGGGGGCAACCGGCTCGGGGGCCTCGGGGGGGACCACTTCCGGTTCGTCGGGCATCTCACCTCCTCCGGAGGAGCTTGAGCCGCTCCCGGCACAGGGCTCGGATTTCCGCCTGGAGCCGGGAGGCTTCCGCGGGATCCCCGGCCTCCTCCGCCGCCTGGACCCGGGCCCGCTTCTCGGCGATCTGCCGCTCCAGCCGCGGAAGATACAGGAACTTCCTCACCGCGTCCTCCACGGCCTGGGCTTCGTTGGAGAAGGGGACCTCGAGGAGGGCAAGCCGGGTGAGGGTGGGAACGTCCTCGGGGGGGAGCTCTCCGGCCAGCTCCTCGGCCGTCGGCCGCCGCCCCCCGTGCCAGAGCTCCACCCACTTGGCCACAATGGGACGATATTCGGGCCGGAACTCCACGAGGTCAAGGTCCTCCAGGACCCGATCGGGGATCTTCCCCTCGAGGAGGAAGTGGACGAAGTGCTCCTCGGGGCCGACCCGGCTCCGCTCCTCTTTCCCGAGAAACGGGCGCCCCTCGCCCCGGAGGTAGGCCCACACTTCCTCTTCCCGGAGCCCAAGGAGGGAGCCGAGCTCCCGGGCGAGCTCGTGCTGGAGGGGGACGCTTCGGATCTCGGGCCAAAAGCCCTTCGCCTCGGCGAGGGCCCCTTCCTTCCCCTCCACGGTGGCCAGGTCGTAGCGGGAGGCGAGGGCCTCGACGAAGAACCTGTGGAAGGGAAGCGGGGAGGAGAGAGCGGCCCGTGCGGCGTCGGGACCGTGGTTCCGGACGAGGCTGTCCGGGTCCTCGCCGGGGGGGAGGAGGGCCACGTCCACCCGGAGCCCGGCCCCGCGGAGGATCGCCAGCCCCCGCAGGGCGGACGCCTCCCCAGCCGCGTCCCGGTCGTAGGCAATGACCACCCGGTCCGTGTACCGCGCGAGGAGCCGGGCCTGGGCCTCGGTGAGGGCGGTCCCCATCGAGCCCACCGTCTCTTCGATCCCCGCCCGGTGAAACGAGATCACGTCCGTGTAGCCCTCGACGAGGACGGCGCGGCCCGCGGCGCGGATCGCGTCCCGAGCGAGGTGGAGCCCGTAGAGGACGGTCCCTTTCGTGAATAGGGGCGTATTGGGGACGTTGAGGTACTTGGGCTCCCCCCCAAAGCTTCGGCCGGCGAAGGCGACCGGCCGGCCCTGGTCGTCGGCGATCGTGAACATGACCCGGTCCCGGAACCGGTCGTAGGGTCCCCGCTCCCCCGGAACGACGAGCCCGAGCTCCCGCAGGGTCTCCACCCCGAGCCTTCCCAGGGCCCGGAGGAGCCCGTCCCACCCCTCGGGGGCGTACCCGAGCCGGTACCGGTCCCAGGCGTCCTCGGGGAGGCCGCGGGAAAGGAGGTAGTCCCGGGCCTTCTTTCCTCCAGGCTTGCGGAGCTCCCCGGCGAAGAACCGGGCCGCCTCCTCGTTGACCTGGAGGAGGCGGGCGCGGCCTTCCCCTCCCCGCTTGAGCTCGATCCCCAGTTCCGCGGCCAGGCGCTCCAGGGCTTCGGGGAACGAGAGCTTCTCGATCTTCATGAGGAACCCGATCGCGTCCCCGCCGGCGTGGCAGCCGAAGCAGTGCCAGAGGCCTTTGTCCGGGGAGACGTGGAGGGAGGGGGTGTCGTCGGGGTGGAACGGGCAGCGGCCCTTGAAGCCGGAGCCGGCGGGCTTGAGGGTCACGTACCGCCCCACGAGCTCGACGATGTCGATCCGGCCCTTGATCTCCTCGACCTCAGGCCCGGGCATGGCCGATCCCCCGGAGGTAGGGGTTCCGCTCCCGCTCCCGGCCGACCGTGGTCGCCGGCCCGTGGCCGGGGAGGACCCGCCAGCTGTCGTCCAGGGTGAGGAGGCGAAGGAGGGACCGCTCCAGCTCGTCCCAAGATCCGCCCGGGAGGTCGGACCGGCCCACCGCGCGGGCGAACAGGACGTCCCCCACGAGGGCGGTCTTGCCCCTCTCCCACAGGTAGGCCACGGAGCCCGGGGAGTGGCCGGGGAGGTGCCAGACGAGGAGCTCCTCCTTCCCAAGCGGGATCCGCTCCCCGTCGGCGAGGGGGTGGGCGAGGGGGGGAGGCTGGCGGCCCAGGGTCCAGAACGTGGCCTTCTCGTCGGGGTGGTAGAGGATGGGCACTCCGGTCCCGGCGTGGAGGAGCTCGGCCCCGTCGGCGTGGTCGAAGTGGCCGTGGGTGAGGAGGACGTAGCGGAGGGCGTGGCCAGCCCACGCCTCTGGGAGAAGGGGGGAGGCGTCCCCGGGGTCCACCACGGCCGCCTCCCCATCGGCGAGGAGGACGTAGGCGTTCGTCTGGAGGGGCCCGACCACGAGGCGCTTGATCTCCATCTAGTTTTCCCCCAGGGCGTGGGCGCAGGCGAGGACGCCCACCTCGCCAAACCCGGCCTCCCCCAGGGCCCGGGCCGCCTCCTCGGCCGTGGCCCCGGTGGTGAGGACGTCGTCCACGACGAGGACGGGCTCATCGTGGCCGGGGGCTCGAGGGGCGAAGAGCCCGCGCATCGCCTCCCGCCGCTCCTCCCGGGGCCGGCCCACCTGGGGCGGGCTCGCCTGCCTCTTCACGAGGAGCGCGCGGTAGGGGAGCCCCAGGCGACGGGCGACCCGGCGGGCGAGGAGCTCCGCGGGGTGGTAGCCCCGCTCCCGGAGCCGGCGCGGATCCGGGGGAACGGAGGTGACGAGGGCCGCGTCCCCGGGGAGGGGGCTGGCGGCGAGGAGGTCGCCCAAGGGACGGGCGAGGGCCCGCTCCCCCTCGTACTTCAGGGCCACGACCAGCCGGCGGAGGGCCCCTGCATAGGGACCGAGCGAGCGGGCCCAGGCGTAGCGGCGCCCCTCCACCGCGCACGGGCGGCAGAGATCGAGCCCCGCCTCAACCCCGACGCCGCACACGGCGCACACGGCCCCCTCCCAACGCGGGAGACCGCCCAGGCAAGCAGCGCAGAGGACCTCAAGTCCTTCGACCTCGTCCCCGCACAGGAAGCAGGACGGAGGAAAGAGGAGCCCAACCCCACCCGCGGCGAGGCGTCTAAGCGGCGACGTAGATCGCCACGTCCAGGAGCCGGGCCGCATAACCCCACTCGTTGTCGTAGAAGGCGAGGACCTTCACCACCGACGGCTCCTTGGGGAGGGCCATCGTGTAGGCGGTGGCAACCACGCAGGAGTGCTCCTCCCCCAGGACGTCGGAGGACACGATCGGATCGGGGGTGACGAGCATGACCTCCCCGAGGGGCCCCTGGGCGGCCTGGGCGAACGCGGCGTTGACGTTGGCCACGGCCTCCTCCGCCGTGGCCGCCGGCGGGCGCTTGAGGCGGGCCACGAAGTCGGAGACGGAACCGGCGAGGATCGGGACCCGGGCCGCGATTCCGTCCATTTTCCCCTTCAAGTCGGGGAAGATCGCGGGGATGGACCGGGCTGCCCCGGTGGAGGTGGGGACGATGTTTGCCGCCGCGGCCCGCGCCCGGGCGAGGTCCTTGTGGGGCGCGTCCACGAGGCGCTGGTCGGCCGTGTAGCCGTGGACGGTCGTCAGGAACCCGTGCTCGATCCCGAACGCCTCGTGGAGGACCTTGACCACCGGCCCAAGGGAGTTCGTGGTGCAGGAGGCGGCCGAGACGATCGCCGGCTTTCCCTTCTCCAGGAACTGCTTCTCGTTCACCCGCCACAGGATCTGGAGGACCTCCCCTTTGCGCTCCCCGCTTGGGGGGGCGGAGAGGACGATCCGCTTGGCCCCGGCCGTGAGGTGGGCCTCGGCCTTGGCCGGATCGGTGAACACCCCGCTTGACTCGATCACCACGTCCACCCCGTGTTTCCTCCACGGGAGGTTCCCCGGCTCTTTCTCGGCGTGCATGGGGATCGTCCGCCCGTCCACGACGAGGGCCCCCTCGCGGGCCTCGACGGGGAACGGGGCCCGGCCGTAGACCGTGTCGTAGCGGAGGAGGTGGGCCGCCGTCGCCGGCGGGAGGTTGGGGTCGTTGATCGCCACCACGTCCACCGGCCAGCCCCGCTTGGCGATGATGCGGAGCGTGATCCGCCCGATCCGCCCTAGCCCGTTGATCGCTACCCTCGGTTTCATCGTCGCTCCTTGCACAGCTCCAGAAACAGCCCGTGAACCCGCGTATCTCCGGTGAGCTCGGGGTGGAAGCTTGCCCCAAGGACCCTCCCCTCCCGGACGAGGACCGGCGCCTCCCCCCACCGGGCAAGGACCGTGACCCCGGGGCCCGTCCGCCGGACGAGGGGGGCGCGGATGAACACCGCCGGGAGCTCCCCCAGGCCGTCCGCGGAGAGGGTGGTCTCGAACGAGTCCACCTGGCGGCCGGTGGCGTTGCGCTCCACAGCGATGTCGAGGACCCCGAGGTACCGCTCGGGCCAGTTCGTGATCTCGCGGGCAAGGAGGATCATCCCCGCGCAGGTCCCCAGCGCCGGAAGCCCCTCCCGAAGCTCCCGCCGGAGCGCGTCGCCCAGACCCGTGGGCCCCATGAGCCGCCACATCGCCGTGGACTCCCCCCCCGGGAGGACGATCCCGGCGAGGCCCTTCAGGTGCTCGGGCCGGAGGACGGGGCGAACGGCAACCCCCAGGCGTTCCAGGACCCGGACGTGCTCCCGGACGTCCCCCTGGACCGCGAGGACCCCGACCGTCATCGGTGCTGCATGAGCTCCGCTTCGGGAATCGCCTCGATGGCGAGTCCGGGCATCGCCTCTCCCAGGCCCGTGGAGACCTCGGCCAGGACCTGGGGGTCATCGTAGTGGGTGCAGGCCTGGACGATGGCCCGGGCGCGCTTCTCCGGATCGGCGCTCTTGAAGATCCCCGAGCCCACGAACACCCCGTCGGCCCCGAGCATCCGCATGAGGGCGGCGTCGGCCGGTGTGGCGATCCCGCCGGCGGCGAAGTTCACCACGGGAAGCCGGCCTTGCTCCTGGATGAGTTCGAGGACCTCCACCGGGGCCCCGATCTCCTTCCCGTAGGAGACGAGCTCGGCCCGGCTCATCCCCTGGAGGCGCCGGATCTGGTCGTTGAGGAGCCGCATGTGGCGGACGGCCTCGATCACGTTCCCCGTCCCGGCCTCGCCCTTGGTGCGGATCATCGCCGCCCCCTCGGCGATCCGCCGCGCGGCCTCCCCCAGGTCCCGGCACCCGCAGACGAACGGGACCTTGAACGCCCACTTGTCGATGTGGTGGAAGGGGTCGGCGGGGGTGAGGACCTCGCTTTCGTCGATGAAGTCCACCCCCAGGGCCTCGAGGATCCGCGCCTCGGCGGTGTGGCCGATCCGGACCTTGGCCATGACCGGGATCGAGACCGCCTCCTGGATTTCCCGGATCTTCTGGGGGTCGGCCATCCGGGCCACGCCCCCGTGGGCGCGGATGTCGGCCGGGACGCGCTCCAGGGCCATCACGGCCACGGCCCCTGCTTCTTCGGCGATCCGGGCCTGCTCGGCGGTGGTGACGTCCATGATCACGCCACCCTTGAACATCTCGGCGAATCCCGTCTTCACGCGGTACGTGCCCTTGTCCATGCGCGCTCACCTCGCCGGGGCCGGCTCCCCACCCTGGCCGTGGAGAGCGCCCCCGCTGGAGCCGGCGGGAGGAATCGAACCCCCGACCCGCCGCTTACGAAGCGGCTGCTCTGCCTGCTGAGCTACGCCGGCTGCCGAACTTAGCTTACCAGACCCCGCGCGGCCCGCAAGGCGCATCCCCACGGTCGCGGGGGAGAGCCGGAGCCGTGACGAGCTGAGGTTAGGCTAATACCGTCGGACCCGCCACGATCCGAAGTTGATTCCGCCGACGGTCCACTCTCCGGAAAGCTCGTTTGCGTAAGGGTTGTAGCTGCCGACAAGGACGATGAACACCGCGCTCCCCGGAGCTTGGAACTGGAACGTAAATTGCCCGTTCACGTACGAGCCAGTCCCGGGTGACGTGGCACCCCCGATGGACGCCAGTCCCGTTACGCTCGTCCCCGAGTGGTTCAGCTGAAGCCGGAAATCCCAGGGGATGCCCTGGTCGTAGAGCGTGCCGGTCCAAAGGCCGGTGAGATTCCCGCCCCCGCCCGTCCCCTCGGAGACGGTGGCCGTGTGCATGGTGGTGGCTTGCTTCCCGCAGTTGTCGGTGACGGTGACCCCAATCGTCTGGGTGCCGGCCGCGGTGAACGTGTAGGTGGCCGTGGGGCCCGAGGCCCCGAAGCTCCACTGGTAGGTGTAGGTGCCCCCGCCACCCGTGGCCGTGGCCGTGAACGTGACTGGAACCCCCACCGTGGCCGTAGTCGGGCCCATGATCGTGACCGTGGGGTTCCCGCTGAAGAGGCAGCACCCGGTGAGGACGCCCGCCCCGACCAACGCGCCGACCGCTGCAATCCATTTCCCTGCCATCAGTTCCTCCTCGCCCCAAACACCCAGGCGGGAGGCCTTGGCCGGCTCCGGGTGGGTGCCTTGGCAAGGGGGAGTATAGCGCCGGCAATTCCCGCTGGAAAGGGATGCGCGCAACGTTGTACAACAAAGTAACCCATAGCTTCCTTCTGGTCTCACCTTTGGAACGCGCGGCTCGAGGCTTCTATTTCTGGGACGGGAAATGGCAGGTCCGTACGGGCGGCCGGAGGTCCAGCTGGTGTCCCCTGAACGCGTCATCCCTATCGGTCCTGTTTGCGGGCTTGGATCGGGAGCGGGGAAGGCGCGGATCGTGCCCTGGTTTTACAGGTCTGAGACGGGGGTTCCCCGTCCTTCCCGGTCCCTGCCGCGCGCCGGGGAGGGCCGCTCCGGCGGAGGACGGGGCGGAGGGTGGAGGGGTGGGGCGCCCCAAGGCGGGGGCTTGACAACCGGCGGGAACTTTTTTATAGTGGGTTCAATCCGTTCTTGTCGAACGGGGAACGGGGGAGGAGGTGTAAGCCGGGCAGCGCGTACTGACCGTCCGACAAAGGCAAACCCACGGCAACGTGGGGGCGCAAAGCCCACGGGTCCCTCCGGGACGGCCGGGCTGCCGAAGCGTGTTCAGGATCGCGATGGCCTTGGTGGGGGCAATCTGCCTCGCCGCCAGTTCTGCCCAGGCGGTGAGTGTGGCGATGGCGAGCCAGGCGACTGTGGTCCTTCCCTCCCTGTGCCGGATTTCGATTCCCCAAACGTCGCTGGCAGGCCAAGAGCTCACCCTCCCCGTGGCCCTCGGGGGCGCGGGGGAGGCCCGCGGGGATTGGGTGGAACTGGCGGGGCGGGTGAGGATCACGGTGCACAGCAACGTTTCGTGGAAGGTGCGCGTTCGGGTCCCGGATTCGGCGTGGGTTGGGGCTGTGGCCCTCCGTGTCGGACGGGGTGAGCCCCGGGTGCTTGCGGGGGAGTGGAGGGTGCTGGCGGTGGGTGAACCGGGCATCCACGAGGTCGTGTTCGACTGCTGGGTGGACCGGGCGCGGTTGGACCGGGGCGTTGTCCCCCTTGTCTTCGGGATCGAGGGCGGACGGTGAGCGGGGGAAGGGAAAGACGGGACGAGGCAAGGTCGAAACCGGCCGAGAGCCCGCCCGGGCGGGCTGTATAATGGAAGCACGGAAAGGAGGTGGTGAAGGGGGAGAAACCGTTCGGCGTGTCGGGAAACGTGAGGTGATCGAACGGGCACACCCGGGGCGACCCGGGGCCGCAAAGCCACAGATCTCCCTTCGGGGAGATGGCTGGGCTGCCGAAACACCTCCAAGAAACCTTGAACCCAATCTTGGAGGTGCGGGAATGAAGGTGCGAGTTCTTGCGATTTTGGCGTTGGGGCTGGTTGTGGGCGTGATGGGGATGGGGCAAGTGTCCCAGGGGTCGACGGCGCAGTTCACCGTGCCGACGTTGATTCGGCTTGTGCTCTCGACGAGCACGGTCAACTTTGGCGCGCTGACCGAGGCCGACTACGACGCGGGGCAGAAGACCTTGTTTGGCGCCCAGGGGATCCAGATTTGGAGCAACCGTAACTGGGTTCTGACCGTGGCCGCGAACACGGCCACGTGGGCTGGGCCGTGGGCCAAGCCGTCCACCGACCTCCTGTGGCGGGCGGCCACCACGGACCACCGCGTCACCTCCCATGTGAGCACGTTCACCGGGCTCACGGTCGGGGCGACCCAGGTGGCCGCCGGGAACCGGGGCGGGAACATCCAGCTCTCGATGGACTTCCGGGTTCTTGTGAGCTGGGAGAACGACCCGGCCGGCGACTACACGCTGGGCTTCACCTACACGCTCACGGCTCCCTAATGGGGAACCTCCGGGGGCAGCTCTGGCCGACGGGGCTGCCCCCTTGTCTTCTAGGGCGGAAGGCGGGGTGAGCGTGCGCCGCGGAGTTCTCGGCCTCCTCGTGGGGGTGGCGTTGGGCGGGGCGGCCCAAACCACCCCCTGGATGAACCCCAGCCTCGACTACGGCCAGTTCGCCAACGGGGCGCGGGCCTACTTCCGGGACAACCTCTACGCCGTGGGCCCCCATGGGGCCGTCCACCACTACGGGGGCTTTGGGATCGTGCTTCCTGGGGAGGTGGAGATCGTGGGGATCGAGGTCGTCCTGAGGGCCCGCAAGGACGGCGCGCCCAATGCCTACCTCGAGGCGGAGCTCTCCTGGGACGGGGGAATGCACTGGACGACCACGGGGTACCAGGCGGGGCCGTACCCCGGCGCGTGGCGGCAGTACATCGTCGGTGGCCCGACCGACCTTTGGGGGCGCGCCTGGTCCCCGGGCGAGGTGCAGGTGGGGTTGCGGGTTCGGCTGCGGGCGGTGAACGCGATCCAGCTCGACTGGGTAGCGGTCCGCGTCACCTACCGGGCGAGCGGGGCTCCCACCCTCTCCGTGACCCCCGAGGTGGTGGACCTGGGGACCCTCACCCTCGCCCACTACGACGCGGGGTGGCTGGAGTGGGCGGGGGTTCAGCGGATCACGGTCTCAAGCCCCCGGGCGTGGTCCCTCACCGTCGCCGCGGGTTCCCCCACGTGGCTCTACACCGGGCCCGACGCCCCGCCGGCCAAGCCCTGCGGCCACCTCGAGTGGCGGGTGCGCGCCGCCGGACCCGGCGTCACGGACCCCCGGACCTCGTTCACCGCCCTCAGTGTGGCCGGCGACCGGGTGGCCACGGGAGGGGCAGGGACGGGCCTGTGGCTCGAGATCGCCTTCCGGCTGCGGGTGGACTACGAAACCACCCCCCCGGGAACGTACGAGCTCCTGTTCGTCTATACCCTGGTCGCCCCCTAGGGTACCGTATAATGCCCACGCCATGAGGTACCTGGGGATTCTGGTTTGTCTTGCCTCCTGGGGGGCCGTGGCCCTGGAGGTCAACCTTCTTGAGGTCAACCTCGCCGCGGTCCCCGGTGTCCGCTACGAGTTTTCGTTTGTCGTTCGCAACGAGCTGGAGGTTCCCGAGCGGTTCGCCCTGTACGTGGGCGACTGGGACCGGGACGAGTGGGGGGAAAACCGGTTCTACCCCCCGGGGACGCTCCCCTGGTCCCTGGCCTCTTGGGTGGCCGTGGGGCCGGCGTCGTTCGTCCTTGGCCCCGGGGAGGCTCGGGAGATCCGGGGGACGGTTTCCGTCCCGGCCGGGGTTTCTTCGGGCACGTACTGGGGCATTGTCTTCATCCACGGCGAGCCCCGGCCTGTGGAGCAGGGCGGGACCACGGTGATGGTGGCCAAGCGGATTGGGATCAAGGTCTACGCCACGGTGGGGACCCCCCGGCCCCAGGGCACCGTGCGCAAGCTCGAGGTCCGGGGCCTCAACCCCCTGTGGGTCGCCCTGGAGTTCGTCAACTCCGGCCTGGCCAACCTCCGCGAGGTCCGGGCCGACGTCCGGGTCTACGACGCCGCCGGGCGCGAGCTCGTGCGGGTGGAGCCCTCGGCGGTCCCCTGCCTGCCCGGGGGGGCCCGATGGATCGTGGCCGAGACCGGCCTCCGCCCCACCCCGGGGACCTACGTGGTGGTGGCCCGGGTCGATCTGGGGGGCGAGGAGGTCCTGGGGGCCCAGGTTACCCTGCGGGTCCGGCCCCTGAGCCTCGTCCCCTTGGTCGCCGGGGCCGGCGCCCCCCGAGACCTCGACGGCGACGGCCTGTACGAGGACGTGGACGGAAGCGGCGCGTTCGACGAGGGGGACGTCCGCCTCTTTGCCGAGGCCTGGGGGACCCCTGGGGTCCAGGGGAACGCCCGGGCGTTTGACTTCGACAACAGCGGTCGGGTCGACTCGGCCGACGTCGAGGCCCTCCGCCGGCTCCTCGCAAAGAAGCCCTAGCGGGAGGATTTCCCCTCCCTCCCGTACCCTCGTCCTTCCCTTCGGCCTGGCTCTTCTCCACTGTGGCTGATGATGGGTGTCCGCCGGCGGCGGGTGTTGGCCTGGTTCCCCTTGGGGGCCGCCCTGGTCTGCTCCGGGGGGGTGGGGGCGGTGAGGGTGGAGGTCCTCACCCCTCCGCGGACCGTCGCCCCTGGCGATGTGGCCCTCCACGTCTTCGCGGTCCGGAACGATCTTTCCGCACAAGTCTCCGTCTCCTTGACCCCCGACCTTCCTCCGGGCTGGTCGTCGCTGGGGATCCCGGCCCTCCTTCTCCTCGGGCCTGGGGAGGAGGACGTGGTCTTCCTTGCCGTGGTGGTTCCCCGGGGAGCGGAGGCCGGGCGGTACCTGGTGGGTCTGGGGGCCTTGTGGGATGGGGGGGAGGCCGCGGCGGAGGGGGAGGTCCGGGTGGTGGGCGTGGCCGGGGTGAGCCTTGTCCTCCCCTCCCCAGGCCAGGGTCAGCCTGGGGCGACGGTGTCCTACACCCTGGAGGTGGTGAACCGAGGGAACGTCCTCGACCGGTTCTCCGTGGACGCCTCTTCGGCCCGGGGGTGGCCGGTGCGAACCTCCCCCCGCGAGCTCCTTCTCCGGCCGCTTGAGGCGGGGCGGGTGGAGGTTGTGCTCGCGATTCCTCCGGAGGCGCCGGCGGGCCGGGAGCTCCTCACCGTGGAGGTCCGCTCGGCGGAGGGCGCGGAGGCCCGGGCGGTGTGGTTCACCCGGGTGCTCCCCCCGGGCCCGGGGGCGATTGCGGGGACGACCCTCTCCGCGCTGGCGATGAAGGGTGTGGGGACACTCGGCTACGACTTTATCTCCGGCCAAGGGGGGTCGGAACTGGCCCTGAGGGGGGAGGGGGAGGTGCTGGGGGGGAGCCTGGCCCTCGCCCTTCAGCTGGCCGGGCCATGGGGGCCGGCCCCGCTCCGCCCGACCCGGGGATTCCTCCGCTACGAGGGGGAATGGACTTGGGCCGAAGCAGGGGAAGCCCAGCTTCCGGCTACCTCCCTTCTTTCTCCGTTGGGGGCGGTGGGGATGGGGGGCGGGGTGAGGGGGGACACCGGGCGGGTGGAGCTCCTTACCGGCTGGGCGGGCGGGGAAGGCCGGTTCGGGGCACAGGGGGCGTGGACGCCGCCGTGGGGCGAGCTGGGCCTGGCCCTGCGGCGGGTGGCCGGGGCGGAGGACGTCCGGGCCGGGGCGGCGTGGGTTCAGCTTCGCCTTGCGGAGGGCCTGAGCCTGGGGGTGGAAGGGGCCCTGGCCGGGCCGCTCCTCGACGGAGGAGCTCTCTTTCGGGGGAGCGCAGGGACGGGGCCGGAGGCCGGGCTCCTCCTGGAGGCCTACGCGGTGGGCCCGGGGGTTCCCAGCCCGCGGGCCGACCGGATGGGGTTCACCCTGGGGGGGCAGCTCGGGGCCCGGCCGCTTGGGCTCCGGTTCACCGCCCGCTGGGAGCGGGACAACGTCGCCGGCGTCTCCGTCGCCACGTTGGTTCGGTCCGAGCTCACCACGGCGGTGGACTGGTCCCCCTTTTCCCTGTTCTCCCTGTTCGGGACGGTGACCCTCCGCCGCACCTCCGCCCTTGGGTCCCCGGTTGGCGGAAGGACCACCGTCTTCGATCTGAGCGCGGCGGTTGGGGATACCCCCCTGGTCGTGCGCTTGGGCGGCCGGTGGCGACGCGAGGAGGACCTGGCCCTCTCCTCGTGGACGACGGTGGCCGAGTACACCCAGCGGCTTGGGCTCACCCTGGGCCGGACGAAGGCCACCCTGGGCCTGACCCAGTCCGTGCGCACTTCGGGTGGAGGGCCGCCCGAGCTTGCCGGAGGGGCGGAGCTCGACCTCCGGGCCGCTGGGGGTCTCACCCTCTCCGCGCGCCACACCCGAAGCGGGGGGAGCCTTGGGGTGGAGGTTCCCTTCCCCCTGTCTTCGCTCTCGTCCCTGGTGCTGCGGCTGGATCTTTCCTGGACCGGCCCGGGGGAGGTCCGTTCGTTCCGGGTGGGGGCGAGTTTTGAGCGCCGGTTTTCCCTCACCCCCCCGTTCCTTCCTGCCCGGGGCTGGCTTGAAGGGCGGCTGTTCGTGGACGACGACGGAGACGGTCAGCCGGACCCTGGGGAGGCCGGGGTGGAGGGCGCGGTGCTCTCCGCCGGGGGGATCCAGGTGGCGAGCGGGAAGGACGGCCGGTTCCTCTTCCCCCCCTTGGATCCGGGCCGGTACGTGCTGGCCGTGGACGCCCTCCCCGCGGGGCTCCGCCTTCGGGGGGATGCGCCCCGGGAGGTGGAGGTGTTCCTCGCTGGCCGCACGAGGCTCGCCCTCCCCGCCGAGCGGCTGGGGGAGATCACCGGGATCGTGGTTGAAGACCTCGACCGGAGTGGAGGCCGGGAGGAGGGGGAGCGGGGCCTGGCTGGAGTCCGGCTCGTGCTCGAGGGGGAGGGCGCCGACCCCCTCGACACCTTCACGGATGGCCTGGGGCTGTTTTCCTGGACGGGCCTCCCCGCCGGGACCTACCGGGTGCGGGTCGACCCGGCGACCCTCCCGCGGGGGGCGGCCCTCGTGGGCCCAGGGGAGGTGGTGGTCAACCTGGGGGCGGGGGAGGTGAAGGAGGTGGCGTTCGCCGCGGGCCCGCCCCCGGTGGTGGTCGTGTACCGGCCCCCGGTGGCCGACTTCACCTGGGAGCCACGGCCGGCCCGGGCCGGCCAGCCCGTGACCTTCGACGCCCGGCCGTCCTTGGGGGCCATTGTCCGCTACCGGTGGGAGTTCACCGGCGATGGAATCCCCGACGGGGAGGGTGCCCAGGCGGTGTGGACCTTCCCCGAGCCCAGGCTCTACCTCGTGACCCTCGAGGTGGAGGACGACGAGGGGGGAACGGATCGGGTCACCCTGCTTGTGCCGGTGGAGCCCTGACCGGGCTCACCTTCCGCCCCGGGCCCGCTTGATCGCGTAGAGCACCGCGTCGGCCCGGTGGAGGAGCTCCTCGGGCGTGACCGGCCCCTCCGCGGGCGCCCACACCACGTGCCCCAGGCTCACGCTGACCCGGAGCTCCGGAAGGCCTTCCACGGTGACCCCGGAGAGGAGGTCCCGAAGCCGTCGGACCACCTCGCCCCCTCCATCTCCGGTCTCGGGAAGGAGAACCACGAACTCCTCCCCCCCGTAGCGGAACACGTAGTCCCCGGCTCGGACGTTGGTTTGCAGGAGCTCGGCGACGCGGCGAAGGACCCTGTCCCCCACCCCGTGGCCATGGCGGTCGTTCACCTTCTTGAAGTCGTCGATGTCGGCCAGGACGAGGGTCAGGGGGTGCCCGTACCGCTTGGCCCGCTCGAGCTCCCGCCCCAGGACCTCGGTCAGGAAGCGGCGGTTGTAGAGCCCGGTGAGGGGGTCGCGGATCGCCTGCTCCCGGAGCTCCCCCTCGAGCTCCACCCGCCGCAGCTCCTCCTCCACGTGCCGGGCGAGGATCCGGACAAGCTGCACGTCGTTCCGGGTGAAGGCGTCCCGGCGGGGGGCGATGACCTGGAGCACCCCCCGGGACCCGATGGGCACCGCAACGAACGCCCGGATCTCCGGGCTCACGGGGCGCGCGAACGGGAAGTCCTCGATGTTTCCCCACAGGGTCTCCCCACGCTCCCACACCCGCCCCGCGATCCCCTCCCCCCGCTGGAACGGTCGGGCCCGCCCAGCCAACACCCCCGCCCCGGCCACGGGGACGAGGAGGTCCCCCCTTCCCAGGCCGATGTTTGCGTGGTCGAACCCCAGGACCTCCGCCACGGCCCGCACCGCGGCTTCGCACACCTCCTCCGCTGTGGAGGCCCGGGACAGCGCCAGGGACGCCTCGTGGAGCCGGGCGAGCTTTCCGCTCAGGTCCTCGAGGCCCTGGAGGTGGGCGAGCCCAGCCAGGGCCACCGCGAGCTCGGAGGCCACGATCCCCAGAAGATCCCGGTCCTCGGGGGGGATGCCGTCCACCCGGGAGGAGTTGACGTCGAAGACGCCTAGGACCTGATCGCCGACGAGGAGGGGATGGGCGAGTTCGCTTTTCGTCTCGGGGTGGGACGCCACGTACCGGGGGTCCTGGCGGACGTCGGGGACGTACAGGGGCTCCCGGGAGCGAAACGCGGCCACGGTGATCCCCGGGCCATCCAACCTCAGCCGCATGCCCCGCGCCCACGCGAGCTCCCCGTGCTCGGCCACCACCACGAGCTCCTCCCCCTCGGGGACAAGGAGGGCGCATGGGGAGTGACCAAGGACGTCCCGTGCGAGGTCGAGGGCGATCTGGTAGAGGGTCTCGCGGTCGGAGGCAAGCTTCATCCTCCGGGAGGCCTCCTCCACGGCCCGGAGCTTGTCCTCAAGCTGCTTCCGATCGGCGAACAGCTGGGCGTTCCGGACGGCCACCGCGATCGGGGCCGCCGCGGCCTGGAGCAGCGTCAGGTGATCGGCGGTGTATGCCCCTGGGGCGAAGCTTTGGACAGAGAGAACGCCCACCACCTCCTCCTCCACCACGAGGGGGACCCCAAGAAAGCTGCGGGCGAACCGCCCGATCTGCTGCGGGCTTGCTGGGAGCTCCTCCAGCTCGGCCTTGGCGTCGCGGATGAGGAGCGGGGACCGCGTCGCGGCCACCCAGGCGCTGAGGGACCGTGCCGGATCGAAGGGCACGACGACCTCGGGAAGCCTTCGCCCCTCCTCCACCCCGTAGGCGAGCCGAATTTCGCCCTTTTGCGAGTCCACCAAGGCCAGGGAAAACGCGTCCCCGGGGATGAGCTGGGCGAGCGCCTCGTGGACCCGGGCGAACACCGCCTCCCGCTCGAGCCGCTCCCCAAGGGTGGTCGCGATCTTGACCAGGGCTTCGAGCTCCCTCTGGCGTCGGTGGAGCTTCTGCTCCAGTTCCGCACGTTCGATCGCCGCCCCGAGGGTCTCCGCCGCCACCCTCAGGGCCTCGATCTCCCCCGTGCTCCACCTCCGCTCCTCCACGCAGTCGTCGAACCCCAGGACCCCCCACCGCCTCCCGTGGACGCGGACCGGGACCACCGCAATCGCGCGGATGTCCTGGGCCTGGAGGAGGGGCTGCTCCTCGGGGGGGAACTCCCGGACGACGCCATGGATTGCCTCACCGCGGGCGAAGGCCTCGGCCCACCGGGCATATCCTGCCTCGGCGTAGGGGTAGTTCTGGAGTTGGGGGTTGTCGATCTGGGGGGTGATCCCGGGGGCGACCCACTCGTAGCGCTGGCTGACCACTGTCCGCCCCTGCGCGTCGCGGTGCTCCTCGAACAGGTAGACCCGGCTCACCCCTGCGGCCTCCCCCAGCGCGGCGAGGACCTGGGGGATTGCGTCCTCCCCGGCTGGGCCGCGCAGGAGCCGCTCGGCCGCCGTGGCGGCTGCCTGCAGGATCGCCCCCTGCCGGGCGAGGGCCCGCTCCGCCCTCACCCGGGCGGTGAGGTCGACGGCGGAGATGAGCACACGGTCCCAGGTCGCTTCGTGCCCGGGCAGGACCTGGCCGGCGACCCGCACCTGGCGCGGCTCGCCCTGCCGGGTCCGGAGGACCACCTCCCCCCCGTGGGCCGTGCGCCCCGCCCACAGGGCCTCCAGCACCTCAACCCAAAACGCCCATCCGGACTCGGAAAGAACCTCACCGAGGTGAAGCGCGAGCTCCTCGGTGCTGGCGGTCCCGAGGAGGTCGAGGGCGGCCCGGTTGGCCGCCTCCACCCGCACGCGGCGGAACAGGTCCTGGGCCAACCCGGGGTGGCGGGCGAGGTGGGCCCTCAGGTCCTCGATCCCTTCCCGGTGCAGGGCTTCCAGGCGGGCCTTCACCGCGGAGAAGTCCTTGATCCACAGGGCCACCGGCGACCAGTCAAACAGGGCGCGGTGGCGGGCGGAGGCCCGCTGGAGCTCCTCGTAGAGGAGGGCGTTTTCAAGGGCCACCCCGGCCTGGGCAGCGAGGAGGGCGAGAACCGGGACGTGGGGGCGGAGGGCCCTGGGGCGGCGGCTGTGGACGTAGAGAATCGCTGACAGGTTTTCCCCCACGGACACGGGGATCCCCACCAGGGAACGAATTCCTTCCTGGACCAGGATTCGGCTCGCGCTGAGGGGAGTGCCTTCATCGACAACGGGCGGGGTCGTCTTCCCGTCCGGGGCAATGTCGTCAACCACCAAGGGTTGGCGGGTGCGCAGGATCAGACGGGAGAAGCCTGACTTGCGAATCTGAACCGGGATCTTGGGGGCCCCGTAAGGGTCGAACACTTCGATCAGCTCGCCTTTGGGTGAGAACAGGAGGACGTTGGCGTGGTCGGCGCCGGTGATCTCCCGGGCCGCGGCGGCGATCCGTTCCACGGCCTCCCGGGGCTCGCGGGCGGCGGCGATGCCCGGCGCGGCCCGGGCCAGGGCCTCCAGGGCGGCGACGTGCGCGGCCTGCTCGCCTTCCCGGCGCTTGCGTTCGGTGATGTCCCGCCCCACGGCGAGGAGGGCCGGAGCCCCGCGGTGCTCCACCGCCGCCACAACCCACTCGGCCCAGAGCGTAGTCCCATCCTTGCGCCGAATCTCCGCCTCCCATGGGGGTGCTTCCCCCTCCAGGTGGCGGAGGAGGTCCCCGGGGGAGAGGGGCGGGGCCGAGGCAAGAAGCTCGGTGAAGTTCATCCCCCGGAGCTCGTCCCGGCCGTAGCCGGTCTTCCGCGCCGCGGCGGGGTTGGCCGCCAGGATCCGCCCGTCGGGGGCCAGGAGCAGAACCTCCTCCGAAAGCCGCGTGAACAGGCGCTGGAGGAGCTCCTCCTGCTCCCGAAGCTTGGCTTGGCCCCGGGCGGCGACCACCGCCAGGGCGATCTCCTCCCACGCCTCCTCCAGCCGGCGGAGGTCCGCTTTGGAGAAGGCGTCGGGGTCGTCTCGGGAGTCGAGGTTGACCACCCCGACGAGCTCGGTTCCGTCGGTGACCGGGGCGGAGAGGATCGCCGCCACCGGGCCCAGGGCAGCGAGGGCCTCGGCAAGCTCCTTCCCCAGGAAGGCGACGTTGTGGGAGAGGGGCTCCCGGATGATCGACGGCCGGTCGAGAGGGAGGCGGCTTTGGATCAACCGGTCCTTGGGAAGGGCGATCCGGGCGAGGGCGGGGAGGTCCCAGCCCTCAGCCGCGGCGAACCGAAAGGTTCCCGTCTCCTCGTCGAGGAGGAGGACGGTCCCGCTTTGGGCGGCGGGGACGAGGCCGAGCGCGTGGCGAAGGACGACCTGGAGGGTCTCGGAAAGCCCCCTCCCCCTGTGGAGGTGCCGCAAGAACTCCACGGCCCAGGAGGATCGTCCTTCGAACATGGCGCGCGCTGGCGAGGATAGGCCGGGGAGGATGAGGGGATCAAGTGGGGGGTCCCCTTTCCGGACGGACCTCTGTCCTTTGGGGGGGCCCGTGGGGGAAGCAGGGCGCGGTTTCCTTTCGGCGGGGGATATCATTCCCCCGTGCGCGGAACGCTGGGATGTGGGGTGGAGAAGACGGCGCCTCCGCGGGGCGGGGGCGGCCCTCCCTGCCCCACGGGCGAGGGGGGACGGGCGGCTGCGGGAGGTGGGCCGTGAGCCGAGCGCCCAGTCCTCCCCGCACGGGCCGGGGCCGGGACACCCTCGGGCGGTTCCTCCGGGCGGCTGAGGAGGTGTTCCGGGAGCGGGGCTACGAGGGGGCCTCCGTGTCGGCGATCTGCCGCCGGGTGGGGCTGGCCCAGGGCACGTTCTACCTCTACTTCGCGGGCAAGGAGGACGTGTACGTGCGCCTGGTCGAGGGCCTCCAGGACCGCCTGCTCGGTGCCCTGGGGGACGCGGTGGCCCGCGCCCCGGACCCCCCGTCTCAGCTTCGGGCCGCGTACCACGCCCTTCTCGACTGCCTCACCGCGCACGCAGGCCTGGTCCAGGTGTTCCGCGAGGCGGAGTTCGTCGCTCCGGAGATCCCCCGGCGGTTCTACGGGGCGGTGTGCGGGGAGCTTGCCCTCCCCCTCCGGGCGGGGATCGCCTCGGGCGCGTTCCGCCCCCTGGACCCCGAGGTCGTGGCCTACGCCCTCCTCGGCTCGGCGCTTTTCCTCTCTCTCCGCTACGTCCTGTGGGGGGAGGGAGCGATCCCCCCCGTGGCCCGGCGGGTGGGGGAGGAAGTTCTGCGGGAGGGGATCGCGGTGGGGCGCGCTGCGCCCCCCTACCGACCTGTGCCCGCGGTCCTGGAGGAGGGGTTCCGCGGGCCGGAGGGCGCGGAGGGGGGCGAGGCGACCCGGCGGGCCCTCCTCCGGGCAGCGGAGCGGGCGTTCGGTCAGGCCGGCTTCCATCGGACCACGATCTCCACGATCACCTACCTCGCTGGGGTGGGCCAGGGAACGTTCTACCTCCACTTCCCGAGCAAGGTGGCGATCTTCAACGAGCTTGTGCGGGAGATCGGCCGGGGGTTTCGGCGCCGGCAGACCCTGGCCGTGGCCCCCTACCGCGATCGGCGGGTGGTGGAAGTCGAGGGGCTGCGATCGTTTCTCCACTGGGTCCGCGACCACCCCGGGGCGTACCGGATCGTGCGGGAGGCGGAGTTCGTGGACGAGGGGGTGGGGAGGTGGTACTACACCCGGCTTGCCGAGGGGTACGCCCAAGGGTTGGCGGCGGCCATGGAGCGGGGGGAGATCCGCCGCCTCGATCCGGAAGCCCTGACGTACGTTCTCCTGGGGGCGGCCCACCTGAGCGGGCAGCGGTGGGCCCTGTGGGAGGCCGGAGGCCCCGCGGACCGGGTCCTGCCGGACCTCGCCGCCTTGGTGCTTGGGGGGATCGCGGCGGGGGGCCCCGCCGGCCCTTGACACCCCCCGTTTTACGGATATAATGGTCCACAAATCCTGTAGTACGGAGGTGGACCGTGCGTACCTTGCGTACCGGTGTTCTTGTCCTCGCGCTGGCGCTCACCCTCGTCCCGGCCCTCGCCCAGACCGCGGCCGTTCAGGCCTCGGTCGCGATCCGGAACGAGTCGTGCACCGCCGGAGTCCAGCTCTCCCAGATCGTGTGGGTCCGGGGAGAGCAGGTGATCGGCCTCCAGCTCCTCCAGGTCCTCGTGCGGATGGGCCAGACCTACACCGCGGAGGCCCAGCTTTCGGCTACCCCCACCGCGGTCGTCGTCCGGGGACTGGCCCAGAACCAGACGTTCGAGGCGACGGTTCCCGTCGGGCAGACGGTCAAGTACGCCTGCGGGACGATCACCGCCACCCTGGCCGGTCAGCCCGCGGCAGGGCCGACCGGGGCCCAGCCGGAGTTCCCCGCCGGGATGCCCCGGCCGAACCTGTCCCCGGGGATGAACCCCGCCCAGCTCCTCGCCGCCCTCCAGGCGGCCGGAGCCCAGGTCGAGGTCCAGGGGTCGGAGAGCAAGCCCAAGCTCGGCGACGCCGATGACCCGATCCTCGTTGGGGCGTTCCCGACCGGGTTCGCGGCCCGGGCCCTGTGGGTGAGCACGACCGGATCCCTGCGGGTCGCGGTGACCCACGACCGGCCGGGCGCGTTCCTCTGGCTGTGGGTCGTCCCCGTGCCCAACGTGTGGAACACGGCCACGGCCTGGACGCCCCTTTCGGGGGCGTTGAGCGTGTCCCTCGACCGGCCCCAGGCGCTGCAGCCGTTCACCCAGTGGGGGAACGCCCCGGTCCCGGGGAACCTGTTCTTCGTCCTCCTGATCAAGTGGGACCTCGGGCCGGCGATGCCCTACGTGATCACCCTCTCCAACTAGCGGGGCCTGCGGAGGTCGGGCGGCCCTTCCGGGGGCCGCCCTTTTCTTTCCGCGCGGTATACTGAGCTGGCGTTCCAGGAGGTGGTGGAGATGGCCTCCACGCGGGGTTGGGTTA
>JAOACA010000001.1:108393-115849 GCA_026418075.1 Candidatus Bipolaricaulota bacterium | reverse complement strand
GGGGACAGCCTCGTCCCCCTCTACCTCCACGGGGCCCGGGTGCGGGTTGCGGGACCCGGGGGGGGGCGGGAGGTCCCGGTGGACGAGTTCGTCCTCGGCCCGGGGAGGACCGCGCTGCGCCCTGGCGAGCTCGTCCAGGCAATCTTCATCCCGGCCCTGGGCGGGGCCCCGTATCCTTATTTCCGGAAGGTCGGCCGCCGGCGGGCGCTCCGGATCGCCGTGGCGTCGCTGGGGGCCCTCGTGTGGGTCGAGGACGGGCGGATCCGGGAGGCGCGGCTGGCCCTGGGGTCCGTGGCCCCGACGGTTGTCCGGCCGCGGGAGGTGGAGCGGGCCCTCGCCGGCCGGCCGGCCACGCCCGATGGGGTTGCGGACCTCCGGGAGTCCCTTGCTGCCGCGACCCGCCCGATCTCCGACCTCCGGGCCTCAGCCGACTACCGGCGGGAGGTAGCCGGGAACCTCCTCCTCGACCTCGCCGCCCGGTTGACGGACGTGCCCCAGCCGCGGTAAGCTGATGTCTCTCCCCCGCACAGAAATTTCTGGGGGAGGGTGTTTCTCCGGAGGAGGGATGACGACGGCGTTGCTTGATGGGATTGACCGGGTGGTGATTTCGGAGGCGGAGATCGCCCGGAGGGTGCAGGAGCTGGGGCGGCAGATCTCCGAGGACTATCGGCGTGGGGCCGCGAAGGACCCCCGCGGCCGGCCCCTCCTCGTGGTGGGGATCCTCAAGGGGGCGATGCCGTTCATGGCCGACCTCGTCCGGGCGATGGACCTCCCCTTGGAGTACGACTTCATGGCCGTCTCCAGCTACGGGAACGGGACGAGCCCCGGGGAGGTGCGGATCCTCAAGGACCTCGACTGCGCGATCGGCCGCCGGGACGTCCTCATCGTCGAGGACATCGTGGACACCGGCCACACCCTCCAGCACATCCTCGCCGGCCTCTCCGCCCGCGGCCCGGCCTCCCTCCGCGTCTGCACCCTCCTCGACAAGCCCCACCGCCGGGAGGTCGAGGTTCCCGTGGACTACGTGGGGTTCGTCCTCCCCGAGAACCTGTTCGTCGTGGGCTACGGCCTGGATTACGCCGAGGTGTACCGGAACCTCCCGTTCGTGGGTGTCCTCAAGCCCGAGTACATCCGGGATGCGTAGGGGCTCCTTGCCAGTCCGTTGATCGTCTTAGGGATCGAGACCTCCTGCGACGAGACCGCGGTGGCCCTCCTCCGGGACGGGCGGGAGGTCCTGGCGAGCCTCGTCTACTCCCAGACCGACCTCCACGCCCGGTACGGGGGGGTGATGCCCGAGGCCGCGTCCCGGGACCACCTCCGGAAGCTGCCGCGGCTCGTGGACGAGGCCCTGGCCGGGGCCGGGGTGGGCTGGGGGGACCTTGGGCTCGTGGGGGTGACCTACGGGCCGGGCCTTGTGGGCCCGCTCCTTGTCGGGATCTCCTACGCGGCCGGGGTCGCCGTGGCCCGGGGGATCCCCCTCGTGGGGGTGAACCACCTCGCCGCCCACCTCTTCGCCCACCGGCTGAGCGCCCCCGAGGTGGAGCCCCCGTTTCTGGGCCTGATCGTCTCCGGGGGCCACACCCTCCTCGCCGCGGTTCCCCGGTGGGGGGAGTACAGGGTCGTGGGGACGACCCGGGACGACGCGGCCGGGGAGGCCCTGGACAAGTTCGGCAGGCTCCTGGGTCTGGGCTACCCCGCCGGGCCGAAGATCGACGCCCTGGCCCAGGACGGGGACCCGACGGCGGTGCCCTTTCCCCGTCCGATGCTTGAGTCCGGGCTGGACATGAGCTTCGCCGGGCTCAAGACCGCGGCGGTGTACTGGCTTCGGGATCACCCGGGGACGCCCGCTCCGGACCTATGCGCGAGCTTCCTCGAGGCGGTGGTGGACGTTCTTTCCGAGAAGGCGGTCCGGGCTGCCCGGCGGCTCTCTCTCCCCCGGATTGTCGTTGTGGGAGGCGTGGCCGCGAACCGGAGGCTCCGGGAGGTCCTCCCCGAGCGGGCCGGTGCTTGGGGCGTTTCAGTCCACTTCCCGCCCGCCGAGCTCTGCACGGACAACGCGGCGATTGTGGCCGCGTGCGCCCACCACCGGTTCAGCGAGCTTGGAAACCCGGGTTCGCTCGCCCTCGCCCCCGCGCCGAACCTCTCCCTCGACGGCTGGGCGTAGGACGAAAAATAAGGGGCCTACTGGAGGCTTAGACTGTAATCCGTCCCCGCAAGCGGGGGTCGAGGACGTCTCGCAGCGCGTCCCCAACGAGGTTCCACGCCAGCACGAACAGGAGGATCGCCATCCCGGGGTAGAAGATGATCCACCAGTACTCGTTCAGGCGGGCGATCCAGTTTCGGGCGAACGAGAGCATCTGCCCCCAGTCGGCGTACCCGATCTCCGCCCCCAGCCCGAGGAAGGAGAGGGCGGCGAACGAGATCACGTACGAGCCGATGTCCATCGAGGCCAGGACGAGGGTTGGGAAGATGGCGTTGGGGAGAATGTGGCGGAGGATGATCCGCAGGTGCCCCGCTCCGGCGGCCCGCGCGGCCTGGACGTAGTCCCGCTCCTTCACCGCCAGGATGTCCCCCCGGATGAGGCGGCTGTAGGTCATCCACCCGAAGACGATGAGGGCGATCATCGCCGTGACCAACCCGCGGCCGATCTTGGGTTGGAGTACCGCCGCGATCGTCATCGCCGCCACGAGGAACGGGAACGCCATGAAGACGTCCGTGATCCGCATCACGATCTCTCCCACCCAGCGGCCGAAGTAGGCGGCGATCGAGCCGACCACAACGCCGATTAGAACGCACGCTCCCGTGATGATCAGCCCAACCTGGAACGCCGTCCGGGTCCCCCACACCACGCCGTAGTAGATGTCGTACTGCCCCTCCCCGGTGGTCCCAAAGGGATGGACCTGGCACAGGGTGGCCTGCCCGGTGACGACCTTCGCGATGGCCCGGAACGGGTTGGGATCACCCGGGGGAGCCGGGGTGGGGGAGAACCCGCACTGGATAATGCGGTAAGGCTCCCAGGCCCGGGCCGGCGGGGCGAGCCAGGGGGCAGCGATCGCCACCCCCGCGAAAAAGAGGAGAAGGACAAATCCCGTGAGGGAGAGCGGGTTGCGGAGGAGTTGCTTGATCGTCTTCATTCCAGCCGAATCCTTGGGTCGATCACCGCGTAGAGGACGTCCACGGCGAGGTTGCCAAACACCAGGAGCGTGCTCCCAAACAGGGAGAACCCCAGCACGCTCAGCATGTCAAACGTGGTCGCGGCCCTTGCGGCCCACTGCCCCAGCCCGGGGTAGTTGAACACGGTCTCCGTGATGACGACCCCGTTGAGGAGCCCAATGAGGAGGAGGCCGCCCATGGTCACGACCGGGATCAGCGCGTTTCGCGTGGCGTGCTTGTACACCACCACCCACTCCTTGAGCCCTTTGGCCCGGGCCGTCATCACGTACTCCTGGCGCAGGGTCTCGAGCATCGACGACCGGGTGACCCGGAGAAGGAGCGCCCACTGGATGTACGACAGGGTGAGGACGGGCATGATGAGGTGGCGCAGGGCGTCAGCGAACACGTCGGGCCGCAGGTTCAGAATCGCGTCCAAGGTGTACATCCCCGTGTACTGCCGGAACGTCCCCACGATGACCTCGCGGGTCACCCAGTCCGAGATCCGCCCCGGGGGAAACCAGCGCAGCGTGGCGTAGAACACCATCAAGAGGAGGAGCCCGTACACGTAGGAGGGAAACGACCAGCCGATCAGGGCAAACACGCGGGTCGTGTGGTCGAGGGGCCGGTTGTGGTGGAGGGCCGATAGGATTCCCAGGACGATCCCTCCCAGGATCACGGGGACCATCGCCCACAGGGCGAGCTCGAGGCTGGCAGGGAGGTAGTGCCCAATTGCCTGGAGGACTGGACGTTGGGCGGTCTTGGACCACCCGAAGTTCCCCCGCACGACCTGGTTGATCCACCGCCAGTACTGGATGTGGATCGGGTCGTCGAGGCCGTACTTCTCGATGATCCGCTGGAGGGCATCGGCGGTTTTTGGCACGTCGCGGACGTAGAGGCTGGCCCGCATCACGGGGTCGAGGAGGGAGAAGATCCCGAAGATGAACACCGTGACCCCAAACAGGACAAGCGGGAGGATCAGGAGCCGCCTCACGATGTAGGCGATCATGGGCAGGCGTTTATACCCCCTTGCCTGGAGAGAGGCAAGGGCCGGGAGAGCCCGGCCCTTGCCTCAGAACCACCGCCCAACAGATCAACCCTTGGACAGGACGTAGAAGTACGTGCCTGGGTAAGCGGGGTTGTAGTACCAGCCCTGGACCCACGGCTGCTCGTAGTGGCGAACCGTGGTCATGATGCTTGCCAGGTTGATCGCGTACTCCACGGCCAGCCGGTTGAGCTCGAAGTAGAGGAGTTCAGCCTTCTTGAGGTCAAGCTCCTTCTTGGCGAGGTCCACGAGCTCGTCGAACAGGTCCTGGAGCGTGGCGTAGGTCTTGGACGGGAGCCACGTCGCGTGCACGGGGGCGAACTGGACGTCCTTCACCGTGGCAAAGTTCTGCCCGATGGCGAACGCCCCCGTGCGGTACATGAACGGATGGACCCAGTTGTGGGGGTGGGCGTAGTCCTCAAGCCACCCGATGAAGAAGATCCCAAGCTGGCTATCGTCCATGTACTTGAGGTAGGACGCCCACGGGATCTCCAACACCTCGACCACGATCGGGACGCGGTACCCCTCCGCCCGGCGCTTGTCGTTGAGGGACTCGATGTTCCGCTTGATCATCTCGGCCACGAACTTGCGCTGGACGTTGCCCTGGTTGTAGGTGATCGTGATCCGGCAGCCCTTGGTCCAGACTTCCCCGCCCCACGCCTTGCGGAGCTCGGCGGCGGCCTTCTCCATGTCGAACTCGTAGATCGGCTGATTGGGGTTGTAGCCCAGGCGCCCTTGGAGGACCGGCCCCCGAAGCTTGAACGCTTCTCCGAGCCACGCCTCCTTGATGTAGGTGTCAAGGTCGGCGGCGTAGTTGAACGCCCGGCGGAGGTGGACGTCGGCGAGGAGATCGGGCTTGGGAACCCCGGCCAGAAGCGGCATGAATGGGCTGCCCTCCTTCACCTTGAAGTTGAAGAACCCCGTCTGGGAAACCGTGCCTGGGTAGGGGCCGAAGAGCTTCGCCTTGCCCGCCTTGACCAGGGGGTCCATTGCTGCCACGTACGCCCGGGGGACGGCGATGATGTCCGCGTCCCCGGCCTCGAACATCGCCAGCCTCGTCCCCCACTCCGGGACGACCTTGATGATCGCCCGCTCGAGTTTCGCGGGCCCGCGCCAGTAGTTGGGGTTCCGGACGAAGCTGATCTGTTCACCAGGGACCCACTTTTCGAGCATGAACGGCCCGGTCCCGTTGGCCTTGTCAAACAGCTCCGACTCCTCCGCGGCCGGGTCGTACCACTTCCGCCAGTTGGCACTCCCGTCCCAGCCGCCCTGGGCGATCACCCACTCCTTGTCGAGGACCGACATCCAGGTGCCCGCGAGGATCTGGATGAACGGGGCAAACGGGTAGGTGAGGGTGATCACAACCTTGCCGTCCACGAGCTTCACCGCCTTCTGGACGGCCTTGAACGCCGCTTCGTCGCTCCCCTCCCGCTTCACGAGGTCCTCGATCGAGGCCACGTCGAAGATGGGCTCCATGATCATGTGGATCGGGCCGCCGGAGCGGTCCTGGAGGAGCGCCCGCTGGAAGGAGTACACCACGTCCTCCGGGGTGAGGTCGCCCCCGGCGTGGAACTTGATCCCCTTCCGGATGACGAACGTGTACACAAGCCCGTCGGGCGACACGGTCCAGCTCTCGGCCAAGAGGGGGATGAACTTGTCGATTTTCTCTCGGTCGTAGAAGACCAGGGTCTCGTAGATGTTGAAAATCGCGGTTGCGCTTGCCGTGTCGTAGTGCCAGGCGGGATCCAGGGTCTCAATGTCCCCAATCGTCACTTCCACCAACGTCGTAGGGTTCTTCACCTGGGGCAAGCCCCAAACCCCCACCATAGCCGCCACAAGTCCTGCCATCAACACGCGCCACATATCGTTTCCCCTCCTTTAATAAACTCCGCGTGAAGCCTTAGGACCACCCGATTTCGCTCGTCTCTCACCCCCTTGTCTGGAGGATCCTCATCACTCTAGCCCTCGGTCTGCGCGCTGTTAAGGGGTGGGATACATCGGAGAGGACGTTCCTCGAAAGACATTCGCGGGCAATGTCTCCCCCCGCCGGGCGGAGGGCTTTCTCTGGGGAAGGATCCGTGGGCAGTTGCCCCTGTGCCCCTTTGTTCTTATCCTTCCCCCACTTGGGGTGAGAGCGTGTCCATCTTGGTTGACGAACGCACGCACGTTCTGGTCCAGGGCATCACCGGGGGCGAGGGGGCGTTCCACACCCGGCAGATGGTGGCCTACGGGACGAAGGTCGTGGCCGGGGTCACCCCGGGGAAGGGGGGAACGTCCCTGGATGGAATCCCGGTCTACGACGCGGTGGCCGAGGCGGCGGAGCACCATCCGCCTGGATGCCTCGGTGATCTTCGTCCCGGCGGCGTTTGCCCCCGACGCGCTGCTGGAAGCCGCGGCTGCCGGTGTCCCCCTCATCGTGTGCATCACCGAGGGGATCCCCCTCCACGCCATGCTCCGCACCTACCACCTCCTCCGGGCCTACCCGGTCCGTCTGATCGGCCCCAACTGCCCGGGCCTCATCTCGCCCGGGAAGGCGAAGCTCGGGGTCATCCCCCCGGCGGCGTTCACCCCAGGGCCCGTGGGGATCCTCTCCCGCTCCGGGACCCTCACCTACGAGATCGCAAGCCACCTCTCCGCCGCCGGGATTGGCCAGTCCACCGTGGTCGGGATCGGTGGGGACCCGATCATCGGGAGCACGTTCACCGACCTCCTCCCCCTCTTCGAGGACGACCCGGAGACGGAGGCGGTCGTCCTCGTTGGGGAGATCGGGGGGAGCGCGGAGGAGGAGGCGGCGGCCTACCTCGCCGAGCACGGGAAGAAGCCGGTCGTCGCCTACATCGCCGGCTTCTCCGCTCCTCCGGGGAAGCGGATGGGCCACGCCGGGGCGATCGTCACCGGGAGCGAGGGTACGGCCCAGGCCAAGGCGGAGCGGCTGGAGAGGGTGGGGATCCCCGTGGCCCGGACCCCGGCTGAGGTGGCGCGGCTCGTGAAGGGGGCCCTCCGGTGAGCCGGAGCTTCGGCCTGGTGGGGCTCCCCAACGCGGGGAAGTCCACGATCTTCAACGCCCTCACCCTGGCCGGAGCGAAGGTCGAAGCGTACCCGTTCTCGACGATCGAGCCCCACCACGGGGTGGCTGCGGTCCCCGACGAGCGGCTCGACCGCCTCCACGCCCTCTTTCCAGGGAAGAAGAAGGTCCCCACGACGATCGAGGTCGTGGACATCGCGGGCCTCGTCGAGGGGGCCTCCGAAGGGCAGGGCCTC
>JAOACA010000001.1:94465-107979 GCA_026418075.1 Candidatus Bipolaricaulota bacterium | reverse complement strand
GCGGCCACCGGGGCGGGGTGCGTGGTCGTCCGGGGGCGGCTCGAGGCCGAGCTCGGGGAGGCCTGCCCCGATGAGGCGGAGCGGCGGGCGTTCCTCCGGGAGTACGGCCTGGGGGAGTCCGCCCTCGTCCGCCTCGTCCGGGAGGCGTACCGCCTCCTCTCGGTGATCACGTTCTACACGATCGAGGGGCCCGAGGTCCGGGCGTGGACGGTCCCCGCCGGGACGAAGGCCCCTGACGCTGGGGCAGCGATCCACTCCGACTTCCGCGACCGGTTCGTCCTCGCTGAGGTGATGAACCTCGCCGACCTCCTCGCTGCCGGCTCCGAGAAGGCCCTTCGGGAGGCGGGGAGGGTCCACCGGGCGGGCCGGGACTACGTGGTCCAGGACGGGGACGTGATCCACTTCATCTGCGCCTGATGGCCGCCGGGGCCCTCCTCCTGGCGAGCGCGGTCTGGGGCTGGACGTTCGTCCTGGTGAAGGACGCCCTCGCGGAGGTGGGGCCCCTTGGGTTCCTCGCCCTGCGGTTTTCCTTGGCGACCCTCCTTGCGCTTCCGGTTTCCGGGCGGGGGGCGTGGAGCGGCCGGAGCTGGCGGTGGGGGGTCCCCCTCGGTCTGGCCCTGTTTGCGGGGTACCTCTTTCAGACCTGGGGCCTCCTCTACACCACGGCCGGGAAGTCAGGGCTCATCACCGGGCTCTCGGTGGTCCTCGTCCCCCTGTGGGCGACCGCGTGGGGACGCCGCCCGGACCGGCGAACCTGGGCTGGGGTGCTTCTGGCGGGGGGTGGGGTCGCCCTTCTCGCCCTGGGCGGGGAGGGGCTCGCGGGCGGGGCGTGGCTCGGGGACTTCCTCACGGTCCTGTGCGCCTTCTCGTTTGCCCTCCACCTCGTCCTCATTGAGGAGTCGGCGCGGGCGGTCCCCCCCCGGGCCCTCCTCGTCCCCCAGCTTGCGGTGGTGGCCCTTCTTGCGCTGGCTGGGGCGGGGGGGCGGGGGGAGCTCCGGTTTCCGCCCTCGCCCCAGGTGGGGCTGGCCCTGGGGGTGACGGCGGCCCTGGCCACCACCGGGGCGTTCGCCCTGGTTCTTTGGGCGGGCCGGAGGGTGAGCGCGGGGCGGATGGCGGTCGTTCTCGCGGCGGAGCCCCTGTTCGCTGCCCTGTTCGGGTGGCTCCTCCGGGGGGAGGCCCTCCTGCCCCTCCAGGGGGCCGGGGCGGCGCTGGTTCTGGCTGGAATCGTGAGCTCTTCCCGTCGGCGCCTGCGTTGACGCCCCCCTCCCCGCGGACGATACTTAGCGGCGGAGGGATGTCCGAACGGCAAGGAGCCGGTCTCGAAAACCGGTACGGCCCACAAGGCCTTCGGGGTTCGAGTCCCCGTCCCTCCGCCAACGCGCCCGTAGCTCAGAGGATAGAGCGCTGGCCTGCGGAGCCAGAGGACGCAGGTTCAAATCCTGCCGGGCGTACCCGCGGAACCTCTCCCCTGGAGCAGGAGCAGATTGGGCTGGGGAGGGGGTGGTGATGGGACGCGCTCGCGGCTTAACCCCACCTCCGACCGCCGCCGACCCAGGTTCCTCGGTCGGGCGGCCCCCTCCCGGTGTGCATGGTGAGCTTGAGGAGGAGAGGGTTCCTGCTTCCGGGTCCGCTCCGTCTACCCGCTGGGGAGGGTCTGCGCCCCGCCCGTCCAGGGTGCTCAGTCGGGAGGAGGAGCTCCGCCTTGCCCAGCGGGTGGCCCGCGGGGACCCGGCGGCCCGCGAGGCGCTCATCGTCGCCAACCAGGGCCTGATCGGGCATGTCCTCCACCGGGAGTTCCGCGCTTTCTCCCATCTTTGGGAAGACCTGTTCCAGGAGGGGCAGGTTGGGCTTATCAAGGCGGTGGACCGCTTCGACTGGCGGCGGGGATGTCGGTTCAGCACCTACGCCGTGTGGTGGATCCGCCGGGAGATCCAGCTTGCGCTGGGGCGGTGGGCCTCCGGGGCGGCCCGCCTCCCCGAGGCGCGCCTGCGGGAGGTCCGGGAGCTGGACCTGGCCGTCCGCCGGCTGGGGGACCGCCTCCACCGCCCCCCCACCCCCGCGGAGGTAGCGGCGGAGCTGGGTGCGCCCGTCGAGCGCGTCCCGGAGCTCCTCGCCCAGGCCGAGGCCGGGAGAGCGCCCCTCTCCATGGACGCCCTGGAGGACGAGCGGCGCGTCCTGGAGTTCGGCCCCGGGCCCCTTCCCCTGGAGGACGAGTCCCTGACCCTGCGGATGCGCCACGCCCTGTGGCGGGCGATCGAGCACTGCCTCACCCCCAAGCAGCGGGAGGTGGTCCTCCTCCGGTACGGGCTGGACCCGGAGGGGAAGCACCGGCCTCCGGCCTCCCAGCGGGAGATCGCCGCCCGGATGAACATCAGCCCCCAGGCCGTGTCCCGCCTGGAGGAGCGGGCCCTGGCGCGGATCAAGGCAGAGATGGACCTGTTTACGCTGTACCTCTACCGCGGCGCGTAACCGCTCAGAGGGCTGTTCGGCCCTTGAGGGCCCGGCCGAGGGTGAGCTCGTCCGCGCTCTCCAGGTCCCGCCCCACCGGGACCCCCTGGGCGAGCTGGGTGACCTGAACCCCCAGGGGTTTGAGGAGCCGGAGGAGGTGCAGCGCGGTGAGATCCCCCTCGAGCTTGGGCTCCAGGGCGAGGATCACCTCCCGCACCCCTCCCGCCTTCACCCGGGAGAGAAGCCCCTCGATCGCGAGGTCCTCCGGGCCGATCCCCTGCCCGGGGGAGAGGAGCCCCCCAAGGACGTGGTACAGGCCCCGGTACTCCCCGGTCTTTTCCAGATGGGGGATCTCCCACGGCCGGGCCACGACGCAGATCATCCCCCGGTCCCGACCGGGGTCGCGGCAGATCGGGCAGGGGCCCTCGGTGGCGAAGTTCCCGCACTGGGGGCAGCGGCCGATCCTCTCCAGTCCCGCCAGCGCTGCGGCCAGCCGCCGCCCCTCCTCGGGCTTGGCGAGGAGGAAGAACGCGATCCGCTCCGCGGACCGGCGGCCGATCCCGGGAAGCCGGGAGAGGGCGGCGAGGAGCTCCTCCAGGGGGGGGATCACGGGCTCACCCCGGGGGGGAGGAACGGGGCGAGGGTCTTCTCGGCCAGGGCTTTGGCCTGACGTTGCGCCTCCTGGACCGCCGCCAGGACGAGGTCCCCGAGGAGCTCGGCGTCTCCCCCCTGGACCACCTCCGGGGAGATCCGGATCCGGCGGAGCTCCCCGTGGCCGTTGACCACGGCCGTCACCACCCCCCCGCCCGCGCTCCCCTCCACCTCCGCCTCACCCAGCCGCCGCTGGGCCTCGGCCAGTTGGGCCTGAAGCCGCTGGGCTTGCTTGGCGAGGTCCCGCAGGTCAGCCATTTCCGGCCTCCCGGAGCACCCTCCCCTCGAGGGCCTCGGCGAGGATCCGCGCCCCTTCTTCGAGGGAGGGCTTCTCCCTCTCCCCCTCCCGGACGATCTCCACCGCGAGGAGGGGGGTGAAGAACCGATGGGCCACGGCCTCGACGTAGCCCCGGACCTGGGGGTCCTGAAGGGCCTCGTGGTGGTAGGCGCAGTCGCGGGGAAGACGGATCGTGAGGAGCCCATCGGCCCACGTGGCTGCGGCCGGGGCGAGGAACGCCGCCACCGCGGGCCGCTCGCTGAGCACGGCCTTGAGCATCGCCTCCCAACCCAGGTTCTCCCCGCCCCCCTGCTCCCCGCGATCCGGCTGGGCGGGGGGCGAGGCGGCTCTGTCCTGGGCCGGGCGGGGGGGCTCGGTGGGGGGCGCCGCGGGGGGGCCGCAGTGGGCGATCACGGCGAGCTCGAGGTGGAGCCGCCGGGAAAACGCCCGCCCGAGCTCCCCCCGGAGCTCGATCAGCCGCTGGGCCACCGGGATCAAGGCGGCCTCGCCGGCGATGATCCGGTCCCGCGCCCGCCCCGCCGCCTCCTCCACGAACAGGGCGAGGTCCCGCCCTCGGGCCGCGAGCTCCCCCACCACTGCCAGCGCCCGGTCTGCGTTTCGAGCGAGCAAGGCGTCCAGGAACCCGTCCACGAGGGACAGGGGGGGAAGTCCCAGGAGCTCCACCACCCGCGCTTCGGTGATCGCCCCCCCGTGCCCGAGCTGGTCCAGGACGACGAGGGCGTCCCGGAGGGCGCCGCGGCTCCGGCGGGCGATGAGCTCCGCTGCCCCTGGCTCCAGCGCGATCCCCTCGGCCTGGGCTACCTGCGCGAGGACCCGGGCGATGGCCTCGTCGGGAATGGGCCCGAACTCAAACGCCTGGCAGCGGGAGAGCACCGTGGCGGGGACCTTGTGGGGCTCGGTTGTGGCGAAGATGAACAGCACATGGGGCGGCGGCTCCTCGAGGGTCTTGAGGAGGGCGTTGAACGCCTCCCCGGTGAGCATGTGGACCTCGTCGATGATGTACACTTTGTACCGACTTCCCGCGGGGACGTAGGCCACCTCCTCCCGGAGGCGGCGGATCTGGTCCACGCCGCGGTTCGAGGCCCCGTCGATCTCCACGACGTCCAGGGACTGGCCGGCGAGGATCCGGAGGCAGGACTGGCAGCGGTTGCACGGCTCCCCGTCCTTGGGGGCGAGGCAGTTGGCGGCCCGGGCGAGGATCCGGGCGACCGAGGTTTTGCCCACCCCGCGCTGGCCGGAAAGGAGGTAGGCGTGGCCGAGTTTCCCCGCGGCCACGGCCCGGCGGAGGGTGGCCACGACGAGGTCCTGACCCACCACATCGGCGAACCGCTGGGGGCGGAACCGGCGGTAGAGGGACAGGCGCTCGGCATCGGTCATGTCGGGGGAGGATAGCGGATCGGGGGGCGAAAAAAAAGATCCAGGCGGCGTCCTACTCTCCCGGGCCGTCGCCAGCCCAGTACCATCGGCGCTGGAGGGCTTAACTGCCGGGTTCGGGATGGGACCGGGTGTTTCCCCTCCGCCATCTGCCGCCTGGAATCGCCCACTTCCCAGTCCTGAGAAGTGAATAGAGCGTCCGCTGCGCAAGCCAATCGGGCGATTAGTACCGCTCGGCTCCACCCGTTACCGGGCTTCCACCTGCGGCCTATCCACCTCCTGGTCTCGGAGGGCCCTGATGGGGAGGCCTCATCTTGGGGTCAGCTTCGAGCTTAGATGCCTTCAGCTCTTATCTGGTCTGGGCTTAGGTACCCAGCGGTGCCCTGGGTAGGACAACTGGTTCGCCAGCGGCCCAGCCGCTCCGGTCCTCTCGTACTGAGAGCGGACCCCCTCAAGCCTCCTGCGCCCACGGTAGATAGGGACCAACCTGTCTCACGACGGTTTGAACCCAGCTCATGAACCCCTTTAACGGGCGAACAGACCGACCCTTGGGACCTGATACAGCCCCAGGATGGGGTGAGCCGACATCGAGGTGCCGAACACCGCCGTCGATGTGAACTCTCGGGCGGTACTAGCCTGTTATCCCCGGGGTAACTTTTGTCCGATGATCGCTGGCCCTCCCACGAGGAAGCCAGCGGGTCACTAGGACCGGCTTTCGCCTCTGCTTGGCTTGTGGGCCTCGCAGTCAAGCCCCCTTCTGCCCTTGCACTCCACGGCTGATCGCTAACCAGCCTGAGGGGACCTTTGTGCGCCTCCGTTACGCTTTAGGAGGCTGCCGCCCCAGCAAAACTGCCCACCTAGCGCGGTCCCGTGGCCGCTGCGAACGGCCATCGGTTAGGGCCTCAACAGCCGCAGGGTGGTATTCCAAGGATGGCTCCGCCTGGACTGGCGCCCAGGGTTCACAGCCTCCCACCTATCCTCTACAGCGGATGCCGAGACCCAACGCCAAGCTGCAGTAAAGCTCCACGGGGTCTTTCTGTCCCACCGCGGGTCACGGGGATCTTCACCCGTGCTCCGAGTTCACCGAGCCCCTCGTCAAGACAGCGCTCAAGTCGTTGAACCTTTCATGCGCGTCGGAACTTACCCGACAAGGAATTTCGCTACCTTAGGACCGTTATAGTTACGGCCGGCCTTCACCGGGGCTTCAGTTTGGGGCTTGCACCCCTCCCCTTAACCTACCGGCAGTGGCCAGGTTTCAGCCCCTATACATCCCCTTTCGGGTTGGCAGGGACCTGTGTTTTTGGTAAACAGTCGCCTGAGCCGTTTCTCTGCGGCCTCCAGACCCCCTTGCGGAAGCCCAAAGGCGCCCCTTGTCCCGAAGTTACGGGGCCATTTTGCCGAGTTCCTTAACGAGGGTTAGCTCGTCCACCTGTGGATGCTCTCCTCGCCCACCAGTGTCGGTTTGCGGTACGGGCTCCGGACCCGCTGGCTAGAGGCTTTTCTCGGCCGCCGAAGGCTCCTCCCTCCGCCCCTTGCGGGGCTTGCCATCGCGCCTCGCCTGTTCGCGCTGCCGAAGCAGCGCGGTTGCGAGGGGGTGGATTTGCCTGCCCCCTCTGGCTTGACGCTTGGACAGGTGTAACCGTGAACCTGCGGAGGACCTCCCGCGGCGTCCCCCCTTCGCTCGTAACGCGAATCCGGAGGGGCCGGAATGTTGACCGGCTGTCCATCACCTACGCCTTTCGGCTTCGGCTAAGGCCCGCCTAACCCTGGGTGGATCAGCCTTCCCCAGGAAACCTTGGGCATTCGGTGGATGGGATTCTCACCCATCTCTCGCTACTCAAGCCGGCATTCTCTCTTCCGCGTCGTCCACCGGGTCTCGCGGCCCGGCTTCGACCTACAGCGGAATGCTCCCCTACCGCGCGGTCCGGAGGACCGCGCCCACAGCTTCGGCACCGGGCTTAGTCCCGGTACATCTTCGGCGCGCGGTCGCTAGACTGGTGAGCTATTACGCACTCTTTAAAGGATGGCTGCTTCTAAGCCAACCTCCCAGCTGTTTGGGCGATCGCACCGCCTTCCTCACTGAGCCCGGATTGGGGGGCCTTAGCTGGTGGTCTGCGTTGTTTCGCCCTCGACGACGGAGGTTATCCCCCGCCGTCTCACTCCCACGGAACGGCAGGCCGGTATTCGGAGTTTGATTGAGGTTGGAGGTTGCCCCCCTTCCCCAGCCAGCACTCTACCCCCGGCCGCCTGTGGCGTGAGGCTGACCCTAAAGTCATTTCGGGGAGAGCCAGATATCACCGGGTGCGATTGGCCTTTCACCCCTACCCACAGGTCATCCCAAGGCGTTGCACGACCTACGGGTTCGGACCTCCGTACGCGGTTAAGCGCACTTCATCCTGCCCATGGGTAGATCACCCGGTTTCGGGTCTGCACCCCGTGACTTGTCGCCCTGTTCGGACTCGGTTTCCCTACGGCTCCGCCGAAGATCGGCTTAACCTCGCCACGGAGCGCAACTCGCCGGCTCATACTGCAAAAGGCACGCGGTCACCGGTCCCCACCCCCTTGCGGGGGCGGTTCCCGGCTCCCACTGCACTGTAGGCGGACGGTTTCACGTTCTATTTCACTCCCCTCCCGGGGTTCTTTTCACCTTTCCCTCGCGGTACTGGTGCACTATCGGTCAGTCGGAGGTATTTAGCCTTGGAGGGTGGTCCCCCCAGCTTCGCGCCGGATTTCCCGTGTCCGACGCTACTCGGGACGACAACCAGGGAGGGCGTTCCCTTTCGCCTACGGGACGTTCGCCCTCTTCGGTCGCCCTTTCCAGTGGCTTTGCTGGCTGTTCGGCTAGAGAATGCCTTGGTAACTCCCCGAGGCCTCCACAGCGGCCTCCGTTGTCGTCCCACAACCCCGCAGGGGCAACGGCTGTGGCCTTGCACCCCCACGGTTTGGGCTCCTCCCCGTTCGCTCGCCGCTACTAGGGGAATCTCGGTTGATTTCTCCTCCTCCCGCTACTGAGATGTTTCACTTCGCGGGGTTCGCCTCCAGGGCTTACTCGGAATTTCGGCCCTGGATGCCAGACCTCGACGGCCCGGCGGGTTTCCCCATTCGGGCATCCCCGGATCACAGCCTGCTCAGCGGCTCCCCGGGGCTTATCGCAGCTAGCCACGCCCTTCATCGCCCTCGACTGCCAAGGGATCCCCCGTCCGCCCTTACCATGCTTGCGCAGCAGACGCTCTATTCACTTGTCAAGGACCGGGATGGTGCATCCGAACACCTATCCCCCCGGGCACGCCCGGGAGGTACCGGGGCGCATTATACGCCGGCGGACGGGGGGCGCAAGCCCCGCCAGGGGGCCACCCGGTCCCGGGGCCACAGGCCCTCCAGGTCGTAGAACCGCCGCGTCTCCTCCACGAACAGGTGGACCACGAAGTCCCCGTAGTCGAGGAGGGCCCACCGCCCCTCCTTCACCCCTTCTGCGTGGAGGGGGGCGAGGGGCAGTTTGGAGAGGAGCTCGTGGCAGAGGGCTCGGACGTGGATCGGGTTCTCCCCGCTGGCGATGAGGTAGTACGAGGTGGGGACCGAGGAGCCGGTCACGTCGATCACAGTGAGGCGGAGGCCCTTCTTGGCCTCGAGGAGCTCCGCCGCCCGGTGGAGGAGGGCGTGCTCAGGACCGGACATCGAACCCCGCTCCCAGGATGAGGATCACGTCCGCCCCGGCTGGCCAGCCGCCCACCCGGGCGACGTCGAACTCCCGGTCCGTCTGGACGAGGACCGTGGGCTGGATGGCGGGAGGGAGGGCCTCCACGAGGAGCCGCCCCTTGGCCCGGGCCTCCTCCCGGACCACGACGTAGGACCGGGGGTAGTTCGACCGGTCCGCCTCCCCCACCCCAACCACGGTGAACCCCAGGTCGGAAAGCCACGCCCCAGTTCGCGAGGCAAGGAGCCGCGTGCCCGTCCCGTTGAGGACGAGGACCCGGACCTCGTCCCGGGTGAGGGCGGTCTGGCCCCGGGTGGCCCCCAGGACGAGGTTGCGGAGGCGGGCGAGGTCGGGGACATGGTCCCCCCCCGTCCGGGGGACGGTGGGAAGGGCGAGGAACGTCGTCCGGTCGGGGGACAGGCCGCCCACGGCCCGGGCGAGGTCCCAGGTCTCCCACCGGGAGAGGTTCGTCCGGGCCTCGGCCCGGAGGCCGTCCACGACCTCCCGCCACCCGCTGGGGGGGAGGGCCTGGGCCCGCTCAAGGAGGGCCCCCAGGAGCTGGTGGTAGCGGGCCAGGCGGGCCCCCTCGGGCTCCCCGTCGTCCCGGTAGCGGAGGAAGTCCGCGGCCCGGGCCCCGTCGAAGACCTGTTTCCCGGGGGGGATGTCGATGAACAGGTTCTTCGCCCGATCCTGGTACACCAGCCGCTCCGGGACGACGAGCTCGACCCCCCCGAGGCGGTCGACGAGGAGGGCGGCCCCGCGGAGGTCGAGCACAATCCAGTACGGGATGGGGATCTCCAGGAGGGAGGCGAGCCGGCGGGCCAGACCCGGGGCCCCTTCGCCCGCGTACAGGCGGTGGAGGGAGGTCCAGCCTCCAGCGGTGGGCCAGGCGAGGTCCCTGGGGACGCTGAGCCAGGTCGCCCGGCCGCCGGGTTGGAGGAGGGCGATGGAGACCCGGTCGGCGGGGGCTTTCTCCTCGGCAAGGTCGGCCACCCCAACCACGAGGACGGCCACCGGGGACCCCTGCCGGAGGGCCCGGGCGACCTCGGTCTGGGAGAGGAGGACGAACAGGAGCACGGCCACGGCCGTGAGCACGAGCCCGGCACCGATTGCCAGCCTGCGCATCGCCACGAGGGTAGCGGGGAGCGGGGGCGGGCGTCAAACCGCGGTTGACAGGGCCCCCGCGGGGGGTACCCTCCCCCCCGTGGGCAGCCGCGATCCGTACGTGGAACTGGCCCGGGCGAGCGTGGAGGCCTACGTCCGCCGGGGGGTGCAGCTCCCCCTTCCTCGGGACCTCCCGCCGGAGCTGACCGGTCGCCGGGCCGGGGCGTTCGTGTCCCTGAAGAAGCGGGGGCTCCTCCGGGGGTGCATCGGGACCTACGAGCCCACCGAGCCCACCCTGGCCGAGGAGATCATCGCCAACGCGATCCGGGCTGCCTCCGAGGACCCCCGGTTCCCCCCCGTTTCCCCCCGCGAGCTCCCCGAGCTCTCCATCTCGGTGGATGTCCTCTCCCCACCCGAGCCGTGTGCCGAGGAGGACCTCGATCCCCGGCGGTACGGGGTGATCGTGGAGGCGGGGTGGCGGCGGGGCCTCCTCCTCCCCGACCTCCCCGGGGTGGACACCGTCGCGGACCAGCTCCGGATTGCCCGGGCGAAGGCGGGGATCGGGCCGGACGAGCCGCATCGGCTCCTCCGGTTCACGGTGGAGCGGCACACGGAATGAGGGTCACCGTCCACACCCTGGGGTGCCGGGTCAACCAGTACGAGGCGGAGGTCCTCGCCGGGCGGCTGGCCGCGCTTCCGGGGGAGGGGGAGGTCCACGTCGTCAACACCTGCACCGTGACCGCCCTCGCCGACCGGAAGTCCCGCCAGCGCGTCGCCCGCCTCAAGCGGGAGCGGCCGGGGGCGGTCGTCGTCGCCGTGGGGTGCGGGGCGGACGGGGCGGCGGAGGGGCTGCGGCGGGCGGGGGCGGACCTCCTCGTGGGAAACCGGGACAAGTCCCGCCTCCCCGAGCTCCTCGGCCACCTTCTCCGGGGCGAGCCCGTTCCCCGGGACGGGTGGCCGTCCTTGGATGAGGAGGCCCTCCCCGGGCGGGCGCCGCGGGTCCGGGCTCTCCTCAAGGTCCAGGACGGGTGCACCGTGGGGTGCGCCTTCTGCCGGGCGTGGCTCCTCCGGGGGCCCCTGCGGAGCAAGACCCCACGGGCAGCGCGGACCGAGGCGGAGCGGCTCGCCCGGGCCGGGCACCCCGAGATCGTCCTCGTGGGGGTCAACCTCGCCCAGTACGGGGAGGACCTCCCCGAGCGCCCGCGGCTCGTGGACCTCCTCGGGGAGCTCCTCGAGGTCCCCGGGGTCCGGTACCGCCTCTCCTCCCTCAACCCCGAGGGGGTGACGGACGGGCTTGTGGCCCTCTTTGCCGGGGAGCGGCGGCTGTGCCCCTACCTCCACCTCCCCCTCCAGTCCGGGGACGACGGGGTCCTCCGCCGGATGGGGCGCCCCTACACCCGGGCCGAGTACCTCGAGCGGGCGCGGCTCTTTCTTTCCCGCGTCCCCGGGTCGACCCTAGGGGCCGACGTCCTGGTCGGGTTTCCTGGGGAGGACGAGGGGGCGTTCGGGCGGACGGTGGAGGCCCTGGAGGCCCTCCTCCCGCTGAACGTCCACGTCTTCCGGTACTCCCCCCGGCCGGGGACGAGGGCGGCGGGGCTTCCGGGGAGGGTTCCGCCGGAGGAGGTGGCCCGCCGGGCCGCCGCACTTGCCGCGCAGGCCCGGAGGTGGCGGGGGGAGGTCCACCGCCGGTTCCTCGGCCGGACGGTGGAGGTCGTCGTGGAGGAGGTCCGGGGGGGCTCGGCGTGGGGGACGAGCGAGGCCTACCTCGCGGTCGAGGTCCGCGGGGCCGCCCCACCGGGTACAATCGTTCGTGCCCACATCGTTGCCTCCAATACGGGGGGCGTTGTGGGGGTGATCGAGCATCGGAAGGAAAGTCGCGGAGATTGAGCTGGGGAGCCACGAGGTGGCGGTGGGGGTTCTCGGGCAGTACAACCGGAACCTCCGCCTGATCGGGGAGGCGTTCGCCGGGGTGCGGATCGTCGCCCGGGGGGATCGGATCGAGGTCGAGGGCGAGGCGGGGGAGGTGGGGCAGCTCGAGCGGCTTCTGGGGAAGCTCGTCGAGGTGGTGAAAGGGGAGCACGTCCCCACGCCCGACGAGGTCCGCTACCTCATCGCCCAGGTCAAGGATGGCGAGGACCTCACCGGCCTCCTCACCGACGTGGTCCAGATCACCCACTGGGGGGAGGCGATCCGGCCCAAGACCGCCGGGCAGCGCCAGTACGTCCAGGCGATCCGGGACAACGACCTCGTGTTCGCCATCGGCCCGGCGGGGACGGGGAAGACCTACCTCGCCGTGGCGGTGGCCCTGGGGTACCTCAAGCGGGGGGAGGTGAAGCGGATCATCCTCACCCGGCCGGCGGTCGAGGCTGGGGAGCAGCTCGGGTTCCTCCCCGGGGACATCTTCCAGAAGGTGAACCCCTACCTCCGCCCGCTCTACGATGCGATCTACGACATGATCCCGGCCGCGGAGCTCGATAAGCACATCCAGAACGGGCGGGTGGAGATCGCGCCGCTGGCGTTCATGCGGGGGCGGACCCTCAACCACGCGTTTGTGATCCTCGACGAGGCCCAGAACACGACCCACACCCAGATGAAGATGTTCCTGACTCGGCTTGGGTTTGGTTCCAAGGCCGTGGTCACGGGGGACATCACCCAGGTCGACCTCGAGGGGCGGCCGTCGGGCCTGGCCGAGGTTCAACACATCCTTGCGGGGATCCCGGGGATCGCCATCGTCCACCTCGACCGGCGGGACGTCGTCCGCCACCCCCTCGTCAAGGCGATCATCGAGGCCTACGACCGGCACGAGGGGGCCGCCCGGGAGGGGCCGTAGCGGGGATGGCCGCCCCCGAGGAGGTGCGGAAGCGGGTCGAGGCCCTCCGGGCCGAGATCCGCCGCCACGACTACCTCTACCACGTCCTCGACCGCCCCGAGATCACCGACGCCGAGTACGACGCCCTGTTCCGGGAACTCGTCGCTTTGGAGGCCCAGTACCCGGAGCTCGTCTCCCCCGACTCCCCCACCCAGCGGGCCGGCGCCCCCCCGGCCGAGGAGTTCCGCCCCGTCCCCCACGCGATCCCCATGCTCTCCCTCCAGAACTGCTTTTCGCTTGAGGAGTTCCGGGAGTGGGACGACCGGGTCCGGCGGGCGGTGGGGGAGGTGGACTACGTCTGCGAGCCCAAGCTCGATGGCCTGTCCGTGGAGCTCGTCTACGTGGACGGGGTCTTCACCGTGGGCTCGACCCGCGGGGACGGCCGGGTGGGGGAGGACGTGACGGCGAACCTCCGGACGATCCGCCAGCTCCCGTTGCGCCTTTTCCCCCTGGACGGGGAGGTCCCCCGGCTCCTCGAGGTCCGGGGCGAGGTGTACATGGAGAAGGCGGCGTTCCGGAGGCTGAACGAGGAGCGGGCGCGGCGGGGGGAGCCGGAGTTCGCCAACCCCCGCAACGCCGCGGCGGGGAGCCTCCGCCAGCTCGACCCCGCGGTCACCGCCTCCCGGCCCCTCAAGCTCTTCCTCTACCACGTGGCGCGGGTCGAGGGCCTGGAGCTCCGGACCCAAGTCGAGCTCCTCACCACCCTTCCCAAGCTCGGTCTCCCCGTGAACCCGCGGTGGCGCCTCTGCCGCACCGCCGACGAGGTGGAGGCCTTCTACCAGGAGCTCCTCCGGGAGCGGGAGGGGCTCCCCTACGCCACGGACGGGATGGTGGTCAAGGTGAACGACTTCCGGGCCCGGGAGGTCCTCGGGGAGATCGCCCGCGCCCCGCGGTGGGCGATCGCCTACAAGTTCCCCGCCGAGGAGGCCCTGACGCGGGTTCGGGAGATCGCGGTCCAGGTCGGGCGGACGGGGACCCTCACCCCGGTCGCAATCCTCGACCCGGTGGAGGTGTCCGGGGTCACCGTGGCGCGGGCCACCCTCCACAACGAGGACGAGGTCCGCCGGAAGGACGTC
>JAOACA010000001.1:83440-94457 GCA_026418075.1 Candidatus Bipolaricaulota bacterium | reverse complement strand
CGACCCGGTGGAGGTGTCCGGGGTCACCGTGGCGCGGGCCACCCTCCACAACGAGGACGAGGTCCGCCGGAAGGACGTCCGGGTCGGGGACTGGGTCGTGGTCCGCCGGGCGGGGGAGGTGATCCCCGAGGTCGTCCGCCCCCTCCCCGAGCGGCGAACCGGGGACGAGGTCCCGTTCCGGATGCCGTCCCGCTGCCCTTCCTGCGGGGGGCCCGTGGTTCGCCCTCCGGGCGAGGCCGCCCACCGCTGCGAGAACATCTCCTGCCCGGCCCGGATCAAGGAATCGATCCGCCACTACGCCTCCCGCCGCGGGGCGGACATCGCGGGCCTGGGGGAAAAGCTCGTGGACACCCTGGTGGACCGCGGCCTCGTCCGCCGGATCTCCGACCTCTACCGCTTGCGGAAGGAGGACCTCGTCCCCCTCCCCCGGATGGGGGACAAGTCCGCGGACAACCTCCTCCGCCAGATCGAGCGCTCCAAAGGGATCCCCCTTCCCCGGCTTCTCTACGCCCTGGGGATTCCCCACGTCGGGGAGCGGGCGGCCGAGCTCCTCTCCGAGCGGTTTGGGTCGCTGGAGCGGCTGGCCGCGGCCGGGGAGGAGGAGCTGACGGCGATTCGGGGGGTGGGGCCGGAGATCGCCGCAAGCGTCCGGTCGTTCTTCCAAAACGAGGAGAACCGGAAGCTGGTCTCCGAGCTTGGGGCGCTGGGAGTGGCGGGAAGGGCGGTCGCCGCGGCGGGCCCCCTGGCGGGGAAGGTGTTCGTGTTCACCGGGGCCCTCGACGGCCTCACCCGGGCTGAGGCGGAGAAGCTCGTGGAGTCCCGGGGGGGCCGGGTGGCGTCCGGGGTGTCCCGGAGCGTGGACTACGTCGTGGTCGGGCGGGATCCCGGGGAGAAGCTCGCCCGGGCGCGGGAGCTGGGGATTCCGACCCTCACCGAGGGGGAGTTCCGGGCCCTGGTGGGGGGCTAGACGGCGGCGATGAGCCGGCGGTAGTACTGGAGGGCTTTCTCCCCCCACACTTCCTTCAGGCGCTTGAGGGCCCGCTCCTCCAGTTGCCGGGCCCGCTCCCTCGACACCCCGAGGGCTGCCCCGACCTCGGCGAGCGTCAGGGGCGTCGCCCCCTCCAGCCCAAACCGCCAGCGCAGGACTTGGGCATCCCGCTCCGGGAGCTGGTTCACGATCGCGGTGAGCTCCTCCCGGAGGAGGATCTCCAGGGCGGCCCGCTCGGGGGGGAGCACGGTCTCGTCGGCAATGATCTCGTCCAGGGTGTCCATCTCCTCGTCCTCGGTGAGGGGGGCGTCCAGGGAAATGACCTCGGCCACGGTGCGCTCCAGGTGCTCCAGGCGCTCGGCGGTCATCCCCGGGGCGCGGAGGACGTCCGTCCATTCCTCGGCCTCCTCCCCGCCGAACGCGGTTTTGAGCCGCTGGAACCGGACGATGGCCCGGAAGAGGTGGGCGGGGATCCGGATGAGCTGGGCCTGGCGCTCGAGCGCCGCCCCCATCGCCTGGCGGATCCACCACCGGGCGTAGGCCGACAGCCGCACCCCCCGGGAGACGTCGAACCGGTCCACCGCCTCCATCAGCCCCAGGTTCCCCTCCTGGATGAGGTCGAGGAGGTCCAGGCCCACCTCCCCGTACTCCCGGGCCACGGACACCACGAGCCGGAGGTGGGAGACGATGAGCCGTTCCCGGGCGCGGAGGTCTCCGTTCCGCATCCGGAGGGCGAGGTCCCGCTCCTCCTCCGCGGAGAGGAGGGGGATCCGGGCGACCTCGGCGAGGTAGAGGGCGAGGGCGTCGGCGTCCCCACCCCCTTCCGCCTCCTCGCTGGCCAGCTCCGCTTCCAGCGGTTTCCTCTCCGCAAGGTCCATGACGACCACGAGTGTACATGTCCCCTCGGGAGGGGCCAAGGGCCTTGTCTTTTGATCCCTGGGCGCTATACTCGCAAGCGCAGGACCGATCGAAGTGCACCACCGCGGTGGCTGCTCGGGGGTTCCCCCACGCAGCGAAGAGGGGCGCATGGAGGCGGTCGAAACACACGAAAAGGGGGGAAACAACCGAATGGCCACTGGCAAGGTGAAGTGGTTCGACGACTCCAAGGGGTACGGCTTCATCGAGCAGGACGGCGGCCCGGACGTGTTCGTCCATTTCTCGGCGATCAACATGCCCGGGTTCAAGAGCCTGCGCGAGGGGCAGCTTGTGGAGTTCGACGTCGAGCAGGGGCCGAAGGGCCCGCAGGCCAAGAACGTCACGCCGCGGTAAGATCCGCTCGGAAACCTCAGGGCCCCGGACGCCGGGGCCCTGTTCTTTTTTACGGGATCGGGGCCGCTTCCCCGGTGAGGACCGTGACCTTCCCTGGGGTTACGGAGAGGACCCCGCCGCGAACGCGGAAGGATCGGGTTCCTTCCTCGGTGGTCACCCGGAGCTCGTGGTCGGCGAGGGCGAAGACGGCCGGGGCGTGGCCGGGCAGGACCCCAAACCAGCCCTCCTCGCTCCGGGCGGCCACGAGGGTCGCTTTCCCCGCGAACACGATCCGATTGCAGGCGATGATTTGGCAGTCCACGGGGATACTTTAGCCAGCCGGGGCGGCCCGGGCTAGCGGCCGACCTGGGCCCGGCGGAACTCCTCGAGGAGGGCGATCCCCTGGCGGAGGTCCTCGTCGGGGGCCTGGAGGAGCTCCAGGGCGTCGAGGGGGAGGCGGGCCAGGGCGTCGAGGGTTCGGGCCAGGCGGGGGGAGACCGAGGCCCCCGACCCTCCGCAGGGGGCGCAGAGGAACCCGCCCCGCTCCGGAACCCACGTGAGGCCGTTTCCCCCCCCGCAGCGGACGCACCCGGTGAGGTAGGGGCCGTGTCCGGCCAAGGCGAGCGCCCGCAGGGTGTAGGCGGCGGTGAAGAGGAGGGGTGAAAGCCCCCTTTCCAGAGCGGCGAGGGACTCCAGGGTCAGGAGGTAGGGCCGCTCGTCGGAGCTTCCGGAGGGGAAGAGGTCCGCGGCCCACCGCAGGGCCCGGAGGGCCGCCGCCGCCCGGTCGAGGTCCCCCCGCACCTGGGGAAAGGTCTGGACGAAGGCCGCCTCCTTGAGGAGGGGGAGCCCGCGGCGGCGGTAGTAGATCACGTCGAGGACGTGGAGGGGGTCGAGGAGGGCTCCCGCCGAGCCCTCCAGGCGGCGGGCCCCCTTGGCGAGGAGGTCCAGCCGCCCCCGCGGGGTGAGGAGGACCGCGATCCGGTCCGTCTCGGCGTGGTCGTGGGTCCGGAGGACGATCCCCCGGTCCCGGGAAAGCGCGGCCACCGCTACTCCGGGGCCCCGGCGAGGATCCCGACGCTCCGCGAGGCCCCGATCCGGTTGGCCCCCGCCGCGACCATCGCCACCGCCGTCGCGTAGTCCCGGATCCCCCCCGACGCCTTGACCCCGAGGGCTTTCCCCACCGTCTTCCGGAGGAGGGCGACGTCTTCGACCGTCGCCCCAGCCGAGGCGAACCCGGTGGAGGTCTTGACGAAGTCCGCCCCTGCCTCCCGGGCGAGCTCCGCCCCGCGGACCTTCTCCTCGTCCGTGAGGAGAGCGCACTCGAGGATCACCTTGAGGACGGCCGGCCGGGGGGCCGCCTCCCGCACCGCCCGGATATCGGCGAGGACCCGGTTCCGGTCGCCCTCCTTGAGGGCTCCCACGTCGATCACCATGTCCACCTCGTGGGCCCCGTCGGCCAAGGCGAGGCGCGCCTCGTGGGCCTTGACCTCGGGCTTGTGCTGCCCGTGGGGAAACCCCACCGTCGTTCCCACCCGGACCGGCGTTCCCTGGAGGAGGGACCGGGCGAGGGCGACGTACCCCGGGGGGACGCACACCGCGTAGAACCCGTGTTCGGCCGCCTCCCGGCAGACCCGCTCCACCGCCGCCCGGCCCGTCTCCGGCCCCAGGACCGTGTGGTCGATCAGCTTCGCCAGTTCCGCTTTCCTCATCGGTTCCTCCTACGGTCTCCAGGTCCACATCCCCGCCGCGTACCGGTGGAGGCGGGGGAGGTCCACCGCCACCCCAAGGCCTGGCTCGTGGGGGACGCGGATGTGGCCGTCCTCGAGCCGGAACGGGGGGAGGGCGATGTCCTCCCGGTAGTAGCGGTCCGTGGCGGAGATGTCGTGGGGGAGGGTGAACCCGGGGAGGGAGGCCAGGGCGACGTTGACCGCCCGGCCGACCCCGGTCTCGAGCATCCCCCCGCACCACAGGGGCACCCCCCGCTCCGTGGCCAGGGCGTGGATCGCGAGGGCGGCGGACAGACCGCCGATCCGCCCCTGCTTCACGTTGATGATCCGGCACGCCCCAAGCTCCAGGGCCTCCCACGCCCGGTGGGGGGAGGAGATGGACTCATCCAGGCAGATCGGGGTGGTAAGCTTCTCCGCCAGACGGGCGTGGCCAAGGAGGTCGTCGTAGGCGAGGGGCTGCTCGACCATGAGGAGCCCAAACCGGTCGAGCTCCTTCAGGTGGCGAGCGTGGTCGAGGGTGTAGGCGGCGTTGGCATCCACGGCGAGGGGGAGGTCGGGGAACCGCTCCCGGACCGCGGCCACCGGCTCAAGGTCCCACCCCGGCTCGATCTTGAGCTTCACCCGCCGGTAGCCCTCCCCCACGTACCCCGCGACCCGGGAGAGGAGGGTCGGGAGGTTGGGCTGGATCCCCACGCTCACCCCAGCGGCGACCCGGTCCCGGGTTCCGCCGAGGAGCTTGGTGAGAGGCTTCCCCTCCCCTTGGGCGTGGAGGTCCCACAGGGCGGCCTCGAGGGCGGCCTTGGCCATTGGGTGGCCCCGGATCGGGGCGAGGAGTTCCGGGACCTCCCGGGGGTGGGCGATCTCCTTCCCCCGGAGGAGGGGGAGGGCAAAGTCGAGGAGGACGTGGCGGGCCGTGTCCACGGTCTCCGCCGAGTACCAGGGCCCGGAGCCCGCGACGCACTCCCCCCACCCCGTCCGTCCGTCCGCCTCCAGGGCGACGAGGAGGGCGTGGCGGACCCGTTCCTCCCCAAAGCTCGTCCGGAACGGGGCGACGAGGGGCAGGGCCACGAGGTACAGGGCGGCGCGCTCGACCCTCATGGCCGGTCCAGGACCTCCCAGAGGGAGGCCCGCTCCAGGACGAGGAAGCTTCGGTCCCCCTGGCGGAAGAGGGAGGTCACGAGGTAGCCCTCGTCCATGTATGCGGTGAGGGCCTTGCGGGCCTCGAGCCGCCACGCCCGGGCGAGGTCGAGGTCCGCCTTCCGCAGGGCCTGGAGGTCGGAGGGGATCTCGAAGAGGAGGACGGGCTTTCCGAGTTCAGCGCGGAACCCGGCCGGGGCCCGGAGCCCCGACGGGAGCCGCTGGGTTCGGTTGATCGTCTCCACCTCCCCCAGGGCGAGGTCGCGGGGCTTTCCCCCCGCCAGGGCGCTCTTCACCCGGGGAGACTCGAGGTGCCACTGGAGGAGAAACCGGTCCGTGTCGAGGCCGCGGTTCCGCTGGTCCCGGAGCTCCCCGAAGAAGCGGGGGAGGTAGTGGGCAACAACCCCCCCGAGCTTGTTCAGGTTGAAGTGGGCGTTGCGGGACTCCAGGGGGTCGAAGGTCCAGGTGATGATCCGGATCCCTTGGGCGAGGACGTGCTCCCGCTGGGCGAGCTTGAGCTTGTACCCCACCCCCCGGTCCTGCCATCCCGGGCGGACCGCGGCCATGAGGGAGTGGTGGCGGAGGGTGCCACCGGGGAGGAGGCCGACCACGGACAGGGTGAACCCGACCATCTCCCGCCCTGGGCCGATCCCGTCGTAGGCCCCCAGGAGGAGGCCTCCTGCGGTTGTCACCATGTGGATGAGGTGGTCGGGGACCACAGCGAGGTCGGTGAACCCCCACACCTCCTGCTGCAGCCGCTCGCAAGCCCGGTACCCGGCCCAGTCCCGGACCGGCTCGATCACCACCTCGTCCCGGAGCTCCATCGACCGAAAGTATAGCGGGCGATTCGCTCTCCGCGGGGCTAGACCTTTCCCTGCTGCTTGGCCCACGGGTCGCGGAGGGTGGCGGTGCGGTTGAACACGGGCTTCCCCGGCCGGCTGTCGGGGTCCACGCAGAAGTAGCCCTTGCGCTCAAACTGGTACCGCTCCCCGGGCTGAGCCTCCGCCAGGCTCGGCTCGAGCTTGCACCCCCGGAGCACGATGAGGGAGCTTGGGTTCAGGTTGACGATCCAGTCCACTCCCTCGGGGACGTCCAACGGGTCGGGGACCTTGAACAGCCGGTCGTAGAGCCGGACCTCGGCGTCGATGGCGTGGAGGGCGGACACCCAGTGGAGGGTCGCCTTCACCTTTCGCCCATCGGGGGCGTCTCCCCCCCGGGTTGCGGGGTCGTAGGTGCAGTGGATCTCCACGATTTGGCCGCTTTCGTCCCGCACCGCCTTCTCGCAGCGGATGAAGTAGGCGTACCGGAGCCGGACCTCCCTTCCTGGGGCGAGGCGGAAGTACCCCGGCGGCGGGGCCTCCATGAAGTCCTCCCGCTCGATGTACAGGACCTTTGAGAACGGCACCAGCCGCGTCCCGGCGCTGGGGTCCTCGGGGTTGTTCACCGCCGGGAACCACTCCACCTGCCCCTCGGGGTAGTTCGTGAGCACAAGCCGCAGGGGCTCAAGCACGGCCATCCGCCGAGGGGCGCGCTTGTTGAGGTCGTCCCGGACGCAGTGCTCAAGAAGCTCAATCTCTCGGACGCTTTCCGCTTTGGAGACCCCGATCCGGCGGACGAAGTCGCGGATCGCCTCCGGGGTGTACCCCCGTCGCCGCATCCCGGCGATCGTCGGCATCCGCGGGTCGTCCCAGCCGGAGACGTACCCTTCTTGGACAAGCCGGAGGAGGTACCGCTTGCTCAGGACCGTGTAGGTGAGGTTGAGGCGGGCAAACTCGATCTGGCGGGGGTGGTGGATCCCCAACTGCTCGAGGAACCAGTCATACAGGGGGCGGTGGTTCTCAAACTCCAGGGTGCAGATCGAGTGGGTAATCCCCTCGATCGAGTCGGATTGGCCGTGGGCCCAGTCGTAGGTGGGGTAGATGCACCACTTCGTCCCCGTCCGGTGGTGGGGGGCGTGGACGATCCGGTAGAGGACGGGGTCCCGCATGTTGAGGTTGGGGTGGGCCATGTCGATCTTGGCCCGCAGGGTTCGGGACCCTTCGGGGAACTCCCCGGCCCGCATCCTGCGGAAGAGGTCGAGGTTCTCCTCCACCGAGCGGTTCCGGTAGGGGCTTTCCACGCCCGGGGGGGTGATGATCCTGTCCCCTTGGCGGATCGGCTGGCCGCGCTGGCGGCTCAGCTCCTCCGGGGAGAGGTCGCAGACATAGGCCTTGCCTTGGCGGATGAGCTCCTCGGCCCACTGGTACAGCTGCTCGAAGTAGTCGGAGGCGTAGAACTCCCGGTCCCCCCAGTCCGCCCCCAGCCACCGCACGTCCCGCTTGATCGCCTCGACGTACTCCGCGCTCTCCTTCTCGGGGTTGGTGTCGTCAAAGCGCAGGTTGAACTTCCCCCCGTACTCCTGGGCGATCTCCCAGTTGAGGAGGACGGCCTGGGCGTGGCCGATGTGGAGGTAGCCGTTGGGCTCGGGTGGGAACCGGGTGTGGACGTACGAAAACCGGCCCGAGCGGAGATCCTCGTCGATCGTCTCCCGGATGAAGTCCTTCGGCCTGTCCATATCCCGGATCGTACGCTACTCCCCAGCCAGGCGGGCGATCCTTGCCTCGTCCTCGGTCCACTTGGGCTCGACCCGCACCTGAAGGGAGAGGAACACCTTCTTCCCGAGCATCGCCTCGAGCTCCAGGCGGGCCAGCCGCCCGATCTCCTTGAGCTTCCCTCCCCCCGCCCCGATCACGATCCCCTTCTGGGAGTCCTTGGCGACGTGGATCGTGGCGTAGATCTCGAGGATCGGCTTGTCCTCCCGCTCGGCGATGTGCTCCACCGTCACCGCGGTGGAGTAGGGGATCTCCTGGTACGTGGTGTGGTAGATCTTCTCCCGAATGAGCTCGGCGACCACGAACTCCAGGGGCCGGTCGGTGGGCATGTCCGGGGGGAAGAGGGGTTCCCCCTCGGGGAGGTGACCGAGGATGACGGAAAGGGCCCGGTCGAGGTTTGTCCCCCGAAGGGACGAGATCGGGACGAGGTCGGCGAAGATCCCGAGCTTCTCGTAGGCGAGCAGGGTCTCGGGGAGGGCGTTCCCCTTCGCCTGGTCGCACTTGTTCACGAGGAGGACTTTCGGGCAGGGGAGGGTTTGGATCTTGGGGAGGACGGTCTCGTCGTAGGGGTCGACGCCTCCGGTGGGCTCGACCATGTAGGCGAGCGCATCGACCCCGGAGAGGGCCTTCATCGCCTGGCGGACGAGGTGGGCGGAGAGCTTGTTCAGGGGGTGGTGGAGGCCGGGGGTATCGACGAACACGGCCTGGGCCTCGGGGGTGGTGAGGATGCACCGGATGCGGTTCCGGGTCGTCTGGGGTTTGTCGGAGACGATGACCACCTTGCGGCCCAGGACCGCGTTGATGAACGTGGATTTGCCCACGTTCGTCCGGCCGACCACGGCAACAGTTCCCGCTCTATAGGCCATGGGGGGAGATTCTCCCCTCCCGGAGGGCCGCGCGCACGTTGGCGATCGCGTCCCCGAGGTACCCGTCCTCTCCGGGGGGCGGGACGAGCGCGGCCAGGGCCTCGTAGATCGGGCGGGAGGCCGGGGCGAGGTCCTCCTCCCCGGCAAGGGCCACCGCCCACCGGGCGGCGACGCCCTCGAGGGCGACCTGGGACAGGGCGTTTTCCGCGATCCGGAGGGCCTTCCAGGCTGAAGTCGCTCCCATGCTGTTGTGGTCCTCTTTTCCGGCCGAGGTGGGTATGGAGTCGGTCGCCGCGGGGTGGGCGAGGACCTTGTTCTCAGCGGCGAGCGCCGCCGCGGTGTACTGGAGGAGCATGAGCCCGGAGTTCGTCCCGGGCTGGGGGGCGAGGAACGGGGGGAGGCCCCGGGCTTCCCCGGTGAGGAGGAGGCCCAGCCGCCGCTCGCTGGCGGCCCCCAGTTCAGCCAAAGCGACGGCGAGCCACTCCCCGGCGAAGGCCAGGATCTCCCCGTGGAAGTTCCCCCCGGCGAGGGCGGTTCCCCCTCCGTCGGGGAGGATGAGGGGGTTGTCCGTGGCGGCGTTCATCTCCACCCGGAGCCGCCCCTCCACCGCCCACAGGGCCTCCACCACCGGCCCGAGGATCTGGGGGAGGCAGCGGAGGGAATAGGGGTCCTGGACGTCGCCGCGGTGGGAGTTAGCGAGCGCGCTTCCGGTGAGGAGCTCCCGGAGCCAGGAGGCGACCTGGGCCTGGCCGGGGTGGGGGCGGAGGGCGTGGATCCGCCCGTCGAGGGCCTCGGTCCGGCCGCGGAGGGCCTGGAACGAGAGGGCGGCGATCCCGAGGCTTCCCCGCAGGGCCCGCCAGCCGTAGGTCCAGGCGAGGAAGAGGAGGGCGAGCATGTACGCCGTCCCGTTGAGGAGGGCCAGGCCCTCCTTCGGGGCCAGTTCGGAAAGGGGGGCGAGGCCCGCGCGACGGAGGGCCTCCCCTCCTGGGAGCTCCTCCCCCCGGACCCGGGCCCGGCCTTCTCCAAGAAGGGGGAGGGCGAGGTGGGCGAGGGGCACGAGGTCCCCCGAGGAGCCCACGGACCCCTGCTCGGGGACGAGCGGGTGGACCCCGGCGTTGAGCATCCCAAGAAGGAGGTCCACGACCGCGGGCCGGACCCCGGACGCCCCTTGGAGGAACGAGTTCAGGCGGAAGAGGAGCATCCCCCGGACGGCCTCGTCGGGGAGGGGAGTTCCGACCCCGGCTGCGTGGGAGAGGACGATGTTCCGCTGGAGCTTTCCCAGTTCTCCGTCTGGGATCCGGACCGTGGACAGGGCCCCGAACCCCGTGTTCACCCCGTAGACGGGCTCTCCCCGGGCGAGGAGGGCCTGAAGCGCTCGGTGGGAGGCCTCGACCTTGGCCCGGGCGGATGGGGCGAGGGCGACGGGGGCTCCCCGGAGGACGATCGCCTCCGCGTCCTGGGGAGTGAGGTGCCCATCGAGCTCGATCACAGCGGCTCAGTATAGCCCCAGGGTTCCGCGCGGGGAAGCGAACGTGGCCGGTATACTCCCTGGGATGGACCTCCTGGTCGACGGGATCGGGGAGCTCGCCACCCCGCGGGGCACGGGGCCGCGGGCGGGCCGGGCCCAAGGGGAGATCACCGTCCTCCGCGACGCCTACGTCCTCGTGCGGGAGGGGAGGATCGCCGAGGTCGGCACCGGGCCCCGACCCCGCTTCCCTGGGCCGACCCTCGACGCCGAGGGGCGGTGCGTAACCCCTGGACTCGTGGACCCCCACACCCACGCCGTGTTCGCCGGGAACCGCCTTCCTGAATTCCTCGCCCGCGTCCGGGGGGAGCGGTACACGGGCGGGGGGATCCTCACCACCGTCCGCGCCACCCGCGCGGCGTCCGAGGCGGAGCTCGTGGACCAGGCCAAGCCCCGCCTCCTCCGCATGCTGGCCCAAGGGGTCACCACCGTGGAGATCAAGTCCGGCTACGGCCTTACCCCCGAGGACGAGCTCAAAATGCTGCGCGCCGTCCGCCGCCTCGCCGCGGAACTCCCCCTGACCCTCGTCCCCACCTTCATGGGCGCCCACGCCTTCCCCCCGGAAATCCCGCGGGAGGAGTACGTGCGCCTCCTGATCGAGGCGATGCTCCCTGCCGTGGCCCAAGCGGGGCTAGCCCGGTTCTGCGACGTGTTCTGCGACCGGGGCTTCTACACCGTGGGGGAGGCCCGGCGGATCCTGGAGGCCGCGCGCCGCCTGGGTTTGGGCCTCAAGGTCCACGCGGATGAATTGGCCCCGGTGGGGGCGGCGGAGCTCGCCGGCGAGCTGCGGGCCACCTCGGCCGAACACCTCCTGCACGTTTCGGAGGAGGGGATCCAAGCTCTCGCCCGGGCGGGCACGGTGGCCGTGCTCCTCCCCGGGACGGCGTTCCTCCTTGAGGAGCCCTATCCGCCCGCGCGGGGGCTCATCGAGGCGG
>JAOACA010000001.1:58467-83430 GCA_026418075.1 Candidatus Bipolaricaulota bacterium | reverse complement strand
TTTGCCATGAGCCTGGCCATCCTGAAGCTCAAGATGAGCCCGGAGGAGGTACTTACCGCGGTGACCTCAAACGCTGCCGCTGCCTTGAACCTCGCGGGAGAGCTCGGCTCCCTAGAACCCGGGAAGCGCGCCGACCTCGTGGTGTGGGACGCCGCGACCTTCGCGGAGATCCCCTACTGGATGGGGCAAACCCTGGCCTGGGCGGTGGTCAAGGAGGGCCGCGTGGTGACTTCCCCTCATCCCCACCCTCTCCTGCAGGGGGGAGAGGGGGATTGATGCGAACGCTGCAGGTCCTCGCCTACGCCAAATTGAACTTGGTCCTGCGGGTGGTGGGGCGGCGGGAGGACGGCTACCACCTCCTCCAGAGCCTCTTCTGCGCCGTCGATTGGGCGGACGAGCTGGAGCTCACATCCATCCCCAGGGGGATCGAGCTCGAGGCGCCCGCGGAGCTGGGCCCGCCCGAGGGGAACCTAGCCTACCGCGCGGCTCAAGCCCTGGTGGGCGAGGAGGGCCCGGGCGTGCGCATCGTGCTCAGGAAGAACATCCCGGTGGGGGCGGGCCTGGGCGGGGGGAGCGCGGATGCCGTGGCGGTCCTGGCGGGGATCAACCGCCTCCACGGGCTGGGGAAGTCCCCAGAGGAGCTGGTCCGCGTGGGGGCAGCGCTGGGCGCGGATGTGCCCTTTTTCTTGGGGAGGAGCCCGGCCTGGGTGGAGGGGATCGGCGACCGGATCACCCCTGTGGACATCCCTCTCCCCCCGGCGTTCCTCGTCCTCGTCCCCCCGTTTGGGCTCCCGACGGCGGAGGTGTACCGGACCTACGACGGGCTCGGGCTTCCGTTCAGCTCTCCTGGGAGGGTGCCCGGGGTTCCGCCCTTTTCCAACGACCTTTGGCCAGCGGCGGCCCACCTCCGGCCCGAGCTTCGGGCCCTCCGGGAGCTCCTCGAGGGCTTGCCGAGCCTCGGGGTGGGGATGACGGGGTCGGGGTCGGCCTTGTTCGCCGCGTTCCCGTCCCGGGACGAGGCGGAGGCGGCGCGGGACGGGTTGCGGGTCCCCCCCGGGGCGCGGCTGTTCGTTGCGGCCCCCGTGGAGGCGGGGTACAAGTTCTCGGGATGAGGATCGCGATTGACGGCCCGGCTGCGGCGGGGAAGACCACCCTCGCCCGCTCCCTCGCCGAAGTCCTGGGGTACCTGTTCGTCCCCACCGGGGCGATGTACCGCGCCGCCGCCCTCGCCCGCCGCCGGGGGATCCCCCTGGAGGCCCTCGACCTCCGGGTGGAAGAAGGGGGACGGATCCTCCTTGGGGGGGAGGACGTGACCGAGCTTCTTTCGAACCCCGAGCTCGATGACCTCTCCTCCCAGCTCGCGGTCGATAGCCGGGTCCGGAAGCGCCTCGTGGAGGTCCAGCGGCGGATCGGGGCGGGGGGGGATGTGGTCATGGAGGGGCGGGACATCGGGACGGTTGTCCTCCCCGACGCCGAGCTCAAGATCTACCTCTGGGCGACGGAGGAGGAGCGGGCCCGCCGCCGGCACCGGGAGCAGGGGGGGGACTTCGCCCAGATCCTCGCCGCGATCCGCCGGCGGGACGAGCGGGACTCCACCCGTCCCGACTCCCCCCTCCGCCCGGCCCCCGACGCCGTGGTCCTCGACACCACGGGGAAGACCCCGGAGGAGGTCCTCGCTCAGGCCCTGGAACTCGTGGAGGAGCGCCGTGCGCACTTGGCTCGCTGACCGGATCCGCGACCTCCTGTGGGCCCTCCTGGCCGTCCTCCTCTGGCTCCTCGTGAAGCCGCTCTTCCGGCTCCGGGTCTCCGGCCGGGAGCACCTCGTCCGGGGGGGGATCCTCGTCGCCCCCCACCGCTCGTACTGGGACACCGTGATCCTCGGGGTGGCCTGCGGACCGTTCCGGAGGATCACCTTTCTCGCCCGGCACGGGCTGCTCAAGAACCCCCTCCTCGGGCCCCTCGTCCTCCTCTTCGCCGTCCCCATCGATCGGGAGGCGTTTGGGGTGGATGACTTCCGGCGGTCGGTGGCGGCGGCCAAGCGGGCCCGGCTCGTGGGAATCTTCCCCGAGGGGACAACCCGCCCCGGGGCTCGGCCGAAACCCGGCGCGGTCCGGTTTGCCGAGCTCCTCGGTCGCCCCCTCATCCCCGTCAACCTCGTCCCCCGCGGCCCCTACCCCCCCAAGCGGTGGGGGCGGATCCCCGTTCGGTTTCCCCGGATCGAAGTCCGGATCGGCCCGCCTTTCACGGTGGACGTGCTCGCCGCCGATCTCCCGGCGGGCCTTTCCCGTTCCGATCGCTATCGCCACCTCAGCGAGCGGCTCATGGAGCGGGTGCTTGGGACCTGATTTGAGCCCCCCCGAGGGGGGGGATAAGATCCCCGCGTTGACCCAAGCGGGGTTCGCGGTGCGAGGTCGTTCGGTGCGGGCCCGAAAGCGGGGAAACGGACGAGGTGGTTGCGGATGGCGGAGTGGATCCAGATGGAAGAGGCGCTCGACGAGAGCGACGTGCGGCTGTTTAGCCGCGGGGACACGGTGCGGGGCCGGATCGTTCAAGAGGCCGGGGAGGACATCCTCGTCGACATCGGGTACAAGTCCGAGGCGGTCCTTCCCAAGCGGGAACTGGCCCCCGGCCACGAGGCGGTCCAGCCCGGGGAGGAAATCGACGTCCTCATCACCTACATCGATGAGGAGAACGGCACCGTCTACATCTCCGAGCGCCAGGCGTACCTCGCCAAGCGGTATCTGGAACTCGAGCGGGCGTACAAGGAGGGGACCCCCGTCACCGGGGTGGTCGTCGAGGAGGTGGGGGAGGCGGGCTACAACGTGAGCCTGGGCGGGATCCGCGCGTTCCTCCCGGCCTCCCACCTCGGGAAAGGGGTCTCCACCAAGATCGAGCGCCTGCGGGGCAAAGAGCTCGAGTTCCGCATCATCGAGTTCTCCCGCCGCAACCGGAACATCGTCGTCTCGCGCCGCGAGTACCTCAAGGAACTCGAGGAAAAGGAGCGGGACGCCCTGTTCTCCTCCCTCACCCCGGGGACCGTGGTCGAGGGGACGGTGAAGAGCGTGGTGGACTTCGGGGTGTTCGTGGACGTCGGAGGCCACGACGGCCTCGTCCACCGGACCGAACTCTGCTGGAAGGACGTCCCCGTCCCCCCGCCGGGGAAGTTCGCCCCGGGGCAGAAGGTGAAGGTGATGGTTCTGGAGGCGGACCGGGAGGAGGGGCGGATTTCCCTCTCCATCAAGCGCCTCCGCCCCGACCCCTGGCAGGGGATCGCTGACCGCTATCCCCCGAAGACCCGGGTCAAGGGAAAGGTCGTCTCCGTGACCGACTTTGGGGCGTTCGTGGAGCTTGAGGAGGACGTGGAGGGGCTGGTGCACATCTCGGAGCTCGCCTGGACGACCCCCAAGCATCCCCGGGACGTGGTGAGCGAGGGGGACGAGGTGGAGGTGGTGGTCCTCTCCGTGGACGCTGAGCGGAAGAGGATCAGCCTGTCCCTCAAGCGGGCCCTCCCCGACCCCTGGGAGGACGTGGCCCACCGCTACCCGCGGGGCGCCCTCGTCGAGGGGAAGGTCACCAACCTCACCGACTTTGGGGCGTTCGTGGAGCTCGAGCAGGGGGTGGAGGGCCTGATCCACATCTCCGAGCTCTCCTGGCAGCGGGTTGGGCACCCCAAGGAGGTCCTCCAGCCGGGGCAGACCGTGCGGGCGATCGTCCTCAAGGTGGACGAGGAGGAGCGGCGGATCAGCCTGTCCCTAAGGGCCCTCCAGCAGGACCCCTGGGAGCAGTTCCTCGAGCAGTACTCCGTGGGCTCGGTCGTCTCCGGGCCGGTCACCCAGATCAAGGACTTCGGGGCGTTCGTCCGGATCACCCCGGCGGTGGAGGGGCTGATCCACGTCTCGGAGATCTCCTCCGAGCGGATCGGAAGCCCGGCCGAGGCCCTCCGGATCGGGCAGGAGGTCACGGCGAAGATCATCGGGATCAACGAGTCCAAGCGCCAGGTCCGCCTCTCGATCAAGAAGATTGCCGAGGACGTGGCGGAGGCGGAGAAGGACCGGTTCCTCGCCCCCCAGGCCGGACGGGAGACGTTCACCCTTCGGGAGCGGCTGAAGGGCCTGGCGGAGGAGGCGGAGGAGTGACCGCCGCCACCGCCACCGCGTAGGCTGGGGTGTGGGAGAGGGAGACCGGATACGTGCGGCCCTGCCAGCGGAGGCAGGGCCGCGCCCCTTCCAGGACCACTTCAAGCTCGCGGAACGGGACCGCGCGGCCGAGGGCCTTGCGGAACGCCTCCTTGGCCGCAAACCGCGCGGCCAGCCGCTGGGGGGCCAGGCGCGGGGAGGCGAGGGCGTAGCGGAGCTCCCGCTCTGTAAACAGGCGCCCCAGCCGCTCCGGCCCCCACCGGACAAGGAGCGCCCTCATCCGCTCCACCTCCACGAGGTCGACCCCTAGGGAGAGCACCGGCGGATGCGCAGCCGCTCCGCGGTGAGGATCGCCTCCACCCTCCCCACCGCTGCCGCTAGCTCGTCGTTCACGACCAGGTAGTCGAACTCCGGGATCGCCCGGCACTCCTCCTCGGCGATCCGGAGCCGTCGGGCCAGGTCCTCCTCCGACTCCGTGCCTCGGGCCCGGATCCGTCGGACGAGCTCCTCCCGGGTTGGGGGGACAAGGAACACGAGGACCACCCGTCCGGGGAGGCGGGCCCGGCGGAGGGCGAGGGCCCCCCGGACCTCGACGTTGACCACGACCTCCTCGCCCCGCCCCAGCCGGGGGACGAGCTCGTCCCGGGGCGTCCCGTACCGGTGCCCCCCGTAGGTCGTCCACTCCAGGAGCTCCCCGGCCCGGATCCGGCGATCGAACTCCTCGTCGGTGATGAACGTGTAGTCCTTTCCGTCCACCTCGTCGGGCCGGCGGGGGCGGGTGGTGACGGAGACGGAGAAGGAGAGGGTCGGATCCCTCCGGAGGAGCTCGGCGATGACCGACGACTTCCCCGCCCCCGAGGGTCCGGCGATGACGAGGGCGAGCCCATGGTTCCCTTGGACGTCCCACCCCGGGGGAAGGAACTCCCTCATTCCACGTTCCTCGCCTGCTCCCGGATCCGCTCCACCCCGAGGCGGAGGGCGAGGGCGACCTGGGACAACGCTGCTGACCGGGCCTTGGCGGCCAACGTCCCCGCCTCCCGGCCCACCTCCTGGGCCAGGAACTCCAGCTCCCGCCCCACGGGTTCGTCGGCGTCGAGGAGGTCTCGGAACCGCCGGAGGTGGGCCCGGAGCCGGTCGAGCTCCTCCCGGACGTCGCTCCGCTCTGCCCACAGGACGAGCTCGGCTGCGATCCGCGCCGGATCCGCCTCCACCCCGAGCTCGGAGAGCCGCCCCTCGATCCGGGCCCGGGCGTCGGCGAGGGCCTCCGGGGCGAGCCGCTCCGCGTCGGCGAGGGCCTGCTCCAGGGCGGCGAGCTCGCGGTGGAGGGCGTCCCGGAGGGCCTCCCCCTCCCGGAGGCGGGCCGCCGCGACCTCCCCGACCGCCCCGGCGAGGGCCTCCTCCAGCGCCGGCCACAGCGCCTCCTCGTCCGGAGCCGCCTCCTCAAACACCCCCACGGCGAGGAGGTGGTCGAGGGTGGGCCCCTCGGGGAGGCCCAGTTCCTCCCGGAGGCGGGACAGGTCCTCGAAGTAGGCCCGCGCCGCCTCAAGGGCCAGGCGCCGGGGCCGTTCCTCCTCCAGGCGGACGTGGAGCTCGAGGGTCCCCCGGCGGAACGCCGCGCGGAGCCGGTCCTCGCACTGCTGGGCAAGGAGGGGGTACTCGGACAGGCCGCGGACCCGGACCTCGAGGAACCGGCCGTTGAGGGAGCGGAGGTCGGCCTGGACGGTGTAGCCGTCGCGGACGGCCCGGCCGCGGCCGAAGCCCGTCATGCTACGCACCCCCGCCCCCTTCTCGGAACACGACCGCCGCGTAGCCCACCACGGCATCGAGGTCCCCCGCGACTTCCCCCGACGTCCGGTAGGCGACGAGCTCGGCCCGGGTGAGGCCCATCGCCCGGGCCGCGGCGAGGAGGAGGGCGATGGCGCCGACCCCGCAGATCGAGATCCGGTCCCGAGCCACCGCGTCGAGGAATCCCCCGGGGTCGAGGCGGAGGACGGGCTCCAACGCCCTCCGGTCCTTCTCCCGCGCCACGGAATCGGGCTCGTAGTGGGTGAAGTCGGTGGACGCCACGACGAGCACAGGCTGGCGAGCGAACAGCCGTCCCAAGGCTGTGCCGGCCCGCTCGGCCGTCCCCCGGTCGAGGGGCTGGACGACCACGGGGACGGTGGGGAGGGGTCCGAACAGGCGCTGGAGGAACGGGAGCTGGACCTCCACCGAGTGTTCGCTGTGGAAGGGGAGGTCGGACTGAAGCGCCCCCAGGGCCTGGGCGACCTCCCGGGACAGATCCGCCGGGACGGGGACCTCTCCCAGGGGGGTCCACCAGGTTCCGGGCTCGGCGACGGCGATCGGGCCCCCAAGCCCGGTGTGGTTCGTCCCGAGGATGACCGCCGCCTCCGGCCGGCCCAGGGAGGCCACCGCCCGGTACCCGGCCCCCGCCACCGCGCCGGAGTAGACGTAGCCCGCGTGGGGGAGGATCGCCCCTAGGGGCCCGCCGAGCGGGGCCGGGGATACCCCCCATCCCGGCCCCAGGGCCCGCTCCACTTCATCCGCCAGGCGCCTGGGATCCGCAGGGTAGAACGTCCCCGCTGCACACGGCCACCGCCGCCCCATGGGGCCATTGTACCTGGAAGCCCAGATCCGGTCCCAACGGTTGCCCAACGAGCCTAGACAGGCTAGAATCCAGGGCCTCTGGGAGATCGGCTAACGGTAGGCCGACGGGCTCTGGACCCGTTAGTGGGGGTTCGAATCCCTCTCTCCCAGCACCCCTAGCGGCCCGGCTCCCACAGCCGGGCCGCTTTGTCCTCTCCTCCGGCGGCGAGGGTCTTCCCGTCGGGCGCGTAGGCCAGGGCGTTGACCTGGGCCGGGCCCAGGAGGACCTCAAGCTCCGCGCCGGTCCAGTCGAGGATCGTGATCCTTCCCGCGGTCCCGGCCACGGCGACCGCCTTTCCTCCCGGCGCGGGGGCCACGGCCCGGAGCCCGCCCTGGAAAGAGAGGGAGCGGAGGAGCTTCCGCGCCCCGGGGTCCCACAGCGCGACCTTCCCGTCCAATCCCACCGAGAGGAGGACCTTGCCGTCCGGGGAGAACGCCACGCTGCGGACGGAGGCGGTGTGCTCGGTGAGGACCCCCTTGGACTTGCCCGTCCCCACGTCCCAAAGCTGGGCCAGACGGTCATCGCCCCCCGTGGCGAGGGTCTTCCCGTCGGGGGAGAACGCCACCGCCCGCACCGGCCCCGTGTGCCCGCTCAGGGTCCGGACGAGCTTCCCCGTGGCCGCCTCCCACAGCCGGACCGTCCCGTCCGTGGAGGCCGAGGCGAGGGTCTTCCCATCCGGGGAGAACGCCACCGCCCACACCCCGCCGGTGTGGCCCCGGAGAACCCGGGTCTCCTTCCTCGTGGCCAAGCTCCACAGGCGGACCGTGTTGTCGAGGGATCCGGAGGCGAGGGTCTTCCCGTCCGGGGAGAGGGCGAGCCCGTAGCCCCCGCCGGTGTGCCCGACGAGGGCTCCCACCTCTTGCCCCGTCCGCACGTCCACCACCGCGATCTTCCCCGAGGGGTGCCCCAGCAGGAGCTGGGAGCCGTCGGCGGTGTAGGCGAGGGCGAGGATGGGCTCTCCCAGAGCGAGGCTGCGGACGAGGACCACCTCGGCCGTGGTCTTGGCCACGTTGCCGGCTCCGTCCCGAACCTCGAGGTGCACGGTCCGGGGGCCCGGGACGGCGGAGCCTCCGGCCTGGGTGAGGTCCCAGGAGACGCGTTCCGCTGCGGGCTGCCAGGGCCCCCAGGTCTTCCCGTCGTTGGAGAGCCGCAGCTGGGCCACCCCGCTTCCAGGGCCATTTCCGGCACTGTCCGTTGCCTCCACCTTGAGGGTGATCTGGGGGGAGAACACGTGGCGGTTGCCCTCTGCGGGGCTCACCCGGGCCGTGGGTGGGGTTCGGTCGCAGGCGATCTCCACCTCGGCGAAGTTCCGCTCGCTGCGGTTGCCGGCCCCATCCTCCAGCCAGACGTAGACCGTGTTCCGGCCTTCAGGGGGGGAGGCGAGGGGGAACGGGTTGGCCGTGGTGCGGACCCCGTCGTCGGGGCCTCCGGGGCGGGAGCCGACCTTGTACCAGGCGGCGACGACCCCCGTGAGGTCCGGGGGAGGGGTCCAGGCGATGGTGACCGATCCGCTGGTCCACGTGGCGGGGGAGGCGGTGAGCCCGGCCGGGGCCGCCGGGGCGTCCTGATCCAGAGCGCGGGCGGTGCCCCCCAGGGTCCCGCGGCCGTTCCCCGTGACGGCGGCGGGGGTCGTCTGCCCAGAGACCGTGGCGTGGGGGTCGCCCCAGATCCCGAACCCGCCGTTTTCGTGGGCCTCGCAGTTCCGGAGGTCGGCGGCAGAGGCGGCGACGTGGATCCCATCCCCCGTGGCGTTCACCACCCGGGAGTCCAAGATGAGGGCCCGGGAGCCCAGGGTGACGAGGACCCCGTGGCCTGCGACTCCCGTCACCTCGAGCCCCCGCAGGGTGACCGACGAGGTCCGGACGATGACTCCCCCCGGGCCCTCCACGGTGCAGCCCTGGATCAGGACCCCCGTGGAATCCCCGAGCTCAATCCCCCCGCCGCGGACGGTGATCCCCTGCAGGGTGACCTGGTGCGTTCCCAGGACCTGGATGCGGCCTGCGATCACGACCGGGCCGTCGCCCCTCGCCCGGAGGTCGAGGGGCTTGCGGATCCAGAGGTCCCCTTCGTAGGTGCCCGGCCCGATGAGGACCGTGTCCCCCGGGTCAGCCTCGGCGATTGCCTCCTGGATCGAGGAGTGGGCGCACCCCTCCGGGCACACCGTCCACGTCGCTCCCCAAGCGAGTACGGAACCCAGCGCAACTGCCCCTGCCACCCTCCACAGCGTTCTCATCCACGGCCTCCTTCCGCACGTGCGCCCGTCTTATAGCGCCGGCGCGAAGAACCGTCAAGCAGAGGGCGTGCGCCAGCTCGCGAGGGCTCCCGCGAGGGCCGGGAGGAGCTCCGCGATTCGCCGTTGGGCGTGGGCTGCGAGCTCCTGGCAGGTCCGGGCGAGCTCGTCCCGGGCCGGGCCGTCCTCGAGGGCCAGGGCGTTGGCGTCCACGTTGGCCAGGGCGGCGGCGCCGGCGGCCCGGGCGAGCTCGACGGCGGAGAGGAGGTCGCTCCGGGCCGCGCGGGGGCAGTGGGGCAGGGCCTCGGCCGCAAGCTCGAGGGCTTCGACGGCCGCCTGGGCGGTGTGAACGGGGACCTCGGCCGCCCGGAGGAGGGCCGCCTGGAGCCGGGCCTTCCGGTGGGCCTTTTCCTCCTCGGTCCCCCGGGGGAGGGCGAGGACGCCGGCCACGGCCCCGTAGGCGGCCACGTCCTCGTCGGCGAGGTGGAGGAATCGGGTCCGAAGCCCCCGGGCCTGGGCGAGGAGGGGCTCAAGCTGGGCTCCTTCCCGCTTGAGGGCCAAGGAGAGGACCATCGCGAGGAGGGAGGCGGCGAGGGCGCCGGCGAGTGCGGCCGCTGCCCCGCCGCCCGGGACGGGGTCCGCCGAGCCCAGGGCCGCCAGGAACTGATCGAGCGTCTGATCCCGCACGGGAGTGGGCATGGGGGGATTGTAGTGGACGGGGGGACGGGGTACCCTTGCCCCGCTATTCCACCATGGAATAGATGCCATGGAGGAGATTGTCCTCGGGATGCTCAGGCTTGGCCCGGCCCACGGCTACGCCCTCCGGGAGCGGATCCGGTCGGAGCTCGGGCCCGCCTGGCGGGTGGGCACCAGCCAGCTCTACGCCCGCCTCCGCCGGCTCGAGGAACACGGCCTCGTCCGGGGGATCCCCGCCGAGGCCTCCGCCGGGCCGTCCCGGGTCGTCTACGCCCTCACCCCGGCGGGGGAGGAGCGGTTCAGCCGCTGGCTCCGCAGCCCCCCGAGCCCGGCCCGGCGGAGGCGGGGGGAACACCTGGTGCGCCTCTACTTCCTCCTCCGGTTCGCCCCCGGGGAGGTCGGGACCTTCATCGCCCACGAGCGGGCGGCCCTCGAGCGCCGGCGGGCCCGGCTCAAGGCGCAACAGGTCGACGGGGACCCGTTCCGGGAGGCGGTGGGCCGGTTCCGGCTCCTCCAGGTCGAGGGCGGGCTGCGGTGGCTGGCCGAACTGGAAGAGATGTTCGGGCCGAAGGAGGGACGGTGAAGAGGTGGCTTTGGCTTCTTGTTGTGGGCCTGGCCCTCCCCGGGCTGGGCGGGCCGGTGGTGGACCAGGCGGGGCGGGCCGTGCACGTTCCGGCGAACCCGTCGCGGGTGGCGAGCGTCTTCGGCGTGGCCACGGCGTACGTCTACGCCCTGGGCGCGGGGGAGCTCCTCGTCGGGGCCCGGTACCTCGGGATCCCGGACTCCCCCCTCGCCCGGGGGGTGATGGCCCGCCTCGATCCAGGCTGGGAGAGGAAGGCGTTCCCCGCCGAGCTGACCGTGGAGGCCCTCGTCGCCCTGCGGGCGGACCTCGTCCTGGGGGGGATCCGGCATCTCGCGCTCGTGAAGGCCCTCGGGGAGGTAGGGATCCCGGCGGCCGTCTACGCCCCGGAGTCGGTGTCGGGGGTTCGGGAGGCGATTCGAATGACGGGGGCGATCCTCGGCCGGGAGGGGCGGGCTGAAGAGCTCATTGCCTTTCTGGACGGGGTTCTCCTCGAGGTCGCGACCCGGGGTTCCCCGGGTCCCCGGCCCCGGGTCCTGTTCGTGGGCACGGAGGTGGGCCGGGTGGCCGCGGCCGGGATGTACCAGTGGGAGCTCATCACCCTGGCCGGTGGGGAGCCCGTCGGCCCCCCCGGGACCTCCTGGCAGAACGTGAGCCCCGAGCAGATCCTCCGCTGGAACCCCGACGTGGTTGTGATCGCCCCCTACGGGGCCGTGACCCCGGCCCACTTCCTGGGGGAGCCCGCGTTCCGGGGGCTGCGGGCGGTGGAGACGGGGCGGGTGTACAAGATGCCCCAGCTCCTCTTCGCCTGGGACAACCCGATCCCGGAGTCGGCCCTCGGGGTCCTCTGGCTCGCCCGGCTCCTCCAGCCGGCGGTGGACCTCCCCCTGGCCGAGTTCGCCCTCCGGTTCTACCGCGACTTCTACGGAGTGGACCTTGGGGAGGCGGAGCTCGCCGCTATCATCGGCCCATGACCCGCTACCTCCTTGCCGCTGCGCTCCTTGCGTTTCCCGCCCTGGGGGGCCCGGTGGTGGTGGACCAGGCCGGGCGGAGGGTGGAGCTCCCGTCCCGGGTGGAGCGGGTGGTGGACCTCCACGGGGGGGCCAAATGGGTCCTGTACGCCCTCGGTGGCGCCGACCTCCTCGTCGGGGCCTACTTCGTGAACCTCCCCGCGGACCCCCTGGCCCAGGACGCCCTCCGGGGGGTGGACCCCCGCTACGCGGACAAAGCCCTCCCCATCCGCCCCAGCGTGGAGGCGCTCCTCGCCCTCAAGCCGGACCTCGTGTTCGGAAGCTCAGTGGTCCACGGGGCGGCGTTCGCCGACCTCCTCGCGGAGGTCGGGATCCCGGTCGTCCTCCTCTACCCGGAGACCCTGGAGTTGCTCATCGAATCGGTCCGCCTGATCGGGCAGGCCGTGGGGCGGGAGGGGCGGGCGGCGGACCTGGCAGCCTTCCTCCAGGGGACGATCGAGCGGGTCCGGGCGACGGCCGGGCGGGCCGAGGTCCGGCCGACGGTGTACTTCTCCGCGTTCTACCCCCTGAACGTCTACGCCGGCGATGTGATCCAAAACGTGATCACCGAGCTCGCGGGGGGGATCCCAATCGGGAAGGGTTTTTCCCCCACCCGGGCCGGGACGTTTTGGTACCGGGCGAGCGCCGAGCAGGTGGCCCGGTGGGACCCCGAGGTGATCCTTGTCCCCGCCTACAGCCGGTCGAGCGTGGGGGAAGTCCTCGCCGACCCGGTGTTTGGGGCGACGCGGGCGGCCCGAGCGGGCCGGGTGCACCGGGTCCCGGCCCTGTTCAGCCCGTGGGACACCCCGAGCCCGGAGGTCGTCCTCGGTCTCCTGTGGCTGGCCGAGGTCCTCCACCCGGGCTCCACCGGGCTTGACCTCGCCGCCGAGGTCGTCCGGTTCTACACCGCGTTCTACGGGGTCGAGCTCCCGCCGGAGGCGGTGGCGGGGCTCCTCGGAAAGTGACCCGGTCCCGGCTCGCCTGGGGATTTCTTCTCCTCCCCCTCCCGGTGGCGTTTGGGGCCCTCCTGGTGGGCCGGTACCCGATCTCCCCCGGGGAGGTGGGGGCGGTGCTCGTCCACGCTGTCCGGGAGGGGGTGGCACGGCTCCTGGGCCTGGAACCCCCGGCCCTGGAGGGGGTGGCCCCGGTGGTCCAGTCCCTCGTCCTCCGGATCCGGCTTCCCCGGGTGGGGGCGGCGGCGCTGGTGGGGGCGAACCTCGCCGTGGCCGGGGCGGTCTACCAGGGGGTGTTCCGGAACCCCCTCGTGGAGGGGAGGCTTCTTGGGGTGAGCTCGGGGGCGGGCTTGGGGGCGGCCCTGGCCCTCCTCCTCCTCCCCCGGCCGGAGACCGTCCAGACCCTGGCGTTTCTCGGGGGCCTGGGGGGGGTGGCCCTGACGGCGCTCCTCGGGTGGGCGTTTGGGGGTGGGGTCCTCGTCCTCGTGATCGCCGGGGTCCTCGTGGAGTCGTTCCTCTCGGCGCTCCTGGGGATCGTGAAGTACACCGCCGACCCCCAGGGGACGCTTCCCGCGATCACGTACTGGCTCCTTGGGGGGCTCTCGGCGGTGCGGGTCCGGGACCTCCTACCGCTGGGGGTGGCGTCGGCGGCCGGCCTGGCGTTCTTCTTCCTCGTCCGGTGGCGGGTGAACCTCCTCACCCTGGCGGATCCTGAGGCGGAGGCGTTGGGGGTCCCGGTGCGGGCGATGCGGTACCTTGTCGTGGCGATGGGGACGCTGCTTGTGGCCTCGGCGGTGTCCGTCGGTGGGATCGTGGGCTGGGTCGGGCTCCTCGTGCCCCACGCTGCCCGGGGCCTGGTGGGCCCGGACTACGCCCGGCTCCTCCCCGCGGCGGCCGGGCTCGGGGCCGCCCTCGTCCTCGCCCTCGACACCCTCGCCCGGACCCTCCTCCCCGCCGAAATCCCGTTGGGGATCCTCACCGGGCTCCTCGGGGCCCCCCTGTTTCTGGCGCTTTTTCTCCGGTTCCTCCGGGAACGGGGGGGATGGCGATGAGGCTCTGGGCCCGCGGGGTCGGGTACGCCTACGTGCGGGGGAAGCCCGTCCTCCAGGGGATCACCCTCGAGGTCCGCGCGGGGGAGATCCTGTTCCTCCTTGGGCCCAACGGGAGCGGGAAGACGACGCTCTTGGACCTTCTGGGGGGCCTTCGGCTGCCGGGGGAGGGGGAGGTGGCTCTGGACGGGCGGCCCCTCTCCGCGCTTTCCCCCCGGGCCCGGGCCCGGGCCATCGCCTCCGTCCCCCAGTTCCACGAGCCCCCGTTCAACTTCACGGCGTGGGAGGTGGTCCTCATGGGCCGGGCCCCCTACGTCCGCCTCCTGGGGCAGCCGGGGCCTCGGGACCGGGCGGCGGCGGACCGGGCCCTCGAGGCCCTCGGCCTGACCGGGCTCCGCGATCGGCCCTACTACACCCTGAGCGGGGGGGAGCGGCGGCTGGTGGTCGTCGCCCGGGGCCTGGCCCAGGGGGCATCGTTCCTCCTCCTCGACGAGCCCGACGCCCACCTCGATCCGGCGAACCAGCACCGGGTCCTCCGCGCCGTGGGCGGGCTCGTGGAGGGGGGACTGGGGGTGGTGGCCACCTCCCACTCCCCGAACAACGCCCTCCTCTACGCCCACCGGGTGGCCCTCCTCGCCGTGGGCCGGCTTCTTTCCGTGGGATCCCCCCCCGAGGTGGTGACCCCCGACCTCCTCCAGAACGCCTACGGGATCCCGTTCGTCCTCGTCGGGGACGCCCCCCGGGCGGTCCTTCCCGCCCTCACTTGAACAGCCGGTCGGCCTGGGCGAGGTACTCGGCGGCCTTGGCCTTGGCGTGCCGGTTCCAGAACGGCCAGTCCCCGAGCGGCGCCTCCAGGATGTGGCGGAGGAGGTCCTCGAAGAGCTTCCGGTCCTTGGCCCGCCGGGCGTACTCCCAGGCCAGCGCGAGGTGGTTCTCGAGGTACGTGGGCTCAAGGAGGATCGCCCACTCCAGGTAGAACTTGGCGTCGGCGAGTTTGACGCCAAACAGGATCCCGTAGTCGGAGAGGTTGGCGAGCAGCGCCCCGTAGGCCTGGGGTCCGGACCCGCCCCAGTACCCCGGGTCGAGGGCGATCACCCGCTCGTACATCGCCCGGATCTTCCCCAGGGACAGGAACGCGGTGAACGGGTTCATCCGCCCGAGCAGCAGCCCCCAGCTGTGGGCCGTCCACAGGATCGCCGCCGGGTCCGTCGTCCGGGCCAGGACCTCCCGCAGCTCCCCTTCTGAGAGGCGGGTTCCGGCGTCGAACCCCGGGAGCCCGAGGGCCCGGAACCCGTAGTCCGCCGCCCGGCGGAGGCAGGCCTCGGCTTCCTCGTCGGGGACCAGGGTCGACCGCTCGTACCATAGTTGCGCCAGGAAGGCGAAGTCCGGGGAGGGCGCGCTCCGCTCGAGGAGCCCGATGAGCTCGTCGAGTTTGTCCCGCTCCCAGCGGGACTCCCAGAGGGCGAGGGCCGCGGGGGGGAGGCTCGCCCGGGGAAGCTCCGCCCCGAGGGCCCCCACCGCGAAAACGAGGATCAGAACGGTCGCTTTCGTCTTCATGGGGCCGAGGGTACCCTCGGGTTCTGCGCCCGGGGATCGGGGAGTTGGCTAGAATGGGCGCCATGAAGGCGGTCGTCCTGTGCGGAGGCGAGGGAACGAGGCTCCGGCCGTTCACCCACACCCAGGCCAAGCACCTCCTCCCCGTGGCCGGTCGGCCCGTGGTCGAACACGCCCTCGAGGCGGTCCGGGAGGCGGGGATCACCGACGTGGTGGTCGTGGTGAGCCCGGGGGTGGAGCGCCAGTTCCGGGAGCGGCTGGGGGACGGAGCCCGGCTGGGCCTGCGCCTGGCCTACGCCCTCCAGCCCGAGCCCAAGGGCCTCGCCCACGCCGTCCTCTGTGCCGAGGAGCTTCTTGGGGACGAGCCGTTCCTTGTCTACCTCGGGGACAACCTCCTGGAAAGGGGAGTAGCGGGGGTCGTGGACCTCTTCCGGCGGGAGCGGCCCGAGGCGGTGGTGTCCCTCCAGCGGGTCCCGGACCCCCGGCGGTTCGGGGTGGCGGTGGTGGAGGGGAGGAGACTTGTGCGGCTGGTGGAGAAGCCGCGGGAGCCCCCAAGCGACCTGGCGATCGTCGGGGCGTACGCGTTCACCCCCCTCCTCTTTCGTGCGGCTCGGGAGATCCGGCCCTCGTTCCGGGGGGAACTCGAGCTCACGGACTGCCTCCAGTGGCTCCTCGACCGGGGCCACACGGTGCTTCCCCACCTGGTCGAGGGCTGGTGGCAGGACGTGGGCCGACCCGGGGACCTCCTCGTCGCGAACCGCCTCCTCCTCGCCCGGCTCTCCCCCAGGGTCGAGGGCGAGGTGGATGGGAGCTCCCGGGTCGAGGGTTCTGTAGTGGTCGAGGCCGGGGCCCGGGTGGTGGGGAGCCGGCTCGTGGGCCCGGTGTGGATCGGGGCGGGGGGAACCGTGGAACGGGCCGTAATCGGTCCGCACGTGGCGGTGGGGCCGGGGGCCGAGGTCCGGGGCGCCCACGTGGAGGACGCGATCCTGATGGACGGGGCGCGGGTGGAGGGAGGAACGCTCCGGGTCTCGGTTGTGGGCCGGCGAGCGGAGATCCGCCAGGGGAGCACAGCCTACCCCATCTCCGCGTTCCTGGGCGACGACTCGGTGCTGGGGCCAAAGGAGGATCGGTGATTCTTGTCACGGGCGGGGCGGGGTACATCGGGAGCCACACGGTCAAGGAGCTCCTCCGGGACGGGCGGGACGTGGTGGCCCTCGATAACCTGTCGGCGGGCCACCGCGAACTCGTCCTGTGCCGGGAGTTCGTCCACGGGGACCTCGGGGACCGAAAACTCCTTCGGGAGACGTTCCGCCGCTACCCGATCGAGGCCGTGATCCACTTCGCCGCCCACACCTCCGTTCCCGAGTCGGTGGCGAACCCCGGGAAGTACTACTGGAACAACGTCGTCTGCACCCTGAACCTCCTCGACGCCATGGTCGAGGCCGGGGTGGGGAGGATCGTCTTCTCCTCGAGCGCCGCCGTGTACGGGAACCCGCAGAAGATCCCGATCCCCGAGGACCACCCCAAGGAGCCCACGAACCCCTACGGCCGGACGAAGCTCGTGGTGGAGGGGATCCTCCGCGACTACGGGATCGCCCACGGGCTTCGGCACGTGTCCCTGCGGTACTTCAACGCCGCCGGGTCCGACCCCGACGGGGAGATCGGGGAGGTCCACGACCCGGAGACCCACCTCATCCCGATCGTCCTCGAGGTGGCCTTGGGGAAGCGGTCGGAGCTTCAGATCTACGGGACGGACTACGATACCCCGGATGGGACGGCGATCCGGGACTACATCCACGTCACGGACCTCGCCCGGGCCCATGTGCTTGCCCTGCGGGCCCTGGAGGAGGGCCGAGTCGCGGAGGTCTACAACCTCGGGACGGGCCGGGGGTACACGGTGCGGGAGGTGGTGGACTGCTGCCGGCGGGGGACGGGGCGGGAGATCCGGGCCGTGGCGGCCCCCCGCCGCCCCGGGGATCCCCCAGCCCTTGTGGCCGACCCCACGCGGGCCCAGCGCGATCTGGGCTGGGAACCCCGGTTCACCACGTTGGAGCCGATCGTCAAGACCGCCTGGGCCTGGACTCTCCACCACCGGTAGCCCCCTGGAGACCTGCTCCGAGGGAGTGCTCTCCCCTTCTCCTCAGCCTCCGCGGTAGAATGCCGCGAAGAGGAAGAGGTTGGGGATGTGTGCCGCGCACAGGACGGCTGGTCCTCCGAGCAGCACCGTCGGTGGGGGTCTATGTACTGAAGGGAGCTAGGGGAGAGAATGGGAAAGACAGACGCGCAGTTTGAGACGCGAACATCTTCGGTGCTGCGCCTGAACCGCCGGGAAACCCTGGTGGTTCGGATCCAGCCCTCACGGAGATGGGGATTCCCCAGCCTGGGGGAGATCTGGCACTACCGCGAGCTCCTTTACTTCCTTGTCTGGCGGGATGTGAAGGTTCGGTACAAGCAGACCGTTCTTGGCGCGGCGTGGGCCGTGTTACAGCCCTTCTTAACCATGGTTGTGTTCAGCCTGTTTTTCGGTCGGTTTGCGGGCATTCCCTCCGGGGAGCTTCCCTACCCCGTCTTCAGCTACGTCGGGCTTCTGCCGTGGACCCTCTTCTCCCAGGGGATCAACCAAGCTGGTAACAGCCTTGCGGCAAGCGCCCACTTGGTGACCAAGGTCTACTTCCCCCGGCTTCTCATCCCCCTTGCTGCGGTTTTAGCGTTGGTGGTGGACTTCGCCATCGCTTTTGGGGTTCTCCTTGGAATGATGCTCTACTACCGGATTGTTCCCACTTCGGCTGTCCTCTGGTTCCCGGGGTTTTTCCTTCTGGCTTTGCTCACCACCCTTGCCGTTGGGCTATGGCTTGCGGCCCTCAATGCCCAGTACCGCGACGTGCGGTACGTGGTTCCCTTCTTGACGCAGTTGTGGCTGTTTGCTACTCCTGTGATCTATCCCAGTTTTCTCCTCCAGGGGGTGTGGCGGGTTCTTCTCGGGCTCAATCCAATGACGACGGTGGTCGAGGGGATGCGCTGGGCCCTGTTGGGAGTGGGAGCTCCCCCCGGACGGATGGTGTGGGCCTCGGTGGGGGTGGTGGCCCTCCTGCTGATCACGGGGCTCCTCTACTTTCGCCACACCGAGCGCACTCTGGCGGATGTGGTATAACTCGCGGAGAGATGGGGGACATTGCGGTTCGGGCCGAGGGGTTGGGGAAGAGGTACCTCCTGGGTGAGCGGCTACCCTACCGCACCCTGCGGGACAGCCTGGCCCGGGCCGCCAGGGTTCCCTTTCGGGCCTTGACGGTCCGCCGGAGGGAGGCCCCGTCCCAGGGTCTTCCCGCCTCCCCGCGGTACCTCTGGGCCCTGAGGGAGGTGTCCCTTGAGGTAAAGCGCGGGGAGGCGGTGGCCATCGTCGGCCGGAACGGCTCGGGAAAAAGCACCTTGCTCAAACTCCTGGCCCGCATCACCGAGCCCACCCAGGGGTGGGCGGAGGTCCAGGGGCGGGTGGGGGCCCTCCTGGAGGTGGGAACGGGTTTCCACCCCGAACTCACTGGGCGAGAAAACATCTTCTTGAACGGTGTTATCCTCGGCCTCAACCGAGCCGAAATCCGGCGGAGGTTCGACGAGATCGTCGCTTTCTCTGAACTTGAAAAGTTCTTGGACACCCCTGTGAAGCACTATTCCAGCGGGATGTACGTGCGCCTTGCCTTTTCCGTTGCCGCCCACTTTGTCCCGGATGTCTTACTCTTGGACGAGGTGTTTGCGGTGGGGGACCATGCCTTCCGGCAGAAGTGCCACCACCGCCTTCGGGAAACATTGCAGGCCGGGACGACGGTCCTTTTGGTGACCCACGATCCCGCGGTGGCGGAGCAGTGGTGCAGCCGGGCGGTGTGGCTGGAGGGTGGGCAGGTCCGGGCCGATGGCCCCTCGGCTTCGGTGGTCCAGGCGTATGTGGCCAGCCAGGAGTAGGGGGACGGACGGGGGGGGCCCGCGTCTGGCCCGCGTGGTTCACATCGCCGCTACCGGCAGCGGGGCCCACTGGATGTACGAGATCCTGCGGGGGCTGCGGGACCGGGGCTACGAAGTGGGAGCGATCATCGCCAGTCCCCAAGGGGATCTGGCTCCCAAGCTGGCGGCGGACGCGATCCCCTTTTGGATCTGCGATGCTCGGGTCTCCTCCCCTTGGGACCTTGTGGGTCTCTCCCGGAAGCTGTTCCAGCTTGCCGCGCTGCTCCGCCGGTTGAACCCGACGGTTGTCCAGTACCACCTTTTCGACTCCGTGATTCTGGGCCGGGCGGCGGCGTGGCTGGCCGGGGTTCCGGTTCGCATCTCCATGATTACGGGTCCCATCTACCTCGAGGCCCCCGCACCTCGGGCGGTCGACCTGCGCACGCTGTGGATGGACACGGCGGTCATCGCCTCCTGCCGGTGGGTTCAGGAGGAGTACCGCCGGCTGGGCGTCCGCAAGCCTGTAGAGCTCGTCTACTACGGCGCGGACCCGCGGAGGTTCGATCCGGAGCGGGCGGACGGGGCGAGGGTTCGCCGCGAGCTGGGCCTGCGCCCCGCGGAGCCGGTGGTGGGTATGGTCGCCCACTTCTACCCCCCCCTCCCTCCTGGTCCATGGACCCCCGAGGGGCTATGGAACAAGGGGGTCAAGGGCCACGAGACCTTCCTCCAGGCGGTTCCCCTTGTGTTGGCGAGGTTTCCCGAGGCCAAGTTCCTCCTTGTGGGCCGAGGTTGGGGAGAGCAAGGGGAGGCTTACGAGCAGAGGCTACGGGCCCTCTCCCGCGAGCTTGGCTTGGAGGGGACCGTCCTCTTCACGGGGTTCCGGCCGGACATCCCCGACGTCCTGGCTGCGCTGGATGTGGCCGTCCAGTGTTCGCGGAGCGAAAACCTCGGCGGCACGATTGAGGCCCTGCTGATGGGGGTTCCCCTGGTGGTGACCGCGGTGGGGGGGATGGTGGACGCGGTGGTCCACGGGGAGACGGGGCTCCAGGTCCCGCCCGACGATCCGGAGGCGCTGGCCCAAGCGATCATCGAGCTCCTGGCGGATCGCGACCGGGCCCAGGCACTGGCCCGCCGAGGTCGGGAGCGGGCCCTCCGGGAGTTCACCGTGGACAAGACCGTGGAGGACCTGGACCGCCTGTACCGCCGGGAGCTTGGCCGGCGTGCTCCGATGCTCCTCGTGCGGGTGGCGGTGTTTGGGGCCCGGGGCTGGCGGCCGGTTTGGGAGGTGGTGAGAACCGCGGCCTCGGCCCGCGTCCGCCGTCTCCTTGCCCGGGGAAGGGCTCTCCTTGCGGCCAGGGGGAGCGCGGTGCGGCATCTGGGGAGGCACCTGGGGAAGAGGGGAATGGACCTTGTGATTTCCCTGCTTCTTTTGATCCTTTTCAGCCCCCTCCTGGTGGGGGTGGCGGGGGTGGTGTGGCTTACGATGGGCCGGCCCGTGCTCTTTGCCCACCGCCGGGCAGGGCTCCACGGGCGCCCGTTCACCCTCTGGAAGTTCCGCACCATGACCATGGAGGTGGATGCCGACGGGAGGCTTCTCCCCGACGAGCAGCGCCTCACCCCCGTGGGAAGGTTCCTGCGGCGGACCTCCTTGGACGAGCTGCCCCAGCTGATCAATGTCCTGAGAGGGGAAATGAGCCTGGTGGGGCCGCGTCCCCTCCCGGTGGAATACCTCCCCCGTTTCACCCCTGAGCAGGCCGTTCGCCACGAAGTGAAGCCAGGAATTACAGGCTGGGCTCTGGTTCAGGGGCGGAACTGGCTCCCGTGGGAGGAGCGCCTCCACCTGGACGCCTGGTACGCTCGCCACTGGACATTGGGGCTAGACATCAAAATCTTGGTGAAGACGGTGTGGAAGGTCCTCAAGCAGGAGGGGATCAACTACCCGGGGCATGCCACCATGCCACCGTTTGAGGGGAAAGGACGATGAGGGTTGCGATCTTGGGGGGAGGGGGTCACGCCCGGGTGGTGGTGAGCATCCTGCTCCAGATGGGCCTGGGTCCTCAGGTGGTGGGGGCGTTCGATGACGATCCAAGAAAATGGGGCACGGAGGTGGACGGTGTCCCTGTACGGGGGACCATTGCCCAGGCCGCCCAGATGGGGAATCGACGGGGGGTGATCGCCATCGGGGACAACCGGGCCCGGCGGGAGGTGGCCCTCCGACTGGCGGATTGGGAGTGGGTTTCCCCGGTCCACCCTCGGGCCTACGTGGACCCAGCCGCCAAGGTAGGGCCAGGAACGGTGATCTGTGCAGGCGGGGTCGTCCAACCTGGGGCAGTGCTTGGGCGCCACGTGATCGTCAACACTGGGGCCACGGTGGATCACGACTGCTGGGTGGGCGACTTCGTCCACCTCGGTCCGGGCTCCCACCTGGGAGGCGCCGTGACCGTAGGGGAGGGAGCCCTGGTGGGCATCGGGGCGGTCGTTCTCCCTGGAGTACGCGTCGGGGCTTGGAGCGTGGTGGGGGCGGGCGCGGCGGTGGTGCGGGATGTTCCCCCCCAGGTTACGGTGGTTGGCGTCCCCGCTCGGGTGATCCGAGAAGGAGGAGGCGATGACAGAACGGGTCCCAATGTCGGCCCCTGACATCACCGAGGCGGATGTGGCCGCGGTGGCGGAGGTCGTCCGCTCGGGGCGGCTGTCCTTGGGCCCTAGAACGGAAGAGTTTGAGGAGCGACTGGCCCGCTACGTCGGTACGCGGTACGCTGTGGCGGTCAGCTCGGGAACGGCAGCCCTTCATCTCCTCATCCGGGCCTTGGGGATCGGCCCGGGGGACGATGTCCTGGTCCCCTCGTTCACGTTCGCCGCCAGTGTCAACGTGATCCTATACGAGCGGGCCACCCCGGTGTTCGTGGACGTCGAGCCTGAGACCTACAACCTCGACCCGGAGGATTTGGCGCGGAAGATCACCCCCCGAACCAAGGCCATCCTGGCCGTGGACGTGTTTGGTCATCCGGCCGAGTGGGACCGAATCTTGGAGGTCGCGGAGGCCCACCGACTCCGGGTGATCGACGATGCCTGTGAGGCGATCGGTGCGGAGTACAGAGGCCGGAAGCTGGGGGGATTTGGGGACGCCGCGACCTTTGCGTTTTATCCCAACAAGCAGATGACTACAGGGGAAGGGGGCATGATCGTGACGGGATCCCCTGAGATCGCGGCGCTGTGCCGAAGCCTGCGCAACCAGGGCCGAGGGGAGACGGGTGGGTGGCTGGAGCACGAGCGGCTGGGCTACAACTACCGGATGACGGAGATGTCCGCGGCTTTGGGCCTTTCCCAGCTGGGGCGGATCGAGGTCCTCCTGGCCAAGCGGGAGCGGGTGGCCCAGATGTACACCGCGCGGCTTGCGCCCCTGGACTGGGTGCGCCCCCCCGTGGTGCGCGCCCACGTCCGGATGAGCTGGTTTGTGTACGTGGTGACCCTTGTTCCGCCCCTGGATCGGGATGCGGTGATGGCGGCCTTGGCCCGGGAGGGGATCCCCTCCCGGGGCTATTTCACCCCGGTCCACCTCCAGCCCTACGTGCGAGAGCTCCTGGGCACCCGCGAAGGGACCCTGCCCGTCACCGAAGAGGCGGCGCGGCGCACGGTAGCCCTCCCCTTCCACGGCAACATGACCGAGGACCAGGTGGACGCGGTGGTAGCTGCCCTGGAGAGGGCCTGCGGGAGGTAGAGGGGTCGTGCCTGCGCAGCCGCGAGGGACTCCCATAAAGGGGGGGTCAAGGGGAAGGTGGTCCGGTCGGATGGGGTGGGGAGGGCGGTGGGCGCTCGACCTCCTCCTGTGGTCAGGAGCGGTCCCCCTAGCCTACCTCCTGCGGTTGGAGGCTATCCCTTCTTCGTACGTCTCTGGGCTTCTCCTCTACGTTGCCCTGGGACTTCCGGTATGGCTGAGCGCCAGTTGGGCGTTTGGGTTGTGGTTTCAGGTGTGGTCAAGGGTGGGGCTGTCCGACCTTCTCCGCCTGGGCGGCGCGGTGGGGCTGGCCGTGGTCCTCATGATGGGGTTGGTCCTGGGGCTCCGGGGTTGGGTGCTGATTCCTCTGAGCGTTCCAGTCCTTGCGGGGTTTCTCTCCTTCGTCTTCTTGGGTGGGGCGCGGGTGGGGGCGCGCCTCGTTCGGGAGTCGGCAGGGAGGAAGGCCGCCTCTCCGTCCCGCCGGGTGCTCATCGCCGGAGCCGGGGAGGCGGGAACTCTTCTCGCCCGGGAAATGCTCCGCCACCCCGAGGCGGGCCTGCTCCCCGTGGGCTACCTGGACGATGACCCGGCCAAACGCCGCTTGCGGATCGGTGGCCTACGGGTGTGGGGTACCCTGGCTGATCTCTCCCGCGTCGCCTCCCGGCTTCAGATTGACGAGGTCCTGATCGCAATGCCCTCCGCCCCGGGGGAAGTGGTCCGCAAGGTGGTGGAGGCTGCCCGGCGTGCCGGGGTGGCGTACCGGATCATGCCTGCCCTTCATGAGATCCTCTCCGGGCGCGTCTCCTTGGGCGCGCTCCGCGAGGTGGACCTGGAGGACCTCCTCCGGCGGAAACCGGTGCGGCTGAACGTGGAGGAGATTGCAGGATACCTCCAGGGAAGGGTGGTTCTCGTCACAGGTGCCGGCGGATCGATCGGGTCCGAGCTCGTGCGGCAACTCCTGCGGTACGCCCCCCGTGAGGTTCTCCTCCTCGGCCACGGGGAGACGAGTTTGTTTGCCTTGGCTCAGGAACTGGACCGTCGTACCCCCCGCCCCCCCTACCGTCTGGTAGTGGCTGACATCCGCTTGGAAGAGGATCTAATACCTGTTTTCCAGCAGTTCCGTCCCCAAGTGGTGTTCCACGCGGCAGCCCACAAGCACGTCCCCCTGATGGAGGGAAACCCTGCCGCAGCTGTTCGCAACAATGTGGTTGGGACGGCCAACGTCATCCGGCTGGCTTTGCAGTACGAAGTAGAACGGTTCGTTAACATCTCGACCGACAAGGCGGTCAACCCGACGTCGGTGATGGGAGCGACGAAGCGGGTGGGGGAATACCTGGTGGGCCAGGCAGCTCGCCGGGCAGCTCCGGGACGCGCGTTTATTTCCGTCCGCTTCGGCAACGTTTTGGGGAGTCGGGGGAGCGTGGTGTCCATTTTTCGGGAACAGATTCGGCGCCGAGAGCCGGTGACCGTGACCCACCCGGAGGCGAGGCGGTACTTCATGACCATTCCTGAGGCCGCCCAGCTTGTCCTCCAGGCGGGCGGCTTGGGGGAAAATGGAGCGGTTTACGTGTTGGACATGGGGGAACCGGTTCGGATCGTAGACCTGGCGTGTGACCTTATCCGGCTGTCGGGCTTGGAACCAGGGGTAGACGTCCCCATCGTGTTCACCGGGTTACGTCCTGGGGAGAAGCTTTTTGAGGAGCTTCTCACCGCCGAGGAGGGAACCGTGGCGTCGAGGCATGATAAGATTCTTGTGGCGCGGACCTCGATTCCGCCGGAGGAGGAACTGCAAGAGAAACTCCGGCGGTTGCTGGGGGCAGCTGCGGCCGGCGACGACGGGGCGGTTCGAGCTGCTCTTCAAGCCCTGGTTCCCACCTACCGCCCTTGGGTGAGCTCGGAGAGGTCATCTGCTTTGTAGAGGAGTGGGGCTCCAGTCGCACCGGGTTTTGCCGCGGCAACATTGTCACGACGCCCAACGGAATCTTGGTCCTCTGGCTTCTGGAGACGTGTTCAGGAGCGCGCGGGTGCCCTGGCTAATGGATTCCTTGTCCGAGGCTTCAGGCGCCTGTCTTCTCCTGCCTCCTTCATCCGGACGGGCATTCGGGCTCGGGATTGACTTCCCCTGAGCCTCCCGTCCTCCCCACAGGTACAATCGCCGTATGGCCAGTCGCGCCCGGGATTGGATGAGCCAGGCGGAGCGGGACCTCTCCCACGCCCGGGAGGCCCAAGGGGTGGGCCATCACGAGTGGGCGTGCTTTGCCGCCCACCAGGCGGCGGAAAAGGCCATCCAGGTCCTCTTCCAGTCCCTCGGCGCTGACGCCCGCGGCCACTCCGTGGTGGGGCTCCTCGAGGAGCTTCCGCCTTCCCTCCGCCCGGCGGCTGAGCTCTGGGATGCCGCGGGCCGGCTGGACCGTCACTACATCCCCACCCGCTACCCCAACGCCTTCCCCTCAGGGGCTC
>JAOACA010000001.1:38551-58371 GCA_026418075.1 Candidatus Bipolaricaulota bacterium | reverse complement strand
ACTCTCCGCTTCCGTTCTTGGAAAGGCTTCCCCTCTACACCCCCACCGGCTGCGGGATCGGGGTGGACGCCTTTCCCTACACCCGGGAGGAGCTTGCCCGGATGGTCGAGGAGGGAAACCAACTCGTGAACGAAGCCCTCGCCTCGGGGGTGGTGCTCTACGAGCGGGAGGGGGCGAAGATCGAAGGGAGGAACGACGATGGAGCTTCAGGTGGTGCGGATCGAAAAGCCGGATGACGTGAACGTGATCCTCGGGCAGGCCCACTTCATCAAGACGGTGGAGGACCTCCACGAGGCGCTGGTGAACTCCGTCCCCGGGGCGCGGTTTGGGCTCGCCTTCTGCGAGGCCTCCGGGCCGGCCCTCGTGCGCCTTTCGGGGACGGACCCCGAACTGGTGGAGCTGGCGAAGAGGAATGCCCTTGCCCTCTCCTGCGGCCACGCCTTCCTCGTCCTGTTGCGCGGGATGTACCCGATCAACGTGCTGAACGCGGTGAAGATGGTCCCCGAGGTGTGCCGGATCTTCTGCGCCACCGCCAACCCCCTTGAGGTGATCGTCGCCGAGACCCCCCAGGGCCGGGGGATCCTCGGGGTTGTGGACGGGGTGAAGACGAAGGGGGTCGAGGGCGAGAAGGAGCAGGCGGAGCGGAGGGCCCTCCTCCGGAAGTTTGGGTACAAGCTGTGATCCGGGCGGTCCTCCTCGACCTTGGGGGCCCGGTCTTCGACGAAGACGCGGAGTACCGCAGCTGGACGGATTTCCTCCTCGGGGCCCTCGCTGCGGAGGGGGTGGTCGTCTCCCCGGAGGCGCTGGCCCGCGAGGTAGCGGAAGCAACTGCCCGGTGTGACCCCCATCCTTACGTGTCCGCGGTGTGGACCTTCGTCCGTCCAGACCTGGCGCGGTTTCGGCGGATCCGGGACGGGTTCCGGGAGCACACCCAGGGGTACTGGCGGGACCCCCGCGGGGCGGTTCTCCGGCCGGAGGCCCGGGAGGTCATTCCCCAGCTCGCGGAGCGCTACGCCCTGGGGATCGCGGCGAACCAGCCGGTCGCGGCCCTCCGGCTCCTGGCCGAGGCGGGGCTCCTCCCTCTCTTCCGCTGGCCCCACGTCTCGGAGGCGATGGGGGTCGTCAAACCCTCGCCCCTGTTTTTCCGGATGATTCTCGATGGCCTGGGGGTGAGGCCGGAGGAGGCGGTCATGGTGGGGGACCGGCTGGACTACGACGTCCTCCCCGCGAGGCTCCTCGGGCTCCGCACGGTGCGGGTCCTCGTGGGCCCCTACGCCCGGCAGGAGCCGATCTCCCCCCTTCACGTCCCGGACCGGACGATCTCGACCTTGACCGAGCTTCCCGACGCCTTGGCCTCCCTCGAGGGGGGCTAGGGAGGATGCGGTACTCCGACGTCGTGGTGGTGGGGGGCGGCCCCGCTGGGGCGGTGGCCGCCCATGCGGCAGCCCAGGCCGGGGCGAAGGTCCTTGTCCTGGAGCGCTCCCCGCGGCGACCCCCGCGGTGCACGGGCCTCGTCGGACCCAGGCTCCTCGAGCTCCTGGGGCTCCCCCGGGCCCTCGTCCTCCGGGAGCTCTCCGCGGTGCGGATCTCCGGCCCGGGGGGGACCGCGGTGGAGGTGCGCGCCCCCTCCCCGCGAGGGTACGTCCTCGACCGAACGGGTCTCGATCGGTGGCTTCTGGAGCGGGCTCAAGAGGCGGGGGCCGAGGTGTGGGCCCCGGGGGCGGCGGTGGGGCTGGACCGCGGCGTCCTCCGGACGACGCGGGGGCCGGTGGGGTTTGGGGTCCTCGTGGGGGCGGACGGCCCCGGAAGCGCGGTCCGGCGCTGGGCCGGCCTCCCCGCCCCTGGCGAGGCCCTCGTGGGGGTCCAGGCCTTGGTTCGGGGGTCCTCTTCGGAAGAGGATGCCGTGGAGGTCCACGTGGGGCGATCCGTGGCCCCGGGCGGGTTCGCGTGGGTTGTTCCGGGGGGGGAGGGAGATCTCCGGGTGGGGCTCCTGACCACGGCGGGGCGGGAGGCCGATGTTTTCCTCGACCGGTTTCTTCGCCGAAGGTTTCCCGGGGCCCGGGTCCTCCGCCGCGAGGCGGGCCTCGTCCCGGTCGGGCCGCCCGTGCGGACGGTGGGGGACCGCGTGCTTCTTGTGGGCGACGCCGCGGGGCAGACGAAGCCCCTCACCGGGGGCGGGCTTCTCTTCGGAGCGGTCGCGGCCCGGATCGCGGGGGAGCTCGCCGCCCGCGGCCCGGGGGCCCTTCCCGAGTACGAGGGGCGCTGGCGGCGGGGGCTTGGGCCGGAGATCGCCTTTGGCCTCCGGGCCCGGCGGGTCTTCCTTGGCCTTTCCGAACCCGAGCTCGATCGCCTGGTGGCGGCCCTGGGCCACCCTGCCCTTCGGGAACTTGTCGCGGAGGCGGGGGACGTGGACGCGCCCTCTCGCCTCGCCCGGGCCTTCCTTGCCCGGCCGGCGGTTTGGGGGGCGCTCCTCCCCGCCGTGGGGCTCCTGAGGGCGCTTTTCCCCTTTTCGGATTTGCCCGAGCGGGACCGCTCCGGGTAGACTGCGCCCGTGCCGAAGCGGAAGGCCGCGGGCCAGCGGAGGGGCGCCTCCCCCGCCCGACCCCGGCCGTGGGTGGGGAGGATTCGGTTCGGGGCCCTCCTCCTCTTCCTCGCCACGATGCCCCTCTTCTTCACCCCCTGGAACACGGAGTACGGGTACACGAAGTCGATCTACACCCTGGTCTTTGTGTCCCTCCTCCTCGTCCTCTGGGCCGCCGAGGTCCTGCCCAGGCGGGAGGTCCGGGTTCAGCTCTCCTGGCTCTTCCCCGTCCTCCCCGGTCTCCTGCTTTCCGCCCTCCTCTCCCTCACCGGGAAGACCCCCGCCACCGTCGTCCTCCAGTCGGCGACCCTCATCCTGTACTTCGGGTTCATCTTTCTTCTCGTTCTGAACGCGGAGCTTGGGGACCGGGAGGTTGTTTTGGTTCTGGGGGCGCTCCTTCTTGCTGGGTTTGCCACGGCACTCCTGGCTCTTTTCCAGCAGCTGGGCTGGGTGCCTGGAGCCCCCGAGGACCGCCTGGTGGCCACGATGGGGAACCGGCAATTCGTCGCGGGCTTCCTCTCCTACCTTGTCCTCCCGTCGGGGATCCTCCTCTTTCGTCTCCGGCGGCCGTGGGCGTGGGTTCCGGCCGTTCTCGGGGTGGGGTTTGTCCTGGCGGTGATGCTCCTCACCGGCCAGATCGGGGTTCGGCTGGGGCTTGCGGTTGGGCTGGCGTTCATTTCCTTCGGGCTGGGCTACTGGGGCGCCCGGGTTGGGGGGTGGCCCAAGTGGGCCGCGGCCGGGGCGGTGGGGATCGCGGCCCTGGGGGCGGTCCTTGGGCCGGTTGGCCTCGTGAGCGCCCTGGCCGTTCTCGGAGGGGGGGGTGGGCTGGCAGGGCTCGGCCGGCTCCTCCGCCGTCGCCCGCTCCTGTGGATCCCCACCGCGGCCCTGGTTGTGGCCGCGGTCGTCCTCCTCCTCCCCGTGACGACCCCCCTCCGCGGGGTGCGGGCCCTGTGGGAGCGGCAGTCGGGGGCGGTGCGCGCCTGGGACCTCTGGGTCGGCTACGAGATGTGGCGGGATCGGCCGCTCTTTGGGGTCGGGTTGGGCGGGTACAAGATCCACTTCGTTCCCTACAAACCCGCGTTCCTCGCCTCGCCCCGGGGGGAGGGGTACCGGTTTCCCTTCCCCCGGGCCGACCAGGCCCACAACGAGTACGTCCAGGTCGCCTCCGAGCTGGGGACGGTGGGGGCCCTGGTGGTCCTCGGTGGCCTCGGGCTCCTGGCCTACCTCGGCCTCCGGCGCCTGGGGAGCCAGAAGGACCCTGGAAGGCGGCTGGAACTCCTCCTCCTTGGGGGTGGGATCCTCGCCGTCCTCGTCCACGCCGTCCCCACGTTCCCGTTCCACCTCCCCGCCTCGAGCCTCGCGTTCATCGTCCTCCTCGCCCTCGCCCTCTCCCCCCGCTACGGCCCGGTGGGGGACCTCGCCCTCCGCCTCCGGGGTTGGGGGCTCAAAGGGGCGGCGCTCGGGATCTCCCTCTTCGCCGTGGTCGTCTCCGTGATCGCGGTCCGGGACATCGTGGCCGATGCCCACCTCCTGGCGGGCCAGGTGGCCCTGGGCTACGGGGACCTCCCCGGGGCGAAGGCCCGGTTTGCGCGGGCGGTGGAGCTCGACTTCTCCCCCCGGGTGAGCCTGTACTGGCTTGGGGTAGCCCAGGCCCAGGCCGGGGAGTACGAGGCGGCCCGGCGGACCCTCCGCGCCTGCCTCAGCCGCTACCGGCCGGAGACCCTGTACCTCCAGCTCGCCCAGGTCCACCTCGTCCTCCGGGAGACGGGGGAGGCGCGGGCTCTTCTCGGGGAGCTACTCGCCACGGTCCCTCCCCAGGGGCTTGCGCTCGAGGCCCGGTATGGGCTGGCCATCGCCGACATCGTGGACGGGGAGCTCGTTGCGGCCGAGGGGCGGCTCAAGGAGCTCGTGGCCCTCGACCCGGACTACGAATGGGCCCACTACCAGCTCGGGGAGGTGGCGCGGCTCCGGTACCTGTGGCCCGAGGCCCGGGCCCACTACGAGCGGGCTCTGGCGATCGTCCAGCGGAAGGAACGGGAGATCCGAGCCCAGCAGGGGACTGCGGTCTCCCTGTCCCGCCTTCAGGAGCTGCGGTCCCAGGAGACCCGCCTGCGGGAGCTCCGGTCCCGGATCGAGGGCCTCCTCCGCCAGCTCCCCTAGCCCTGGCGCCGGAGCCGGTCCCCGCCTACACTTGGGCCACCGAGGAGGAACACGGATGCGCACCCTTTCGCAAGTGCTGGACGAGACCGCTCGGAAGTTCCCCGCCCGCCCCGCCGTCCTCTCCGAGGGGCGGACGATCTCCTACCGGGACCTGGCCGCCGAGGTGGACCGCCTCGCCGCGGGCCTGGTGAAGCTCGGGATCGAGCCCGGGGACAAGGTCGCGATCTGGATGTCCAACATCCCGGAGTGGATCGCCGCCTACTTTGCGATCGCCAAGGTCGGGGCGGTGGTCGTCCCGATGAACACCCGCTACCGGACCCACGAGGTGGAGTACATCCTCGGGAACGCCGAGGCGAAGGGGGTGTTCGTGGCCCAGGGGTTCCTGGGGATCGACTACGCGGGGATGCTTGGGGAGATTCGCCCGAAACTCCCCCTCCTCCGGGAGGCGATCACCGTGGGGGGCGAGGCCCCGGGCCTCCGGCCCTACGAAGAGGTCCTGAAGCTTGGGGAGGACCCCGCTGCCCAGGCCGAGGTCGCCCGGCGGGCGAAGGCGGTCGACCCCCGCTCGTGCGTGTTCATCCTCTACACCTCCGGGACCACCGGCCACCCCAAGGGGGCGATGCTCTCCCACGTGAACATGTCCGAGAACGCCCGCCAGATCACGGAGATCATGAAGATCACCGAGAAGGACGTGTTCCTCCTTGCGGTCCCGTTCTTCCACTGCTTTGGCTGCGTGATGGGGATCCTCGGGGCGGTCACCTGGGGGGCGGCGATCGTCCCCATGCCGGTCTTCAAGGCCGACGAGGCCCTAAGGCTCATCGAGAAGCACAAGGTGAGCGTGCTCTACGGGGTGCCCACGATGTTCGTCCTGGAGCTTGAGGAGCAGCGGAAGGCCAAGGCCGCGGGAAAGCCCTACGACGTCTCCAGCCTCCGCACCGGGATCATGGCCGGGGCCCCCTGCCCGGTGGAGGTCATGCGGGGGACGATGGACGAGCTCCGCTGCAACGTGTGCATCTGCTACGGGCTCACCGAGGCCTCGCCGGTGATCACGATGACCCGGTTCGAGGACCCCATCGACAAGCGCGTGGAGACGGTGGGGAAACCCCTTCCGGGCATCGAGGTCAAGATCGTGGACGACGCGGGGAAGACCGTGCCCCTTGGGCAGACCGGGGAGCTCGCCTGCCGGGGGTACAACGTGATGCTCGGGTACTGGAAGAACCCCGAGGCGACCCGCCAGGCGATCGACGAGGAGGGCTGGCTCTACTCCGGGGACCTCGCGACCCTCGATGCGGAAGGGTACGTCCGGATCGTGGGCCGGAAGAAGGACATGTACATCGTGGGCGGGTTCAACGTCTATCCGGCGGAGGTGGAGGAGGTCCTCTTTACCCACCCCGGGGTCCAGAACGTGGCCGTGGTCGGGGTTCCTGATCCGGTGATGGGGGAGGTGGGGATGGCGTTCATCATCCCCCGGGAGGGCCACAACCTTGACCCCCAGGAGATCGTCGACTTCTGCGCCCGGAAGATCGCCGCGTTCAAGGTCCCCCGCTACATCGTGATCGGGGAGCCGTTCCCGATGACGGCCTCTGGCAAGGTCCAGAAGTTCAAGCTCGCCGAGCGGGGGCGGGAGCTCGTGGCCTCGGGGAAGGTTCCCAAGCTCGAGCCCCGGAAGGCGAAGTAGTCCCTTACCGCTCGGCGGCCTGGGCGATGGCCCAGAACGCGTCGGGGTCCAGGGACGCCCCTCCGACGAGGGCCCCGTCGAGGTCGGGGAGACGGAGGAACTCCCGGGCGTTCTCGGGCTTGACGGACCCCCCGTACTGGATCCGGACCGCCTCGCCCGGAGGCCCGAACCGCTCCCGGAGCCAGGCCCGGATCCGGGCGGCCATCTCCTGGGCATCCGCGGGGTGGGCGGGGACCCCGGTTCCGATCGCCCACACCGGCTCGTAGGCGACCACGAGCGCTCCGGGTTCGTCCAGGTGTGCCAGGCCTCCTGCAAGTTGCCGCGCCACGACCTCCCACGCCCGGCCGGCCTTCCGCTCCTCCAGGGTCTCCCCCACGCACAGGACCGGGGCCAGGCCTGCCCCGGCGACCGCGCGGACCTTCCGCCCGATGAACCCATCGTCCTCGCCGAAGAGCTTCCGCCGCTCGGAGTGGCCGCACAGGACGTACCGGACCCCCAGTTCAGCAAGCTGGGACACCGAGACCTCGCCCGTGTAGGCCCCCGCGGGCTCGGGGTGGACGTTCTGGGCCCCGAGGCGCACCGGGCTTCCCCGGAGGGCCCGCGCCGCCTCGGGGAGGAGGGGGAACGACGGAAGTACCGCGAGCTCCACCTTCGGCTCCCGGGGGACCAAGGCCAGGAGCCGTTCCAGGTAGGCCCGCGCCTCCCGGGCCGTCTTGTGCATCTTCCAGTTCGCCGCCACAAGGGGTACCCGCACCGCTTCCTCCTTTGACAAGCCCCATCGTAGGCGCCTATCATGCCGCGGGCAAAAGGAGGCGCGCATGGTAACCGCGTTGGTCGTAGCGGCGCTGGTGGTCCTGTTCCTCTCCAGCGCGATTCGGGTCGTGCGGGAGTACGAGCGGGGAGTGATCTTCCGGCTGGGGCGCCTGGTCGGGGCCAAAGGACCCGGGCTCTTCTTCATCATTCCGCTTGTGGACAAGATGGTGAAGGTCGACCTCCGGACGATCACCCTGGACGTCCCGCCCCAAGAGGTCATTACCCGGGACAACGTCCCCGTGAACGTGAACGCGGTCGTCTACTTTCGGGTGATGGACCCCCAGGCAGCGGTGGTGGAGGTCCTGGATTACATCGAGGCGACCCGGCAGATCTCGATGACGACGCTCCGGTCTGTCCTGGGCCGGGTGGAGCTCGACGACATCCTCGCCGAGCGGGAGAAGCTCAACCGGGAGCTCCAGCAGATCATCGACGAGCACACCGACCCCTGGGGGATCAAGGTGAGCACGGTGGAGATCAAGGACGTCAAGATCCCGACCGAGATGCAGCGGGCGATCGCCCGGCAGGCGGAGGCGGAGCGGGAGCGGCGGAGCAAGATCATCAACGCCGAGGGGGAGCTCCAGGCGGCGGAGAAGCTCCGCGAGGCGGCGGCGATCATGCGCGAGGCCCCCGGGGCTCTCCAGCTCCGGTACCTCCAAACCCTGTCCGAGATCTCCACCGAGAACGCGACCACGATCGTGTTCCCCGTTCCGATCGAGCTCCTCGAGGCCCTGCGCGGCCGCTCCCAGGGTTGAGGGTCTGTAGCCTCGGGAGCGGGTCCACGGGGAACGCCCTTCTCGTCGAGGGGCCGGGGGGGCTCCTCCTCGTGGACGCCGGGCTCCCCTGGCGGGAGCTCCAGGCGCGGGCCGCCCAAGCGGGCTTCAGCGTGAAGGGCCTCCGGGCTGTCGTCCTCACCCACGAGCACAGCGACCACGTCCGGGGCCTGGAGCCCCTCCTCCGCCGGGGGGTGGAGGTCTTCGCGAGCGCCGGGACCCTCCGGGCCCTGGGCGTGGCCGGGACGGTGCTCCAGCCGGGGATCGAGGTGGCGGGGGTACGAATCCATCCCTTTCCCACGTCCCACGACGCGGCCGAACCCGTTGGGCTGAGGCTGGAATTCGATGGGGTAAGGGTCGGGATCGCCACGGATCTTGGGCAGGTGACGGCCGAGGTGCTGGCGGCGCTGGCGGGGTGCGAGACGGTGGTCCTCGAGGCGAACCACGACGTGGGAAAGCTCCTTGCCGGCCCCTACCCCTGGCCCCTCAAGCTCCGGATCCTCGGCCCCGAGGGGCACCTCGCCAACGAGGACGCCGGCCGGACGATCCGCCTCCTGGGGGATGGGGTCCGGGAGGTCCTCCTCGCCCACCTCTCCCAGGAGAACAACACCCCCTCCCTGGCCCTGGACACGGTGGCCGCGGCCCTCGACGGCTGGCGGGGGCGGCTGTACTTGACCTACCCCGACCGCCCCAGCGCCGTCGTCGGCTCGTAGGGGCGGATGATCCCCAGATTCGCCATCCCCCGGACGATCTGGCCCACGCTCGGGACCGCGGTCGTCCCGCTCCAGAACTCGGGGTTCCGCGTGGTCTGGTAGATCACGAGGACGGTGTACTCCGGGGCCTCCCAGGGGAAGAACGCGGCCATCCCGGTGGTGACGTGGTCGGGGAGGTAGCCCCGACCGGGAACGGCCATCTCCGCGGTCCCCGACTTCCCCCCGACGTTGAACCCCTTGACCGCGGCCGGGGTCCCCGTCCCCACGTTCACCGTGTAGCCGAGGATCTCCCGCATCGTCCGGCACGCCTCGGGGGAGGCGATCCGTCCCCGGGGCTCGGGGGGGCCGGGGAGGAGGTGGGGCCGGAGGAGGGTTCCCCCGTTGGCCATCGCCGCGTACGCCGCCCCGAGCTGGATTCCCGTCACCGCCACCCCCTGGCCAAACGAGGCGACGGCGAGGTCGAGCTCGGTCCACTTTTCTTTCGGGTTGACGATCCCCGCCACCTCCCCGGGGAGCTCGATCCCCGTCTTCTGGCCGAACCCCATCCGGGTGAGGTAGGCATGAGTCTTTTCGATCCCGAGCCGTTGGGCGACCTGGACGAGGACGGTGTTCACGCTCTCGGCCATCGCCCTCCGGAACGTGATCGGGCCGTAGCTCTTGCCGCGGGCGTTTTTGACCGGGGTCCGGCCAACGAGGATCGGGGAGTCCCCGGAGAACACCTCGTCGGGGGCGATGAGGCCCTGGTCGAGGGCGGCGAGGCCGACCAGGGCCTTGAACGTGGACCCCGGCTCGAACACGTGGGTGACCGACCAGGGGATGAGGAGGTTGGGATCGGGCTTGTTGGGGTCGGGGGCCGGTCCGTGGGCGAGGGCGAGGACCTCCCCGGTCCGGGGATCCATGACGAGGGCGAACCCGCGGTCGGCTCCGGGGTAGGTGGCGAGTCCCCGAGCGATCTCCCGCTCGCACACCCACTGAATCCGGTGATCGAGGGTCAGGCGGAGGTCCTTCCCCGCGGCGCCGGGATCCTCCTCCCACAGGTCGTAGACCTGGCCCCCCGGGCCCCGGAGGAGGCGGACGACCCGCGGCCGGCCGGCCAGCCTCTCGTCGAACAGGAGCTCAAGGCCCGCAAGCCCGTGCCCGTCCACCCCCACGACCCCAAGGACGGCCAGGGCGAGGGGCCCCTGGGGATAGGCCCGCTTCCAGGAGTCGAAGAAGAGGAGGCCCCGGATCCCCTGGGCCTTCGCCTCCCCCTGGATCCTCTTCCCCACCGCGTAGTCCACCCCCCGGGCGAGCCAGGTGAAGTACGCCTGCCGGTACACCTTGTCCCGGGCCTCGGCCCGGCTCAGGCCAAGCTCCTTGACGAGAAGGTCCACGAGGAGCTCGGGCTTCGTGACCAGGGTGTTGTCGAGGGCGATCTCGTAGGCGGGGACGTCGTAGACGAGGGGGACCCCGTTCCGGTCGTAGATCGTCCCCCGCCGGGCCGGGACCTCGATCCGGTCCTCCTGGATCGCCTGGGCGAGGGCGGACCACCGCCGGTGCTCGACGACCTGGAGCTGGACGAGGCGGCCGACGACGACGAGGCCCCCGAGGGCCAAGACAAGGAACGGGAGGGCCGCCCGGTTAACGGCCTCCCCCTTCGAGGACGAGGTACCGGGTCCGCTTCTCATCGAACGGCACCATCCCCAGGGCCCCGGCCCGGAGGGCGAGCTCCTCCAGCGAGTACGCCCGGTCCACCTGGTAGGCGAGCTCAAGCCGCGTCCGCTCGAGCTCCTCCAGGGCGAGGACGAGCCGGGCCCGCTCGGCCCGGAGCCCGGCCAGGACCGTTCCCAGCCAGAGGTAGAGGAAGACGAGGCCCGCGAGGAGGACCCCGGCGGCAATGGCGGCCGCCGCCTCCCGCCATCCGAGGGAACCCCGGCTGAAGCCCCTTCTGTCCACGGTGACGAGCGTACGGCCCGGGCTCCGCCCGCTCCGGGACAGGCGACCTAGGGGGAGCCGACCTCGGGCACCCGCCCCGCCCGGAGCTTCGCCGACCGGGCCCGGGGATTGCGGGAGATCTCCTCCGCGGTGGGCACCACAGGCTTCTTCGTGAGGACCTCAAGTCGGCCGGCCAGGGACTCCTCCCGGAGAAACCGCTTCACGATCCGGTCCTCGAGGGAGTGGAACGCGATCACGGCGAGGACCCCGCCCGGGCGGAGGAGGGCGCGGGAGCCCGGGAGGGCCTCCTCGAGAGCCGCCAGCTCGTCGTTCACCGCGATCCGCAGGGCCTGGAACGTCCGCGTGGCGGGGTGGATCCGGTGCCGTCCCGGGGGATAGAGGCGGGCGACGAGGGCGGCGAGCTCCTCGGTCGTCCGGAGGGGCCGGGCGCGGACGATCGCCCGGGCGATCCGGCGGGCGTACCGCTCCTCCCCGTACTCGAGGAGGATCCGGGCGAGCTCCCGCTCCGGGAGGTGGTTCACGAGGTCCGCGGCGGTGGTGGGGGCGTCGGGGTCCATTCGCATGTCCAGGGGGCCGTCGGCGGAGAAGGAGAACCCCCGCTCGGGGGAGGCAAGCTGGAGGGAGGAGACCCCGAGGTCGAACAGGATGCCGTCCAAGGGAGGAAGACGGAGCGGGGCAAGGAGCGTCGGGAGGTCGCGGAAGTTCCCCCGGACGAGGGTTGCCTGTTCCCCAAACGGGGCGAGCCGGTCCTGGGCCAGGGCGAGGGCCTGGGGGTCCTGGTCGACCCCCACCACCTGCGCTCCCCGGGCGAGGAGGGCCTCCGCGTGCCCGCCCGTTCCGACTGTGGCGTCGAGGAACAGCTTCCCTGGCCGGGGGTCGAGAAGGCCCACGACCTCGTCGACGAGGACCGGCGCGTGGACCCTAGCCTTTGGGGTCTCCATCCCTGGGGGCTTATCTCCAAACCTCGGTTGCGCACCGGGGAAGGCCTCGCCGACAGGATGTCCTGTGGGGTAAGAGGAGCCCTTCACCTTCGCCCAAGGACCGTGCTCAGGTTGGCCTCCCACCGCTCCCAGGTCCAGCGGTCGGAGAGCTCGAGGGCGGCGGCGAGCTGGAGGAGGGGGTCGGGGACGGACTCCGGGGCGAGGAGCTCCCGGACGTTCCCGTAGGTGACGGGGACGTTCGCGTCGTTGTCCGGGGCTCCCCCGACGCCTGGGGCGAGGGCCAGGACGTACGCGGAATCGGGGTTGAGCCGGATCCACCGGACCCCGGCCTCGAGCCAGCCCCCGTACTGGAGGACAAGGTGGGGGTAGTCCGGGGTGTTCTGGACGTGGTCCTGGGCCGAGCCGATGACGACCACCCGGAGGTCGGGGTTCGCGGCGAGGGCTGCCTGGTAGTGCCGGCTCATGTCCCGGATCGCCCAGAACGCGCGGGCCTCCTCGACCGTGGCCACGTCCGAGGGCCACGGGTCGAGGAGACCCCGGGCGACGGCCGCTTCCAACGCGGCCAGGGAGTAGACCCGCTTCTCGCGGCCCCCGAACGTCCCGGTGTAGGCCCCCAGGGCGTAGTCCCCGGAGTCGTAGCGCCCGTTTCGGTTGAGGTCGTGGTAGAGGACCCCGAAGGCGGGCCCCCCGCGGGGACCGGCTCCCCCGGACCGGGCTGTGGCGTCCCAGCGGAGCTGGGTGTCATCCACCGTACACTGGACGCCCTCCGCGGTGAGGCGGCACGAGCCGGGGACGTAGGCGGGGTTCGGGTCCTCCCGGCCGCCGAGGTCCACGGTTGTGAACGGGACCCCGGCCGGGTTCTCCCAGCCCACGTACCAGTCCACGTCCATCTCCTCCCCCCAGAAGCCCGAGGGCGACCACGGCCGTGTTCCCGCCGTTGGAGAGCCCGACCAGCCCGACCTGGGCGATCGGGTAGGGGACGAGATCCGTCACCCCGCACCCGCCCGTGGTGCGGATCTCCCCGCGGAGGAAGCGGACCACGTCCCGCAGCGCGCGCAGGGATCCCAGGCCCCGGTGGTCGTAGGTCCCCCCCGAGGCGAGGGGCGGCCTTCCTCCCCCGGGGAACGCAAACTGGACGTGAACGAGGCCTTGGGAGGCGTATGGGTCGGGCGCGGGGCGCACGGGAAGCTCGACGGAGCCCGGTGTATCCGCCCCGGGGACCTCGACGACCGCGGCGGCACCCTCCTCGTGCCGCGGCCGGTCGGGGTAGGTGAGCCGCACGACGATCCCCCGGTCGGGGGCCGATTCCGAGGGGATCCAGAAGACCACCGTCCACCCCCCGGGCACGCGCTCCGGCGAGGGAGGGGCGCAGGTGGCCCAGCCGAGCACTCCCCCGAGGGCGAGGCTGATGCTGAACAACAGGGCGAGCGTCTCGCGGTGCCTTGTGGACCGGGGCACGTTACGCCTTCGTCGCCGCGGCGAACGCCTCCCCGAGGACGGACAGGCCCTCGAGGAGGGCGTCCTCCGGCGTCACGAGGGGGACGAGGAACCGGACCACGTTCCCGTACACCCCGGCGGTGGGGAAGATGACCCCCCGCTTGAGGGACTCCAGCTGTACCCTCTTGGTCGTCTCGGGGTCCGGCTCGCGGCTCTTCCGGTCCCGGACGAGCTCGATCCCCACCATGGCCCCGAGCCCCCGCACGTCGCCGATCGCGGGGTAGGTCCGCTCCAGGGCCCGAAGCTCCCGCATCAGGATCTCCCCGATCCGCACCGCCCGGGCCAGCAGACCCTCCTCCTTGATCACGTCGAGGACGGCCAGGGCGGCGGCGCAGGCCACAGGGTTCCCCCCGTAGGTGGACCCGATCCCCCCGAGGACGGGCGCGTCCATCACCTCCGCCTTCCCGATCACCCCCGAGAGCGGCAGCCCCCCGGCGATGGACTTGGCGACGCAGATGAGATCGGGCTCCACGTCGAAGTGCTCGCAGGCGAAGAACCGCCCGGTCCGGCCCACCCCGCACTGGACCTCGTCGGCCACGAGGAGGAACCCGTACCGGTCGGCGAGCTCCCGGAGGAACGGGAGGAACTCCGGCGGGGGGACGATGAACCCCCCCTCCCCGATCACCGGCTCCACCACGGCGCAGGCCACTTCCCGGGGATCCACGAGGGACAGCATCCGCCGCTCGATCGCCGCCATCGGGATCGGGTACCGGTAGGGGTAGGGGTAGGGCAGCCGGTGGACGTCTGGGGCGTAGGGGCCAAACCCCGCCTTGTAGGGGACGGCCTTGTGGGTCATCGTCATCGTAAGGAGCGTCCGACCGTGGAAGGCGTTGTCGAAGACGAGGACGGCCTTTCGGCCCGTGGCCGCCCGGGCGATCTTGACCGCGTTCTCCACCGCCTCGGCCCCGGAGTTGAAGAATGCGCACTTCTTGGGCGTCGGGCCCGGAGCCAGTTCCGCCAGGCGGGCGGCGAGTTCAACGTAGGGATCGTAGGGGACGGCGGTGAAGTCGGTGTGGAGGTAGGCCTCGGCCTGGGCCTTGACCGCCGCGAGCACCTTCGGGTGGTTGTGGCCGACGTTCATCACCCCCCACCCGCCGGAGAAGTCTAGAAAGCGGTTTCCGTCCAGGTCCTCCACGATGCACCCCTCGGCCCGCGCGGCGTAGAACGGGGCCAAGGGAGAAAGCGGCCGGGCCACGTACCGCTCCTTCTTGAACTGAACCGCCTTCGACTTCGGGCCAGGGACCTCGGTCACGAGACGGATGTACTTGCGGGCCATCCTTCCTCCTCTACTCGATTTCCACCAGTTCCCCCGGGGGGATGAGCCTCACCTTGAACGGGAGGCCTTTTTCTTCGATCTCGCGGGCGAGGCCGTCGAGGTCCCCCCGGTAGCGGCTGGAGAGATGGAAGATGATGAGCTCCTTCTCCACCCCCGCCTTCTGGGCGACCTCGATCGCCTCCCAGACGGTGGCGTGTTTGTACTCCTTTCGATCCTCGTCGGCAAGGAACGTCGCCTCGTGGAGGAGGACCTCCGTCCCCCGGACGGCGGCGGGGTCCAGGGGCACGGAATCCCCCCCGTAGGAGAAGAGGAGCTGGGTGTACTCCTCGGAGATCTCGTCCTTTTTGCCCGCCCGGACGAGGGCCACGATCTCTTCTTGGGGGAGGTCGCGGTAGGGGGCCCGCAGCCGCCGCCGGACCTCGCACACGTTGTACCCCAGCGACGGCTCCCCCCGGGCGTGGACCGTCCCGAACGCCTCGATGTACCGGGGCATCCGGCCCTCGAGGAGGGTCACCCGGTCCCCGGCCTGGAGGGGGATCCACTCCAACTCGTACTGGAGGTTCCGGTTCGTCCGGGCGAAGTACCGGATGAGCTCGGAGACGAACGGGCTTCCAGCCGGGTAGTGCACCCGGAGCTCCTTCTCGTGGTCGCCCATCGCGTTGTTGCGGATGTTGATGAGGCCCATGAGCCCCGAGATGTGGTCGGCGTGGCCGTGGGAGAGGAACACGTGCTTGATGGCAAACACCCGGTTTTCGAGGATCGTGCTCACCCCCTCCCCGCAGTCGAACAGGATCCGGTCCGGGGCGTAGTAGACCCACGTCGAGTACAGGGCCTTGGAGAAGATGAGGGCCTTCATCGGGCCCAATCCTAACCGAAAGCTTGTCCCCCGCTCACGGCCGTGGACAGGGGGAGAAGGCAGGCTTATACTGCCCCGCCGTGCTCGATCTCCGGCTTCTGCGGAGCGATCCGGATGGGTTCCAGGCTCGGCTGCGGCGCCGGGAACCCTCGATCGATCTTGGGCCGGTGCTTGCGCTCGACGAGGAGCGGAGACGGCTCTCGTCCCGGGCCGACGACCTCCGCCGGCGGCAGAACGAGGCCTCGGAGGCGATGGCCCGCCTCGCCCGCGAGGGGAAGGCCGCGGAGCGGGACGCCCTCCGGGAGGCGATGAAGGGGGTCGCCGCGGAGCGGAAGGAGGTCGAGGACCGGCTCCAGAAGGTCGAGGCCGAGCTCGAAGCCGCCCTCCTCGCCCTCCCCAACGTCCCCCACGACTCCGTCCCCGACGGGACGAAGGAGGAGAAGGTCGTCCTCCGGACGTTTGGGGAGAAGCCCGCCTTTCCGTTCCCGCCCCAGCATCACGTGGCGCTTGCTCAGAGCCTGGGGCTTCTCGATCTTGAGCGGGCGGCCAAGGTGACGGGGGCGCGGTTCCCGATGTACACCGGGGACGGGGCGCGCCTGGAGTTCGCCCTCCTCCACTGGATGATGGAGCTCCACGTCCGGGAGCACGGGTACACCCCGGTCCTCCCCCCGATCCTCGCCAACCGGGCGTCGTTCGTGACCTCGGGCCAGTTCCCCAAGTTCGCCTCCGAGGTCTACGCCTGCCCCGAGGACGGGCTGTTCCTCAACCCCACCGCGGAGGCCCTCCTCGTGAACCTCCACCGGGACGAGGTCCTCGAAGAGGAGGACCTTCCCCGGAAGTACGTGGCCTACACCCCCTGCTTCCGCCGCGAGGCGGGGACGTACGGGGAGGAGCAGCGGGGCCTGATCCGCGTCCACCAGTTCAACAAGGTGGAGATCTTCCAGTACACGACCCCCGAGACCTCGTACGCGGCCCTGGAGGAGATCGTCCGCCAGGCGGAGGCGGTCCTCCAGCGGCTCGGGCTCCACTACCGGGTGACGCTCCTCCCGGCTGGGGACCTCGCTCAGCAGGCGGCGAAGACGATCGACGTCGAGGTCTGGCTCCCCGGGCAGGATCGGTACTACGAGGTCTCCTCCTGCTCGAACTGCGAGGACTACCAGGCCCGGCGGGGGAACATCCGCTACCGGCCGGCCGATGGGGGGAAGCTCCGGTTCGTCCACACCCTGAACGGCTCGGCCCTCGCCACCTCCCGCCTGTTCGCCGCGATCCTCGAGCAGAACCAGCGGGAGGACGGGACGGTGGTCCTTCCGCCCCTCCTTGCTGACCTCCTCGGGAAGCCCACCTTGGGCTAGACCGCCCGGGAGCGTGGCGCCGATCACAGACAGGACGCGCTCCCCCTGGTACCATCTCCCGTAGTGCGTCCATCCCGAAGGAGGGAGATCATGCGCAAGGCGATTCTGTTGTGGACCGTGCTGGCCCTGGCCGGGCTTTCCGCCCTGGGGCAGGGGTGGGTCGCCCGGGGGCCGATCTACATCCACGGCGATGCCCAGTTCACTTGGGAGAACGGGGTCCTCAAGGGGAAGGGTACCCCCGAGGACCCGTACGTGATCGAGGGTTGGATCATCGACACCCGAGGCCACGACTACGGGATCTACATCGATGGAACCCGGGCCCACTTCGTGATCCGGGACTGCCAGATCCGCTACCCCCTGGAGAAGGCGGGGATCTTCTTCAGCAACGTCCGCAACGGGCGGATCGAGAAGACCGCCGTCTACGGGGGCCGGGTGGGGATCCACCTCCTTGTGACCTCCGGCGTGGTGATCACCGCGACCGCGATCGGGTACTGCGACCAGGGGATCGTGCTCGGGCCGGCGTCCACGGGGAACACGATCTACGGGAACTCGATCGTCCACTGCGGGTTCCCTGCCCGGCAGGAGACCGGGCCCAACCAGTGGTACAAGGACGGCCGGGGGAACTTCTGGGGCGACTACCGTGGCCAGGACAAGAACGGGGACGGGATCGGGGACACCCCCTACGAGCTCGTCCCGGACCTCTACCCCCTCCTGAAGGCCCCGGTGGAGCTCCCCAAGGGCGCCAGCCGCCTGAGCACGCTGGAGCTCGCGAAGCTTGGGGAGCGGGGGATCGTCGCCCTCGCCCCGGGGAGCCTCGTCCGGCTCGTGGCCCGGGACGTGGGGGTCGGGGTGGACAAGATCTTCTACCGCCTCGATGAGGGGGCGTGGCTCACCTACAAGGACCCGTTCCCCCTCCCCAGCCAGGCGATGGTGCGGATGGAGTACTACGCGGTGGACAAGCTCGGGAACCGCGAGCGCACAAAACAGCTCGTGATCTACCTCGACATCGAGCCGCCTGTGACGCGGATCGTGGCCGGCGACCCCCACTACTACGCCCCGGACGGGAAGCTCTGGATCACGTCCAAGACGAAGATCGAGCTCCGGGCCGACGACGCCTCGGGGCTCTCCAACATCTTCTACCGGATCGAGGGTGGGGACTGGAAGGCGTACGTCGAGCCGTTCACGATCCCTGGCCCCGAGGGGCCGTACAAGATCGAGTACTACGCGATCGACCTCTACGGGAACCGGGAGGGGGTCCAGACGGCGATCCTGTGGAAGGACGACTCGGCCCCGGAGACGGAGACCCAGGCGGGGGGGCGGCCCCCTTTTGAGGCAGGGGGGACGGGCGCGGCCCCTGCTCCTCAGCCGGCCCCTGCGCCGGCGCCGGAGCCGGTGACGCCGTCCGTGCCCCCCTCCCCCGCCGCGACGTACCGCATCACCCTGGCCGCGATCTCCCTCGTTGAGGGGACGGGGGGGCGGTGGACGTTCACCTACGCCCTGAACGGGGTGGAGAAGCGGGTGAGCCGGGAGGAGCTCCCGGCGGTCCTCTACACCGGCGAGGCGCGCAAGCTCTCCCTCACCCTCCGGGCCAAGGAGGGGGATGAGCCCACCACCGACGTGGGGGAGCACACCCTCACCCTCGCTCCCCCCTGGACGCTCACCTCCTACGACCTCGAGGTCCCGGTGTACGTGGGCGGGGACCCGCGGTCGAACCTCCTTGGGGTGTGGCGGTTCACGGTGCGGATCTCCCCGGGGTCCTGAGGAACAGGAGGCGCGCGGGGAGGGAGGAGGCGGCCCTCCGGGGCCGTCTCCCCTTGTAAACTACCCACGATGCGGGTTCTCTTCGTCGCGGCCGAGCTTGCCCCCTTCGCCAAGGTGGGGGGCCTGGGCGACGTGATCTCCGGCCTCCCCCGGGCCCTTGCCCGCCTGGGGCTGGACGTCCGGATCGCCCTCCCCAAGTACCGCGGGGTCCCCGCGGGGGCCCCGGTGGGGGAGTACGCGGTCCGGGTGGGGAGGGAAGAGCGGGTTTGCACGGTGTTTGCAGGGCCGCTCCTTGGCGGGGCCGTGCCCGTCTACTTCCTCGGCCACGACCCCTACTTCGACCGCCCCGGGATCTACGGGGAGGGAGGGACCGGGTACCCGGATGAGCCCGAGCGGTTCGTGTTCCTCTCCCGGGCGGCCGTGGAGCTCCCGGGGGTCGTGGGCTGGAGCCCGGACCTCGTCCACGTCCACGACTGGCACACCGCCCTCGTCCCCGTCCTCCTCCGGACCCGCGGCTCCCCGATCCGCTCTGTGCTGACGGTCCACAACTTCGCCTATCAAGGCGAGCTCTCCTGGGAGCGGGGGGAAGCCCTGGGGCTCACCCCTGAGGAGGGGGAGCTCGTCCGCCACGGGGAGGGGATCAACCTCCTCGCCGGGGGGATCCGGGCGGCGGACGAGGTCACCACCGTGTCCCCGAGCTACGCCCGCGAGTCCCTTCTCGACGCGGGCGGCCTCGAGGGGGAGCTCCGCGCCCGGGGGGAGGCGTTCATCGGGATCCTCAACGGGATCGACACCGAGGTGTGGGACCCGGCCCGGGACCCCCACCTCTGGAAGCCCTACGGGGCCCACAGCCTCAAGGAGAAGGCGGAGAACAAGCGGCGGCTTCAGGAGGCGCTCGGGCTCCAGGTGGAGGACGTCCCCCTCGCGGGGTTCGTGGCCCGGCTGGTGGAGCAGAAGGGCCTCGACCTCGTCCAGGCCGCCTTCGAGCGGATGATGGCCCTTGGGATCCAGCTCGTCGTGCTGGGGCAGGGGGACCGTCCCTACGAGGAGTTCCTTCGCGGGGCGGAGCGGCGCTACCCAGGTCGGGTGCGGGCGCTTGTCCAGTTCTCGGAGTGCATCGCCCACTGGATCGAAGGAGGGGCGGACCTCTTCCTCATGCCGTCGCGGTTTGAGCCCTGCGGGCTCAACCAGCTCTACTCCCTCCGCTACGGGACCGTGCCGGTCGTCCACGCCACCGGGGGACTGCGGGACACCGTGGTCGACTACGACCCGGTGGGGGACACGGGAAACGGGTTCGTGTTTGACTCTTACACCCCGGAGGCGTTCCTGGAGGCCCTCGCCCGGGCGGTGCGCCTGTGGCGGGAGGACCGGGCGGCCTGGGAGAGGCTTGTCCGCCGGGGGATGGCCGAGGACCACTCCTGGGACGGCCCGGCCCGGGAGTACCTCGCCCTCTACGCGCGGGTTCTCGGCCGCGGTTGACGGAGGGC
>JAOACA010000001.1:0-38126 GCA_026418075.1 Candidatus Bipolaricaulota bacterium | reverse complement strand
GGCGGAGAACAAGCTTCTCGAGGGCCGCGTCGACAAAAACTACGGCCGGTACAAGTACCTGTTCCGGGTGACCCCGGCCCGGTCCACCTACCTCGCCCAGGCCTCGTTCATCCAGCTCCGGGAGGTGATGGACCTCTTCCGCCGGGAGCTGGGGATCGCCGAGCCCAAGGTGGCGGTGCTGGCGGAGCAGGCGGAGTGGGCGAGCCCGATCGTGACCTTCCTCACCCTCCAGGTGAACGCGCCGCTGGCGGTGGGGGGGTTGGGAGGGAAGCACGTTGGGACCTGGCGGCCCTCCCCCCTGGCCACGAGCCTGACGGCGGAGCTCACGGCGATCGAGCGGGCCGGGGCCCACATCGTGTTCACCGTCCTTTCGGGTCCGGTGGGGGTGGTGTTCGGCCGGGACTGGGGCCGGCTCCAGATCCCCGTGGCCGCGGTGGGGATCAACGTCGAGGCCCAGTCCCAGGGGTGGCTGGAGGCCACCGGGGGGTACGGGGCGTACGCGGCCACCGTGGGGATCTACGCCGACGGGGTGGCGGTGACCCCGAAGACCGTCCCGTTCATCGACGCCTACCGGGCCCGGTTTGGGGAACTCTCCTCTACACCGCCGGGACCTACGACGCGATCTACATCCTGGTCGATGCGATCCGCCGCGCCGGCTCCCTCGGGACCGACGCCGTGATTGCCGCCCTCGAGGCCACCGACTACGTCGGGACCATCGGCCGGATCGTGTTCGACAAGACCCACGATCCCCTGTGGGGTCCGGAGCACCTCACCGGCCTGGGGGTCCAGTGGCAGGACGGGGCGCCCAAGGCGTTCTGGCCGCGGGAGTGGCGGCCGGACGCGGGCCGCCCCAACTACGTCGTGGGGTTCGCCGGCACGGTCCCCTACCAGATCCCGCCGTGGGTCGTCGCCCACTGGAAGGGGAAGTAGATCCGCGGGCCGGGCCCTCCGGGGCCCGGCCCCCTTCATGATCGCGGATATTCTCGTCAACGGCATGGTGCGGAGCGGGGTGTACGCCATGCTCGCCCTGGGGTTCGGCCTCGTGTTTGGAGTCGGCCGGATCCTCAACCTCGCCCACACCGCGTTCTACATGCTCGCCGCCTACGCCCTCTTCGCCCTCGCGGGCGGAGGCCTGGGCCTCCCCCTCGCCGCCCCCCTGGCCGTGCTCGCCGTGGCGGGAATCGGTCTTGCCCTCTACAAGCTGTTCGTGGAACCGGTGCGGGAGCTTGAGGCCACGGTGCTCCTCTCCACCCTCGCCCTCGCCGTCCTCCTCCAGGAAGTCTGCCATGTGCTGTTCACCGCGGACCTCCTCTACGTTCCCCCTGCCTTTCCGGGCTACACCTCCATCGCCGGGGTCCGGGTCGGGCACCAGGAGGCGGCGGCCCTGGGGCTGGCGGTGGTCAGCCTGGTGGGGGTGTGGTTCCTCCTTTCCCGGACCCGGCTGGGGCTGGCGATCCGCGCCTGCGCCCAAGACCGGGAGGTGGCAAACCTCATGGGGATGAACGTGAACCGGGTGACGGCGGTCGTGATGGCCCTGGGGTTCCTCCTTGCGGCCCTGGCGGGGTTGGCCGTGGCCCCCCTCTTCCCCGTGGAGCCGAAGATGTGGAGCCACCCCCTCGTGATCGTTCTCGCCGCGGTGGTCCTGGGGGGCCTGGGGAGCCTCAAGGGGAGCGTGATCGGGGCGGTGATCCTCGCCTTCGCCGAGGTCCTGGTCGTGTTCCTCGTCCCCGGCGGGTCCTACCTCCGGACCGCGGTGGCCCTCCTCATCATGGTCGGCGTGTTCCTCTTCCGCCCCGAGGGGCTGTTCGGGGCGGGGATCCCCGAGGAGCGGTAGGGTGTTCTACTTCCGGTACTTCCTCCGCTACCTCCGAAACGAGGTGTTCGTCCTCCCCAGCCGGGCCGTGGTGTTGGCCTTCGCGCTGGCGCTGGGTTTTCTTCCCCTGATCACTCAGGATCCCTACGTTCTGCGTTTGGTGATCCTGACGGCCTTGTTCTCCCTCTACGCGGCAAGCTGGGACCTCCTCTCCGGGTACACGGGGCAGGTGAGCCTTGGGCACGCGCTGTTCTTCGGGGTGGGGGCGTACACGGCCGCCCTGCTGAGCGCCCACCTTCGGCTCCCCCCCTACGCCACCGTGCCCGCCGGGGCGGTGGTGGCCACGGGCGCGGGGCTCCTCGTGGGGATCCCGTGTCTTCGCCTCCGCCGGCACTACCTCGCCCTCGCCACCCTCGCCTTCCCCCTCATGCTCCTGGGGTTGGTGTTCATGTTCCCGGGTTTCTCCGGGGGGGAAGGGGGGATCTGGCGGATCTCCCGCCTCGCCCCGTCCCGGGTCGGGGAGTACTACCTCATCGTGGGGGTGGCCGCGGCCCTGATCGCGGCCCTGTGGAAGGTCGGCAGCTCGCGGCTTGGGCTCATCTTCCACGCCATCCGGGAGGACGAGGTGGCGGTGCGGGCCTCGGGGATCGACGCCGTTCGGTACAAACTCCTGGCGTTCGCCCTGTCGGGCCTCACCGCCGGGGCGGCGGGGGCCCTCTACGCCCACTTCACCCGCATCGCCGGCCCAAGCAACCTCGACCTGTTCATGTCCTTCCAGCCGGTGATTTGGACGATCTTCGGCGGGGCGGGCACGATTTACGGGCCGGTGGCCGGGGCGTTCGTCCTCTACCCGGTCCTCGACCTCCTCCAGACCGCGGTCCCCAAGTACCGGATGCTCCTCTTCGCCCTCCTCATCCTCCTCATCCTCCGCTTTATGCCCCAGGGGGTGGCAATCTGGGTTCGGGACGCGATCGAGCGGGCGTGTCCGGGCTGCCGGGTGCGGAACGCCCGGTTCCGGAGGGTGTGCCGGGCCTGCGGGGCCTCCCTACAGCCCTAGGTACGACCTCCGGACGACCTCGTCTCCAAGGAGGTTCTCCGGGGGGCCCTCGGCCACGACCCGCCCCTGGGAGAGGACGTACCCCCAGTCGGCGAGCGAAAGGGCGATGGCTGCGTCCTGCTCCACGAGGAGGACGGACACCCCCAGCTCCTTGACCTCGCGGATCCGAGCAAACAGAGGCTCCTTCACCAAAGGGGCGAGCCCGGTGGAGGGCTCGTCGATGAGGAGGAGCTTGGGCCCCCCCATGAGGGCCCGGGCGATGGCCAGCATCTGCTGCTCGCCCCCCGAGAGCGTCCCCGCCCGCTGGTGGGCCCGGTCCCGGAGGAGGGGGAACAGGCGGTAGGCGTCGGAGAGGCGTTCCGCCACCTCCCGCCGGCTCCGGAGGAGGTACGCTCCGGCGAGGAGGTTCTCCCGGACCGTCATCTCCCGGAACGGCCGCCGCCGCTCGGGGCACAGGATGAGCCCCCGGGCGGCGATCTCGTGGGGGAGAAGTTCGTCGATCCGCTCCTCGAAGAACCACACCCGGCCCGAGAGGTGCACCTCCTCGTGGGGCCGTGTCCGCTGGTCCCAGCGCACGAGCCCCGCCAGAGCCCGAAGAAGCGTCGTCTTCCCGGCCCCGTTGGGGCCGACCACGGTCACGAGCTCCCCCTCCCGAACCTCAATCCCCACGTCGTGGAGGAGGAGGGCCTTGCCGTAGGCAACGGAGAGCTCGTGGGCCTGGATCGCCTGGCGCACTTAGAACCCCTCCCGCAGCGACGTCCCCACCCGGCCGAGGTAGGCCTCGACCACCTTGGGGTCCTTGGCCACGACGTCGGGGGCCCCGTCGGCGATGACCTCCCCGAAGTTGAGGACGACGATGCGGTCCGCGATCCGCATGAGTTCAGGGAGCTTGTGGTCCACGATGAGCACGGCGCAGCCCTCGCTGTGGAGGCGGCCGAACCGCCCCCCCTTCTGCAGACGGGCAATGGAATTTGCCAGGAGCCGCGTTTCCGCTTGGGTGAGCCCGGCAAACGGCTCGTCCAGGATCAGAAGCTCCGGCTCGGTGGCGATGGCCCGGGCGATCTCCAGCCGCTTGAGGTCCCCTTGGGAGATCGCCCCGGCAGGGGTGAAGGCGAGGTCAGAGATCCCCACGAACTCCAGGGCATCGAGGGCCCGCGCCTCCGCCGTTTTCACCCACTCCCCCTTGCGGCGGACCCGGGGGCTGTGGAGGCCGACCATCACGTTGGCGATGAGGGGGAGCCGCCGCATCGGGCGGCTGTTTTGGAACGTCCCGGTGATCCCCAGTTCCACCCGTTTCCAGGTGGGAAGGGCGGTGATGTCCCGCCCCTTCCACAGGACCTTCCCCCGGTCGGGCCGGAGAAGCCCCATGATCATCCGGACCACCGTGGTCTTCCCCGCCCCGTTTGGGCCGATCAGGCCCACGATCTCCTGGGGGTCGACGGCGAAGCTCACCCCCCGGACGGCCTCCAGGCCCCCAAACCGCTTGGAAAGGTCCGCGACGGCGAAGAAGTGGTCCCTCACCGCGCCTCCAGCTCCTCGCGGAGGTCCCGGCGGGACACCTTCCCCACGTCGGTCTTGGGGAGCTCGGACCGGAACTCCACCGCCCGGGGGACCTTGTACGGTGCCAGCCGCTCCTGGAGGTAGTCGCGGATCTCGGCCTCCGTGACCCGCCCCCGCGCCTCGGGCTTGAGGACGACGTACGCCATCGGGTACTCGCCCACTTTGGGGTCCTTCACCCCCACCACCCCCGCCGCCTTGACCATCGGGTGGGAGAGGAGGACCTCCTCGATCTCCCGGAGGAACACGGAGAACCCCCGGTACTTGATGAGGTCCTTCGTCCGGGCGTAGTAGTGGAAGTACCCCTCCTCGTCCATCCGCACGAGGTCCCCGGTCCGGAGCCAGCGCGTGCCCCCGAGGTCCACGAACCCCCGCTGGTTCTCCTCGTCCCGCCGCCAGTAACCCGCGGTGATGTTGGGGCCTGAAAGGAGGAGCTCCCCCACCTCCCCCACCGGGACGGGGGCCGTCCCCTCGGGGTCCACGACCATCGCCGCCACGTTGGGGAGGGGGATCCCAAAGGAACCCCGCTTGATCCGATGCGCGGGGTTGACGTGGCTCACCCCGGTCGTCTCCGTCATCCCAAACCCCTCGAGGATCGCCTTCCCCGTTCGGGCTTCCCAGCCCGTGGCCGTGGCCTCCGGCAAGGCGTCGGCGCCGCTGATCACGAGCTTCATCCGCTTCCAGTCCACCCAGCTCGTTTTGGCGTGGGCGCGGAGGACCTCGTACAGGGCCGGGATCCCGTAGAACACCGTCACCCCTTGGCGGTCCATCGTGGACAGGATCTGCCCGAGGTCCAACGAGGAGAAGAGGACGATCGTCGCCCCCAGGGTGATCCCCATGAGGAGGATTGCCACTTGACCGTAGATGTGGTAGAGGGGGAGGGCGGCGGCGACGGCCTCCCCCCCGTCGGAGAGGAGGGGGAAGAACGCCCGGAGCTGGGAGGCGCAGGCCAGGAGGTGGCGGTGGGTGAGCTTCACCCCCTTGGGCTGAGCCGAGGTCCCCCCGGTGTAGGGGAGGACGGCGAGGTCCGCCGCGGGGTCCACGTCCCCGGGGGAGAAGCGCCCGCCCTCCCGGAGGAGCTTCCCCCACGGGTGGATCCCCGGGCCGGTGGGGAGCGGGGCCTTCTTGGCCAGGGCCCCTTTGAGCGCGGGGAGGTACTCGTGGGCCCCGGTGACCACCGTCCCCTGGAGCGCGACCCCGGCCCGCTCGACGTTTTCGTAGAGCACGTCCTGGCACACGATGTACGTGGCCCCGCTGTCCCGGAGCTGGAAGGCGAGCTCGGAACTGGAGTAGACCGGGCTCACCGGGACCACGGTTCCCCCGGCCTTGAGGGTCCCGAAGTAGGCGATCGCGAACTGGGGGCTGTTGACGAGGTACAGGGCGACCCGGTCCCCCCGGCGCAGGCCCAGCCCGGCGAGGCCGGCGGCAAACGCGTCAACTTCCTCCCGGAGCTCGCGGTAGGACAGGTTCCGCCCGTAGAAGTGGAGGGCCGTGCGGCGGGGGAACCGCTCCGCCGCCCGTTCAAGCACGGTCCAGGCGGGCTCGGTGGGGATCTCCACCCGGGCTGGGACTCCCGTGGCGTAGTGGGCTGTCCAGGGCCGGTCGAGGTACCGGGTTGCGTCGCTCATCCGTTTCCTCCTGTTGCGAGCGCGGCGACGTGGGCGAAGGCCCGCTCCACCACCCCCAGCTCCTCCTCGGTGTGGGTGGCCATGTAGCTCGTGCGGAGGAGGCACTTCCCCTCGGGGACCGCCGGGGGCAGGGCCACGTTCGTGTACACCCCCGCCTCGAGGAGGCTCTTCCACAGGGTCAGGGTGCGCAACCCGTCCCCCACCACGATCGGGACGATCGGGGTTTGGCTCGGGCCGGTGTCGAACCCCAGCCGCCGGTACAGCGTCCGCATCCGCTCTCCGATCGCGTTGACCCGCTCGACCCGCTCCGGTTCCTGCTCGAGGATCTCTAGCGCAGCGAGGGCCGCGGCGGTGCTCGCCGGGGGAAGGCTCGCGCTGAAGATGAGGGACCTCGCCCGGTGCTGGATCCAGTGGACCACCGCCTCGTCGCCGGCGATGAACCCTCCCACCGAGGCGAGGGACTTGCTGAACGTCCCCATGATGAGGTCGACCTCCTCGGTGAGGCTATAGTGGGCGGCGGTGCCCCGGCCGCCGCCCGTGACCCCGATCCCGTGGGCATCGTCGACCATGAGCCGCGCTCCGTGGCGGCGGCAACATTCGACGATCTCGGGGAGGGGGGCGATGTCCCCCCCCATGCTGAACACCCCGTCCACGACCACGAGCTTGCCCGCCCCAGACGGGCAGGAGCCAAGCACCCGATCGAGGTCGGCCACGTCCCCGTGGCGGAACCGGCGGAGGTCCCCGAAGGACAGCCGGCACCCGTCGAAGATGCTCGCGTGATCCTCTTTGTCACAGATCACCACGTCCCCCCGCCCCACCAGGGCCGCGATCGCCCCCACGTTGGCCTGGTACCCCGTGGCGAAGACGAGGGCCCGTTCCTTCCCCAGGTACCGGGCAAGGCTCTCCTCGAGCTCCAAGTGGAGCTCCAGCGTCCCGTTGAGGAACCGGGAGCCGGTGCAGCTTGTGCCGTACTTCTCCAGGGCCCGGGCGGCCGCGGCCCGGACCCGGGGATCGGTGGTGAGCCCAAGGTAGTTGTTCGAGCCGATCATGATCACCCGGCGGCCCCCCACCACGGCGGTCGTCCCCTCGGACGCCTCCAAGGGGAGGAAGTAGGGGTACAGGCCCTGGGCCTCGGCAGCCCGGGGGCTCATCGGGTAGCCCAGCCGTTGGGCAAACCCCGGGTCGTTCAGGAATCGGTGGCACTTCTCGAGGATGTCCATCGTCACCCCACGCGGTAGTGGCGCATGATACCCCATTCCACGAGGCGTCCGGGGAGGAGGTCCTGGAGGCGGGCGGCGGCGCGCTGGGGAAGGGGCCCCACGGTGTACCGGCGTTTCGGCCGGGGGTGGCGGAGGATCCGGAGGACGAGGCGGGCCACCGCCTCGGGGGGAACCCCTTCCCGCTCGTCCCGCTCGGCCTGGGCGAGGGCCCGGGCGAGCGGTTCCTGGTACGCTTTAGCAACCCGTTCCACGCGCCGGCGGTGGGCGGGGAACGGGGTCCGCACGTCCCCAGGTTCGACGAGGACGACCCGGATCCCCAGGGGAGCAACCTCCATCCGCAGGGCCTCCGTGAGGCCGCCCAGGGCGAACTTCGAGGCGCTGTAGAGGCCCTGGTAGGGGAGCGGGATCCGGCCCCCGAGGGAGGAGATGTTCACGATCGTCCCCGCTCCCCGGGCCCGGAAGTGGGGGAGGACGGCCTGGCAGACCCGCAGCGCCCCAAAGAAGTTCGTCTGAAAAAGGTCCAGGGCCTCGGGGAGCGGGGTCTCCTCCACGGGCCCGGCGATCCCGTAGCCGGCGTTGTTCACGACGACGTCGATCCGCCCGGCCTCCTCGAGGATCCGGTCTACGGCTCCCCGGACCGAGGCCTCGTCCCGGACGTCCAGGGGGAGCCAGGTCCAGCCCGAAGGGGGCTCGGACGGGGCCGTCCGGCTCCCCCCATACACCGTAAACCCGCTTCGGGAGAGGAGATCGGCGCACGTGCGGCCGATCCCCGACGAGGCCCCGGTGACGAGCACCACCGGGTCCTTCTCCCTCCACGTCGTGCGCTTCCCCACGCCTCCCCCTTGCCCCCGACGGTAACGGCCATTACGATACCCCCGGAGGCGGTCCATGGGCAAACGGGAAGTGCTCGATAGCGTCTTGAAGCAGATCCAGAAGTCCTACGGCGAGGGCGCGATCATGTGGCTTGGGGAGAAGCCCGACACCACGGGGGTCGAGGTCATCCCCACCGGGTCCCTCGCCCTGGACATCGCCCTCGGGGTGGGGGGCGTTCCCCGGGGGAGGATGATCGAGATCTTCGGCCCCGAGGCGTCGGGGAAGACGACGCTCGCCCTCCACATCATGGCCGAGGCCCAGAAGCTCGGGGGGACCGCCGCGTTCATCGACGCCGAGCACGCCCTCGACCCCAACTACACCCGGGCGATCGGGGTCGACCTCGACCACCTCCTCCTCTCCCAGCCCACCTCGGGGGAGCAGGCCCTGGAGATCATGGAGCACCTCGTCCGCTCCGGGGCGGTGGACGTGATCACCGTGGACTCCGTGGCCGCCCTCGTCCCCGAGGCCGAGCTCCAGGGCCAGATGGGGGACGCCCAGGTTGGGCTCCAGGCCCGGCTGATGAGCCAGGCGATGCGGAAGCTCGCCGCGGCGATCTCCCAATCCAAAACCGTCGCCATCTTCGTGAACCAGATCCGGTCCACGATCCAGGCCGGCCCCTGGGGCCCGGGGACGACGACCTCTGGGGGCCGGGCCCTCAAGTTCTACGCCTCGGTGCGGATGAACATCTGGGCCGAGGGGAAGATCGCCGAGGGGGACGACCGGGTGGGGATGAAGGCCCACGTCCGGGTGGTGAAGAACAAGGTCGCCGCCCCGTTCCGGGAGGCGAGCTTCGACGTGATCTACGGCCAGGGGATCGTCCGGGAGCGGGACGTCATCAACTGCGGGGTGGACCTTGGGGTGATTACCCGCTCGGGGTCCTGGTACTCCTACGGGGACGTCCGGCTTGGGCAGGGTCTGGCCCAAGCGGCCCAGTTCCTCCACGACAACCCCGACCTCACGGACAAGATCGCGCTGGAGATCCGGAAGAAGGCGGGCCTCCCCCTCCCCCAGGCCCGTGACGCGGGATGAGGAGGCGGCCCGGGCGTACCTCGCCCGGCTCGTCGCCCTCCGCCCCCGGACCGTGGGGGAAGCCCGGACGCGGCTTCTCGGGAAGGGCTTTTCGGCCGAAGTAGTCGAGCGGGCGGTTTCCTGGGCCCAGGACGCGGGGATCCTCGACGACCGCCTGTTCGCCCGGCTCTACGCCGAGGACCGACTCCTCTCCCGCCCCTGTTCCCGCTCCCTCCTCGCCCGGGAGCTCCGGGAGAAGGGGGTGGGCGCGGCCCTCGCCGAGGAGGTGGCCCAGGCGGCGCTTCCGGAGCTCTCCGAGGGAGCCCTCGCCCGGCGGGCCCTGGAGCCGCGCCTTCCCCTGTGGCGGGGTCTTCCCCCAGACGTCGCCGCCCGGCGGGCCGCGGCGTTCCTCCTCCGGCGGGGGTTTTCCCCGGCGGTCGCCCGGGCGGTGGTGGAGGACGCCCTGGGAACGCTATGGACGTCCGAGTAGGGATCGGCATTGACTTCCACCGGTTCGCCCCCGGGCGGAAGCTCGTCCTTGGGGGGGTGGAGATCCCCTCCAGGCCGGGGCTCGCTGGCCACTCCGACGCCGACGTCCTCCTCCACGCGATCTGCGATGCGCTCCTCGGGGCGGCCGCTTTGGGGGACATCGGGGTCCACTTCCCGGTGGGGGACCCCGCCTACGCCGGGATCTCGTCCCTCGAGCTTCTCCGCCGGACAAGGGCGGTCCTCATCGAAGCCGGCTACGCCCCCCTTCAGGTGGACGGGGTGGTGGTGGCCGAGCGGCCGAAGATCGCCCCGTACGTTCCGGCGATGCGGGAGAAGATCGCGGGGGCACTCGGGGTGGAGGCCTCGGTGGTGTCGGTGAAGGCGACGACCCCCGAGGGGATGGGGGCCCTCGGTCGGGGGGAGGGGATCGGGGCCTGGGCGGTGGCCCTCGTCGCGCGGCGCGGCCCGTGACGTCTCCCGCCCTGCGGGGAAGGCGAGGTTCCAGGTCAGGTCTACGGTGGAGGGAAACGGCGCGGCTATAATCCCGCGGTCATGCGGCTGTTCTTCTGCGTTGAGCTTCCCCCCCCGGTTCGCGCCGAGCTCGCCCGGCTGGCCGCCCGGCTTCGGCCCCGGGTCCGGGGGGCGAAGTGGGTCGAGGAAGAAAACCTCCACCTGACCCTCCGCTTCCTCGGCGAGGTGGGGGAGGACCTCCTCCCCGGGCTCCAGAAGCTGGGAGAGGCGGCGGCGGGGGAGGCCGCGCCGTTTGAGCTCGTCCTCGATCGCTTGGGGGCGTTTCCGAGCCCCTCCCGGGCCCGGGTCCTGTGGGCGGGAACCGCGGGCGATGCCGCCCCCTTTGTCGCCTTGGCCGCCCGGCTTGAGGAGGGGGTGCAGAGGTTGGGGTTGCCCCCCGAGGAAAAAACCGCCCATCCCCACGTGACCCTGGCCCGGCTCCGGATCCCCGGGGACCTCGCCTCCCTTCTTGGGACGACGGCTCTCACCCCCTTGCCCGTGGGGCTGGATGCCCTGACCCTGATGGAGTCCGAGCTCCGGCCTGAAGGCCCGCGGTACACCCCCCTTGCCCGGTGGCCGTTCCGGAGGTGAGCGTGCCCTACGAGATCCTCGACCACACCGCCGACGCCGGGGTCCGGGGGATCGGGCCGACGGTGGAGGAGGCGTTCGCCGAGGCGGCCCTGGGGATGTTCTCCCTGATGGCCGACCTCGACTCCGTCCGCCCCGAAACCGAAGTCCCGGTGGAGGTCCAGGCCGATAGCCTCGAGGAGCTTCTCGTGGCGTGGCTGGGGGAGCTCTTGCGGGAGCGCGACGTGCGGGGGATGCTCTTCTCCCGGTTTGCGGTGCGGATCGCGGAGCGGGACGGCCGCCTCCACCTTTCCGGCCGGGCGTGGGGGGAGGGGATCGATCCCGGTCGGCACCGGCTCGGGGTCGAGGTGAAGGCGGCCACCTACGCCGGGGTTCGGGTCGAGCAGCGGGGCGGCGGGTGGATCGCCCAGTGCGTGGTCGACCTCTAGGAGGAACCATGGAAGCGGAAAACCTGCGGCGGATCGGCGAGTACGCGTGGGAGCTCCCCAAGACCGGGGAGATGCGGGTCCCGGGGTGGATCTTCGTCTCCGAGGCCCTCCTGGGGCCTCTGCTTTCGGGAGAGGCAGAAGGGGAAGGCGAGGGGGGCGGAGGCCACGACTGGAACGCCCTCACCCAGGTTCGGAACGTGGCCTGCCTCCCGGGGATCGTCAAGGCCTCGATTGCCATGCCCGACGTCCACCCCGGCTACGGGTTTCCCATCGGGGGGGTGGGGGCGTTCGACCCCGAGGACGGGGTGGTGGCCATGGGCGGCGTGGGGTTCGACATCAACTGCGGGGTGCGGGTCCTCGCCACCCCCCTCACCCGGGGCGACGTCGAGCCCCGGAAGGAGGAGGTCGCCGACGCCCTGTTCGCCCACGTCCCGGCCGGCCTGGGCTCGGAGGGGAAGATCCGCCTCACCCTCCAGGGGGTAGACGAGGTGCTCGCCAAGGGGGCTCGGTTCGCCCTCGAGCGGGGCTACGGCCTCCCCGAGGACCTCGAGTACATCGAGGAGAACGGGGAAATGGAGGGAGCTGACCCGGGAGCCGTCTCCCTCAAGGCCAAGGAGCGGGAGTTCCGCCAGATCGGGACCCTGGGCTCGGGGAACCACTACCTCGAGGTCCAGTACGTGGAGGAGATCGGGGACCCCGAGGCCGCCCGGGCCTACGGGATCGAGAAGGACCAGATCCTGATTGCGATCCACTGCGGTTCGCGGGGCCTGGGGCACCAGATCGGCCAGGACGCCCTTCCCGAACTCGAGCGCGCCAGCCGCAAGTACGGGATCCCGATCCGGGAGCGGGAGCTCGTCTGCGCCCCGATCCGCTCCCCCGAAGGCCAAAAGTACCTTGGAGCGGTGTTCGCCGGGATCAACTGCGCGTTCGCCAACCGCCAGGTGATCGCCCACCTCGTCCGGGAGGCCCTCGCCCCCCTGTTCTCCCTTCCCCCGGGGAAGATCCGGACCCTGTACGACGTCGGGCACAACAACGTGAAGTTCGAGCGCCACCGCGTGGACGGGGAGGAGAGGCGGCTCCTCGTCCACCGCAAGGGCTCCACCCGCGCGTTCGGCCCCGGGAGGCCGGAGAACCCCGAGCGGTACCGGAGGGTGGGGCACCCGATCTTCGTGGGGGGGACGATGGGGACGGCCTCCTACATCCTCCGGGGGACGGAGGTCGGGATGGAGAAGGTGTTCGGCTCCGGGGTCCACGGGGCGGGTCGGGCGATGTCCCGGGCCAAGGCCAAGCGGCGGTGGCGGGGCCAGGAGCTCGTCCAGAGCCTCGCCCGGCAGGGGATCGTCGTCCGCGCCCACTCCTACGCCGGGGCGGCGGAAGAAGCCCCCGGGGCGTACAAGGACGTGGACCTCGTGGTCGAGGCCGCGGTGGGGGCGGGCCTGAACGCCCTCGTGGCCAAGGTGAGGCCGCTTGCGTGCATCAAAGGATGAGAGATGAACAAGACCTGGATCGGCCTTCTGGTGGTGCTTGGGGTGGTGGGGGCGGCCGCACCCGTGGCGACGCTCGAACTGAAGTGGCTCTCCTCCGCGGCGTTCTCCCCCGACGGGGCGTACCTCGCGGTGGGGACCCACTACGGGGTCGTCCTCTATCGAACCCGTGACTGGAAGGAGGCGGGGACCCTGGCCTTCCCCGAGGCGAGCGTCTCCGCGCTTGCCTTCTCCCGGGACGGGGCCCTCCTCGCCGCCGGGGCCCTGAACGAGGTCCGGGTGTGGACCCTCCCCTCGCGGGAACTCGTGGGGACCGTCCGCGGACCGTTCGGCCGGGTCCTGGGGTTCGCCTTCGTCTCCCCGGGCGAGCTCCTGATCGGGGGAAGCGACGGGTCCCTTTCCCTGTGGGAGCTTGGGGCGGCAGCCCCCCGGTGGGTGAAGACCCCGCACACGGTCCAGGTTCGGTCCGTGGAGGTCTCCCCCGACGGGGCGCTCGCCGCCACGGCCGGCCACGACCGGGCGGTCCTCTGGGATACCCGCACGTGGACCGAGCTCCGGTCCCTGCCCGGGAAGGCGTGGGACGTCGCGTTCACCCCGGACGGGTACTTCCTCGTCGTCGGGTGGGGGAAGGTCCTCCGGGTGTGGGACACCGCGGTGGGGTTCCTCTACCACAACGAGCTCTGGGGGCACGAGAGCTGCGCGATCACGGTCGCCGCCTCCCCCGACGGCCGGTTCCTCCTCTCGGGGTCGCTCGACGAGACGGCCCGGCTGTGGGACGCCGAGACCGGGGTCTGTCTCGCCGTCCTTGGGGGTCACGGGGCGGTGGTGGCCGCGGTCGGGTTCTCCCCCGATGGGAACCTTCTCTTCACCGCCTCGGACAACGGGCGGGTCCTCGTCTGGCTTCTGGACGCTGTCCTCGCCCAGCGGTGACGATCGAGGGCTGGATCCGCAAGAACGTCCCCCTCGCGCCGGCCAGTTCGGCTGAGCTCCGCTACGAGCGGATGGCCCGCCAGGCGGCGGAGGAGCTCCCCGGCGTCCACCGGCCGGCGGATCCCCGGAGGCCGTTCGACTGGGTGGACGGGGCCCTGATCGGGGCGTTTCTCGCCGCCCTGGGGGGGGCGGAGCGGGTTCTCGACGTGGGGACCGGGGACGGCTGGCCCGGGCTCCCCCTCGCCCGCCACGGGGTGGAGGTGGTGGCCCTGGATCCCTCCCCCCGCCGGGCCGCCCTCGCCCGGGAGAACGCGCGAAGGCTTGGGCTTTCCAACGTCGAGGTGGTCTGCGCCCCGGCCGAGGCGCTCCCGTTTCCCGACGGGAGCTTCGACGGGGTCGTGGCCGGGACGGCGTTCGAGCAGTGCGCCGATCCCCCCGCGGCCCTGCGGGAGGCCCGGCGGGTGCTCGTCGCGGGCGGGAGGCTTGCTGCCACGTTCGAGGACCTTGGGGCCGAGCTCCGGGACCCGGTGGAGGAGCGGGCGGAGCTCTACCTTGAGGGAACCACGGCCGTCTACCGCCTCGTCCACCGCTCGCGCTCCCCGCTTCGGGAGGCGGAGTACGAGCTCCGGTTCCGGGCCGACGGGGCCCTCCGGAAGGCCGCCGCCGCGGTCCCCCCGGTTCCGAGCTTCGTTCGGGGGGAGGGGGAGCCGGGCCTCCGGCCCGTCCTCCCCGACGACCCCGTCCTCGGGATCTCCGTCCTCGAGGGGGCCCGAGGGAGCCTCCTCTCCGCCCGCTTCTTCGAGCTCTGCCACCGCTCCCCGGAGGAGACCGTGGCGCTGGTTGAGGCGGCCGGGTTTCAGGGGGTGCGGGCCTTTGGGAACCCGGGGCGGCTGGCGCGGGAGTTCTTCCTCGGTCTTCACGAGGCGGGGCTGCTTCCGGCCCTCGCTCCCCACATGGACGCCCTGGCGTTGGCCTTCGGCCGGTTGTACGAGGCCCTCCCCCCGGGGCGGACGTCGGTGTTTTTCCTCGTCGCCCGGCGGTCATGAAGCTCCTCGCCTCGTCCCTCGCGTTCCACCCCGCGCCGCCGGACGCGGCGCTCGAGCGCGCGTTGGCGCTTGGGTTTGAGGGAGTGGAGTTCCTCTGCGATCCCCCGTGGGACCCGGGGGCGTGGACCGCCGGTCTGATCCGCCGGGTCCGGGGCTTTCGAGCCGAGCTCTCCCTCCACGTCCCCGTGGCCGACGTGAACCTTCTCTCCCCCCTCCCCGGGGCCCGGGTTCTCGCCGAGCGGGAGGTGGCCCGCACCCTGGGCCTGGCCGCGGCGCTCGGGGCCCGGACCGCGACGTTCCACATCGGCTACAAGCCCCTCGCCGGGGCCCCCCACGATCCCCCCTGGGACGCGGCCTGGGAGGCGGTCCGCCGGCTGCAGGCGAGGGCCCAAGCCCTCGGGGTGGAGCTCTCCCTCGAGAACGACCCCCGCCACCCCCACGCCTACCTTTGGGACCTCGGCCGGTTCCGGGAGGTCCTGGCCGGGCTTGGGCTTTCCGGGACCCTCGACCTCGGCCACGCCTGGATCTCCCACGGGGCGGAGCTCCTCCGCCTTCTCCCTCCGCTCCTCCCCCACCTCCGGGTCGTCCACCTCCACGGGAACCGGGGCGAGGCCGATGAACACCTCCCCCTTGGGGCGGGAGATCTCCCCTGGGACGAGCTCCTCTCCACCCTTCGCGCGGTTCCTCTCGGGGTGGTGGAGGTGAAGGATCCGGAGGCGCTCCGGGCAAGCCGGTCCTGGATCGAGCTCCGGGGGTGGGGATGATGGACCGGCCCCCCTACGATGCGGTGGTCTGGTTCCACGGCCACAGCTGCCCCGGGCTCGCGATCGGCTACCGGATGACCCTCGCCGCCCTGGCGGCCCTCGGGGTCGAGCGGGCCGAGGACGAGGAGCTCGTGGCGATCGCGGAGAACGACGCCTGCGGGGTGGACGCGGTCCAGGACCTCGCGGGATGCACGTTCGGGCAAGGGAACCTCCTCTTCCGGGACTGGGGGGAAGTCCGTGTACACGTTCTTCTCCCGCCGGACGGGCCGGGCGGTGCGGGTCCTCGCCCACCTCCGGGGCGCGCCCCCGGGGCTGCGGGAGGACTGCATCCGCTGGATCCTCACCGCTCCGGCGGCGGAGGTGTTCAGCCTGCGGGAGGTTGCCGTCGAGCCTCCGCCCCTGGCCCGGGTCCGGTTGAGCGTCCCCTGTGCGGCGTGCGGGGAGCCGGTGATGGAGACCCGGCTGCGGGAAGTGGGGGGCCGGCGGATGTGCATCCCATGCGCGGAGCGGCTTCGGGGAGCACCAGGTCCTCAGGCCCAAGAAGGGAAAGGGGACTGAGCTCCTCCCCGTCGAAGCGGCACACCACGGCCCGGGCGGCCACCCCGGCCGCGAGGGCCTCCAGGAACGCCCGGGCGAACGCGGGGTCGATCCCGGCGTGGGGGCCGAACCGGCTCGCGTCGGGCCGCTGAACGACGAACAGGATCACGGCTTCTCCTCCCCGACGGGCTAGAGCCGCGAGCTTCTCCACGTGCCGCCGCCCGCGGACCGTGGGGGCGTCGGGGAACAGGGCCACCCCGTCGACAACCAGGGTCACCGACTTCACCTCCACCCACAGGCGCCGCCCGCCCCGGACGAGGAGGAAGTCCGCCCTGCCCTGCCCCAGGCGCGGCTCCCGGGCCAGGATCCGGAACCCGCGGAGCTCGGGGACCACGCCCTCCTCCAGAAAGGCGGGGAACGCCCGGTTGGGGAGCGTGGCGTCGAGGGAGACGAGGAACCGGTCGAGCGCGGCCCCCACGGCGGTCCATGCCGTCCGCCGGCCCGGCGGCGCGGGACGAACGAGGATCCTTCGCCCCGGTTCCAGCACCTCCTCGAGCCGCCCGGGGTTGGGGAGGTGGGCAAGGATGGGCTGGCCGTCAAGTTCCACCTCGACCACGAACCGGCTCTGCCGGCGGAGGAAGGTTCCCCACCGATTCTCCGACGCCATGGGGGCAGTGTACCCGGGCGGCGGAGGCGCACGGGTATACTGATCGGTCATGGTTCGGATCCGCGACGCGACCCCGGCCGATGAGCCCGCGCTCCGGCGGCTGGAGGCGGCGAGCCCCCAGGGGACCCGCTCCCGCCTCGCCGTGGAGCGGGCGACGTTTTTCTACCGGTCGGCCCTCCTCCCCGGGGCGCGGGTCCTCCTCGCCGAAGAGGGGAACGGCGCGGTGGGGGTCCTCGCCTTTGCCCCCAAGGAGGTGTTCGTTGGGGGCGAGCCCGTCCGGGTCGTCTACGTCTACGACCTCCGCTCCGATCCCTCCTACCGGCGGAGCATGAAGCGGGGGCTGTGGGAGCTTTGGACTGCGGTGGAGGAGGAGGCGCGGGGAATGGGAGCGCCCTTCCTCTACGGCCACGTCAAGGGGGACAACGTCGACGCCCTGCGCGTGTTCGCCAAGGGAGGGGGTTGGGTCGCGGGCGAGTTCGAGGTCCTCACCCTCCCCACCCGGCCGGGACCGGTCCGGCTTTCCTCTCTTCCTGACCCAAAATCCGCGGTTTCCGCCCTCGCCGAGGCCCTTGGGCCCCGAGATCTCCGGCCCCTGTCCCTCCCGGAGGTCTACGCCCAAGGGGCGGAGCTGGGGTACCTCCGGGGCGTCTTTCGCCTCAAGCGCGGGAGGAGCTTTGCCCAGGTGAGCGTGTGGGACTGCTCCAGCGTTTTCCAGCAGCGGGTCCTCGTCTTGCCCTTGGAGTACCGGCTCCTGGGGCTTCTCCTGAACCCCCTCGCCCGGGTTCTCCCCATCCCCCGGGTCCCGGTTCCCGGACAGGCGCTGCGGTTCTGGCACCTCTTCGACGTCTGGGTCGAGGGCCGGGCCGGGCCCTGGCTCCTCCGCCGGCTCCTCGGGGACCTTTCCCACCGGGCCCGGACCGAAGGGGTGGACCTCCTTGCCCTCTTCCGGAGCGCCGGGGATCCCCTGGTCCGGCTCCCCCCGCTTCTCCTCAAGGAGACCCTTCGCTACCGGACCGTGATCCGGGACCTGGGGGGGCGGAGGCCCGCCCCGCCCCTCTACCTCGACATCCGCGACCTCTAGCCCTCCCGGTCCACGTACCGGTTGTGGAACATAAAGAGTTCCGTCGCGTCGTAGGAGGTGAGGAGGAGGCGGGGGGCGTGGGTCAGGATGTAGGCCCACAGGACAAGGGCCGGGAGGGGGTCGCGCCGGTCCCAGACGTCGTCGGGGGTCCTCCGGTCCCGCCACCAGCCCCGACGAAGGCGGGCCTCCTCCCGGGGGTGCCGGAGCCCCCGGACGAGGCTCTCGGCGAGCCACGCCCAGTCCCCGAAGTGGACCCGGGTCCGCAGGCCCTCCGGGCAGGGGGGAAGAGGCTGGACGCTTTTCCCTTGGGCGATCCGGACCCAGGCCCCGACAAGGTCGCAGCCCCCGAGCTGGGCGAGGTTCAGGGCCGGAGTCGGCCGGGGATTGGCGTCCACGACGTAGGGCTCGCCGGTGACCCGGTCGACCACGTAGTCGAACCCGACGAACCCCGTGTACCCCAGGGCCCCGATGAGCTTCCGGGACGCCTCCTCCGCCGCCGGGTGCCGGATGCACTCCCGGAGGACGGTGGTTCCCGCGTCCCGGGGCATCGTCCGGATCCCGCGGACGAGGATCTGGCCGACGACATTTCCCGATTGCGCCAGTTCGAGCGAGCAGACCGTGGGCCCGTCGACCCACTTCTGGACGAGGGGGAGGAGCGGCGGTCTCAGGTTGTACGCCCGGACGACCTCGGCGTAGACCCGGGGGAGGTCCGCGGGGTCCGTCACCTTTCGCATTCCGGCTGAGCCCGATCCCCGGCGGAGCTTGACCACGGCCGGGCCGTCGAGGGTGCGGCGGAGGTCCTCCACCTCCTCCCCGGGGCGGGGGGCCCACGTCGCGGGGTACCTTACCCCCGCCCGCTGGGCGAGCTCCCCGAGCCGGGCCTTGTCGTGGAAGGTGTCCACCTCCTCGGGGGTGGGGAGGACCGTCGCGGCGTGGCGAAGGATTTCGTCCCGAACGCGGCTTAGGGGGATGACCTCCTCGAAGGTGGGGAAGTAGACGTCGTAGCCCCCCGCGGCGAGCTCCCGGAGGAGGGCCTGGACGTAGCCCTTGGGGTTAAGGCGAAGCGAGGGGATCTTCACCCGGCGGGCGACGTAGCGGGAGAAGAGCCCGTAGGCCATCCGGTGGCCGTCGGCGGCGGTGACGTGCCAGCCGTCCCGGCCGAGGCGGCGGACGACGGCCAACGCCGCGGGCTCAAACAGCCCGGTTACGAGGAGCCTTCGCCTTGGAGTCTTGTTTTTATGCACAACGGTGAAGGCTAACCCTTCTCCGCGCCAGGTTCTACGGGGAGCTTGCCTGCTCCTCCTGTGGGTTGGGCATCGCGAGGGTGTAGTGCCTGGGGGGACTGGGGGAGAAGGTGTGGGACAATGCAGGGAGGAATCAGGAAAGGCGAGGGCTCGAGGCGAGGCCAGGACTGGCTTGTTGGTTTGAAATGACTGGAGCAGAAAAAGGGAACACTTTCATTTAGCTCGGCATAGTGCAACTTATTTTGTCTATCCTACGATTTGGACCCGGCAGCTGTAGTGCGTGATCAAAGCACCGTCCCTGGTCTTCTCCTCAACGCGCACTTGTTCTACACGCACGATGTCTGAACGTTCTCTGGGGCCATCCCGCCATTGGAGGCGAACCGTAGATCCTTCCATTTGCTGTAACTGCTGAAGCCACTCGCTTGGTTCGCCCTGGAGAACGGCGCCGGAGAACACCACGATCCCCGAGCTTTGGGGAGAGATCAGCTGCAGCGTTTTCGGCGGGACAACAAGATCGCCGAGCCTGACGTACTTCCTCATTAGGTTGATCACCTCCTATCGTGAAGTATATCGCCTGGCAGGTCCGGTTTCGTCATCTCTTCTCCAACGTAGCACCAGGCGTGTCTTGCTGCTGCAGATGGCCTTTGTTGGGCTAGTATGTAATGATAGAGCGAGCACATGCACGCGGAACTGGTGTGTAGGCAAAATGTTCGGGTTACTCAAGGTAGCGTGTCTCAGCTTGGGCCTTTTTTGATGTCTCCCGCGGTTTCCCGTGCTTCCCCGGCGGTCGGGATCCAAGGACGGCTCTAGTCTGGCATGATCCGAAGCCCGAGGAATTGGGCGAGGTTGGCCCCCGGGGCGATCTCGTAGCGAAGCGCTTTGCCGGTGGAGCTTGTGAACAGGGTCGTCACCCCCGGCCCGTGCCCGCTCACCACGCAGTCGGAGTGGACCACGATCCCGATCGAGATCGCCCCCGTCTTGTACACCCGTCCGTAGGCGTGCTCGGTGTCGAGGATCGCGACCAGGTCCCCCAGGCGCAGGTCCGAAAGGCCGTACTCCTCCACCGTTTTCTCGTCAAAGAGCTGGATGTCGTAGTCCCCCCGGTAGCACGTGTCGGCCCCCAGCCCCGAGCCCATCAGGGCCGCGGGGACGACGTGGGTCACCCCCACCACGAGGGCCCCCTTCTCCTCGCGCACGGGCATCCGGGGCAGGATCCGCGGGTCGAGGTTCATCACCCGCACCGCGGGGTGATCGAGGAGGCTCAGGCCCGTCCCAAACGCCTTGATCCCCACCTTGTCCCCGATCTGGAGCTTCTCCAGGGTCTCGGGCGGGAAGTCCACGAGCACGTGTTCAATTCCCCCGTGCTTTCCCGTCACGACGCCCTTGGCCCCCTTGGCGTCCCCCGTGAGGACCGTGGCCTCGTTTCCGACGCAGGCGAGGAAGTTGAGGCCGTGGTTGGGGGGCGGGAGGTCCTCCCGGTCCTTGGCCAGGTTGCGGATCGAGACCCCGGGCTCGACGTGGTCGGCGGCCCAGCCCACGGCCGGATCCCCCACCCGCACGTTGTACGTGATCCCCCCCACCCCGGGGAGGACGAGGGGCTGCCCGTCGTGGCTGATCCGGTAGCCGCGCATCGCGGGGTGCGTGATCTCCCCCATCACCGAGAGCATGACCAGCCGATCGGAATTCGTGCGCACATCTCCTCCTTGCAGCCCCCATCCTAGCGGTGAGGACTGGGATTGACAAGAACTGGGCCCCGCGCTACGGTCCCCCCGTGACGATCCCCAACCAGATCACCCTCGCCCGGATCCTCGCCACCCCGCTTTTCATGGTCTTCCTCTACGCCGAAGGGGCGATCTTCAAGGTCCTCGCCCTCGCCCTCTTCGCTCTGGCGGCCCTGTCCGACGCGGCGGACGGCTACGTGGCCCGGGCCCTCCGCCAGGAGACCCCGTTTGGAGGATTCGCCGACCCCATTGCCGACAAGCTCCTCATCACCGCCGCGTTTGTCTCGTTTGTCGAGCTCGGGGAGCTCCGGGCGTGGCCGGTCGTCGTCATCCTCGCCCGGGAGTTCCTCGTCACGGGCCTTCGGGTGGTGGCGATGGCGGAAGGGATCTCGATCTACGCCAGCGTCCTTGGGAAGCTCAAGACCCTCTCCCACATCGGGCTTGTGCTCTTCATCCTCTCCACGCGGTACTTTGGCCTGGGGCCGTGGGGCCGGGAGCTCAAGGAGGCGTTCCTCTACCTCGCGGTGGCCCTGGCCGTGGTCTCGGGTGCGGAGTACTTCTGGCGGGGGCGGCGGGCCCTCCGGGGGGCCGCCCGGCGGGGGTAGAGGGGACAGACGGGCTCCGCGGGCGGGTCCGCCGGCCTCGGCCCCGCGGGGCGGGCGGCCCTATAAAGGGGCGTGGAGGATTCCGAGGGAGGTTCTGCGATGACACGACGGTGGTGGATCGGGGCTTTGCTCGTCCTGGTGGGTGTCTCGGCGTGGGCGGATACCCTCTACCTCAAGAGTGGGCAGAAGATTGCCGGGGAGCTCTGCGGGGTGACGGCGGACGCAGTCGCGTGGTGCGCCGCCGGTGGCCTGAAGGTCACTTTCCTCCTCTCCGACGTCGCCCGGGTCGAGTTCAGCACGGATCCGACCCTGGTGCCGCGGCTGACCGAGGCCGAGTGGCGGAAGGCGATGGGCCGGGCCCAGCGGGAGCTCGTCTCGTGTCGCACGGCGCGGGCCGGGCTCATCCTCGGGGGCCTGGCGTTCGTGGCCGGTGGGTACTGGCTTGGGGTTCAGGGCCACGCGACGGGGAACGTGATCCTCGCCCTCGGGACCGTGGCCGCCGGCCTGGGCGTCGTCGCCGCCAACCCCCGCTGCCCTGCCCAGGAGGAACGCGTCAAGGTCCTCACCCGGATCGGCCTCGACCACGGCTGGCTCTACTGAGCCCTCTGCGCTCGCTCCGCAGGCCCCCGATGGGCCTGGACTCCGCGGACCGATCGCGTATCCTTTGACCTAGATCGCCCCGCGGCTCGTCTTTCCTTCCTCGGAACCCGGTGGACCTTCCCCTTGGTGACGGGTGGGGAACGTGTGGGTCGAGGGGCAGAGGAGCGGAAGTTGGAGCACGACATTCGAAAAGTTCGCAACATCGGGATCGCCGCCCACATCGACGCGGGGAAGACCACGGTCACCGAGCGGATCCTCTTCTTCACCGGCCGGACCCACCGCATCGGCGAGGTGGACGACGGCGAGGCGACGATGGACTGGATGCCCCAGGAACGGGAGCGGGGGATCACGATCACCGCCGCCGCGACCACGACGGAGTGGAAGGGGCACCGGATCAACGTGATCGACACCCCCGGGCACGTGGACTTCACCGCGGAGGTCGAGCGGTGCCTGCGCGTCGTGGACGGGATGGTGGCCCTGTTCTGCGCGGTGGGCGGGGTCCAGCCCCAGTCGGAGGCGGTGTGGCGGCAGGCGGAGCGGTACCGCGTCCCGCGGATTGCCTTCGTGAACAAGATGGACCGCGTTGGGGCCGACTTCTGGGGGGTGGTCCGGGAGATCCGCGAGCAGCTCGGGGCCAGTGCGGTCCCAGTGGTGATCCCGATCGGAGCCGAAGGCACCTTTGAGGGGCTCGTCGACCTGCTGACGATGGAGGCCCTGTACTACCTCGACGGGGGGGAGCGGGTGGTGGTGGGGCCGGTTCCCGCGGGCTTGGGGGAGGAGGCCCAGGCGGCCCGGGAGGCGCTCCTGGAGCGGGCGTGCGAGGAGGACGACCGGCTCCTCGCCCAGTACCTTGCGGGAGAGCCCCTCGCGGTTCCGGACGTGGTGGCGGCCCTGCGCAAGGCCACGATCGCTGGCCGTCTCATCCCCGTCCTCGCTGGGTCAGCGTTCCGGAACACGGGGATCCAGCGGCTTCTCGACGCGGTGGTCGAGTTCCTCCCCTCCCCGGCGGACCTTCCCCCGGCAGCCGGGACTTGGGAGGGCCGGGGGGAGGTCCGCGAGGCGCGGGACGACGCGCCGCTTGCGGCCCTCGCGTTCAAGGTCCAGGCCGACCGCCACGTCGGGAAGCTCACCTACCTCCGGGTCTACTCCGGGGTTCTCCGGGGCGGGGACACGGTCCTCAACGCGGGCCGCGACGTGCGCCAGCGGATCGGGCGCCTGTTTCGGATGCACGCCGACCGGCGGGAGCCGGTGGACGAGCTCCGGGCGGGAGAGGTGGGCGCGGCGGTGGGCCTGGGGGACACCTACACCGGGGACACCCTGTGCGACGAGCGGAAGCCGATCGTTCTCGCCCCGATCGAGTTCCCGGCCCCGGTGGTCGACCTCGCGGTGGCCCCCGTCCGGCGGACGGACGCCGACCGCCTGAGCCGGGGCCTGTCCGACCTCGCCGCCGAGGACCCCACGTTCCTCGTTCGCACCGATCCCGAGACGGGGGACGTCGTCGTGTCGGGGATGGGGGAGTTGCATCTAGAGATCATCGTCGACCGCCTGCGCCGGGAGTTCGGGGTCGAGGTCACCACCGGGCAGCCCCAGGTCGCCTACCGGGAGACGGTGATTGGGACCGTGGAGCACGAGGGGAAGCTCGTGAAGCAGACCGGGGGCCACGGCCAGTACGCCCACGTCGTGCTGCGGGTCGAGCCCGCCGCGCCGGGGGCGGGGTTTGAGTTCACGAACAAGGTCGTGGGCGGGCGGATCCCCAAGGAGTTCATCCCCGCCGTGGAGCGGGGGATCGTGGAGGCGCTGGCCGAGGGCCCCTACGCCCGCTACCCGGTGGTGGACGTCCGGGTGGCGCTGCTGGACGGCTCGGCCCACGAGGTGGACTCCTCGGAGCAGGCGTTCCGGGCCTGCGCCGCGGCCGCGTTTCGGGAGGCGTGCCGCAAGGCGGGGATGCGCCTTCTGGAGCCGGTGATGGAGGTCGAGGTCACCGCCCCCGAGGCCGACCTCGGGGCGGTCCTGGGGAGCCTCGCTTCCCGGCGGGGGCGGATCGTGGGCCTCGAGGCCCGGGGCCGCCTCCAGACCGTCCACGCGGAGGTGCCCCTGGCGGCGATGTTCGGGTACACCACCGAACTCCGCGGCCTCACGAGCGGCCGCGGGGAGTTCTCGATGCGCTTTTCCCGCTACGAGGCCGTGCCCCCGGCCCTGGCCGAGGAGATCGTGGAGAAACGGGCCCAGGGGCGCCGCTAGCACCGCCCCCCGGGCGCCGGTAGGATTCCGGTCACATGGAACTCTGGCGGGTTGTGCTCATCGCGGCGCTGGCCCTGGGGGTTGTGCTCCTCCTCCTCCCCGCTCCCCAAGAGGTCCCCGGGCTTGCGGGCGGAACCCAGATCGAGGGGGGGACCTACGTCCTCGTTCGGGAGGGGAAGGCGGTTGGGGAGGAGGTGTTTTCCCTGTGGCTTGTGGACGGGCTCTACCGGATCGAGTCCACCGGGCGGCGGGAGGGGGAAGGGTTTGCCTCCCTTCTTGTTCTTGACCGGGACTGGAACCCCCTGTACTACGGCGAGGAGGGGCGCTCCCGGGTGGGGGTGCGGGTGGTGGAGGGCCGGCCGCGGGTGGTCGCGGGCTCCGGCCTCTTTCGGCGGGTGACGGCGCTTTCCGCCCTCCCGCCGTTTGTCTTCTTGGGGGCGCGGGCGGTGGGCCCGTGGTTCGCCCTCTACCGGGCCGTCCAGGTTCGAGGCGGGCTCACCGCGGTCCTCCCCGGGGAGCGGGCGGCCGTTCCCGTGGAGGGGGGCCGGCCGGAGCCGGTCACGTTGGACGTCGCGGGGAAACCCCTTCCCGCCGAACTCTACACCGTGAGGGTGGGGGGAAGGGAGGTGCGGCTCTTCGGCCAGGGGGACCTCCTTCTTGGGGGGGAGGTCCCGGGGGAGGGGCTTGTGTTCTACCTTCGGGAGGTCCTTCCTGGGGGGCTGAAGCGGGCGGGGTAGGTCAACCGCTCGGGGGCCGGCCGTCCTCGGGTGCGGTCCCCCGGTGCTCGGACCGCGTGCCGTCCGGCCACTGGACGGTGAACGTCCCCTGGAACACGTTGAGGGCCACGACCTTCCCCGTGCGGCCGCCCCACTGGACCTTGGTCCCCAGCTTGGGCATCCCCTCCAAGGCCTCCCGGTACTGCTCGTGTTCGTAGAGGAGGCAGCAGGTGAGCCGGCCGCAGACCCCGGTCAGCCGCTCGGGGTTCAGGGACAGTCCCTGCTCGAAGGCGAGCTCCAGCGGCACGGGCCGGAGCTTGTGGAGGAACGTGCGGCAGCACAGGGGCCGGCCGCACAGCCCCACCTCCCCCAGGAACTTCGCCGCGTCCCGCGGCCCCACCTGGTGGAGCTCAATCCGCAACCGGAAACTCCCCCCGAGCTCCCGGAGGAGCTCCCGGAAGTCGACCCGGTCGGGGGCGGTGAAGTGGAGGCGGAGGTAGGTGCGCCCAAGGTCGAGCTCGGCGCCCACGAACCGCATGGGGAGGGAGCGCGCGGCGGCCTGCCCTTGGGCAGCCCGCCGGAGCTCTTCGGCCTCCCGGGCCCGGGTGCGGTAGGTCGCCCAGTCCCCGTCCGTGGCCCGGCGCACAAGGCGGGTCCGCGGGGTCCCGGGATGGGTGAGGGGGGATTTGAGGACCTTCGCCAGCCACAGGGTGCTTCCCTCCTCCTCGACCCAGGTCTCGCCTGGCTCGCCCACCGCGGTGCCCCAGGCCGCGGGGTGCAGTTCCCGCGCCGGACCCCACCTCCGGACGAGCGCCCCTAGGGTCTCCGCGGCCACAGGGCCACCACCTCCGCAAGGAGCCTGGGGTTGGCGTTGTCCTCAAGCTCCCCCCGGGCCAGGGACGCCTTGTGGGCCCACTCCAGCCGCTTCTCCAAGGGGACATCGGGCCACCCCCCGGTCCAAACGAGGACCCGGGCGAGCTCGGTGAGGAATGTAGCCACGGTCTCCTTCCCTCCCCTGGCAAGGGCCTCCATTGCCTGGAGGACCTCGTCCGCGCCGGCGCGGGGGAGCCGCCGGGCGAGGCTTGCCCCCAGCGCCCACCGGGAAAGCGGATCCCCAGCCCGTTCCGCCAGTTCCTTGGCCAGGCCGACTAGATCAAGCTTTTCGGCACCTGCCACCGCCTCCTCCCACTCCTTGCGGGGATTCCGGCGTGCGGCAAGGAACGGGGCGGCGTCCTCGTCGCGGTCGAGGAAGGAGAGGAGGAACGCGATCTCCTCCTCGTCGTAGCCGCTCGTGCGGAGGGCGGCCCGGATCGGCTCCTCTCCCCCGCCGCTCCAGCGGAGGGCGCACCGGGAGCGGACGGTGGGGAGGACCTGGTCGAGGGCTTCGGCGAACAGGACGGCGGCAAGGTGGGGTGGGAGCTCCTCGAGGAGCTTGAGGAGGGCGTTGGCCGCCTCGCGGGTAAGCCTCTCGGCGGGTCCGATCAGGGCCACTTTCCGCGGGGCGAGGGCCGGTCCGTACCGGGCCCACAGGATGAGGTCCCGGACCTGGTCGATCCCGATGTCCGCTCCCTCCGCGGAGAGGACGCGGGCGTCGGGGTGGTCCGTGGGGGCGTGGCCCAGGAGCTCCGCGGCCCGGCGGAGGGCGGCCCCTGGGGCTCCCGGCCCGACGTAGAGTTCAGGAATCATCGGGAAGAAGGGTACGGGGGCCCTTGTGAGGAGACAAGGTGGGAGCCCGTGGGTGCGGTGGGGGAGACCCCGTGCACCTCCCCCCTGGGCGCGGTCGCCCGGGAGCCCGGAAGGGGCTAAGCTTGGTCCGGACAAGGAGGGAGCCATGGAAGAGAAGGTCCGGGAAGCGCTGGAGGGGATTCGGATGTACCTCCAGGCCGACGGAGGGGACGTGGAGCTCGTCGAGGTCACCGAGGACGGGGTCGTGCGGGTCAAGCTCGTCGGGGCCTGCCACGGGTGCCCGATGGCGGCGATGACGCTTGCCAACACGATCGAGCGGATGCTCAAGGAGGAGGTCCCGGAGGTCACCGCCGTCGAGGCGGCGTAGCCTGGAGGGAGGAGACGATGGAGGAACTCGTCCAAGCGGGGTTGAACGCCCTGGAAGACCTTGGGGTGGACTACGGGGAGGTGCGGGCCGAGGTCCGCACCGAGGAGAACGTGAGCGTCAAGAACCGGGAGGTCGAGGCGATCTCCCGGAGGGAGTCGCGGGGCGTGGGGATCCGCGTCCTCCACGACGGCGCCTGGGGGTTCGCCGCCACCGGGGACACCGGGAAGCGGGCGATCGCCAAGGCGGCCAAAACCGCCCTCGCGATCGCGCGGGCCACGGCCTCCGTCCGGAGGGAACGGGTCGAGCTCGCCCCCGAGCCCGCCCACAGGGCGAAGTTCGTGGGCCCCTGCAAGCGCGATCCCCTCGCCGTGCCCCTGGCGGAGAAGCTCGACCTCCTCTTCTCCTGCACGGACCGGATCCTCGCCGTCCCCGGGGCCGCGATGGCCAAGGGCGGGATCGCCTCGTGGCGGGTGGAGAAGGTCTTTGGGAACACGGAGGGGTCCTTCATCCGCCAGACCCTGACGAACTGCGGGGCGGGGATCGAGGCCTACGCCGCAGGAGCGGGCGAGTTCCAGCGCCGGTCCTACCCCTGCTCGTTCGGTGGCGACTACGCGAGCGCCGGCTACGAGTTCATCGAGGGCCTCCACCTCGTCGATCACGCGACCGAGATCGCGGAGGAAGCGGTGGCCCTCCTCTCCGCCCCGGTGTGCCCCACGGGTGTCTTCGACATCATCCTCGAGGGGTCCCAGCTTGCCCTCCAGGTCCACGAGTCGGTGGGCCACCCCACCGAGCTCGACCGGGTCCTGGGGACCGAGCTCTCCTACGCGGGGGGGAGCTTCCTCACCCTTGATAAGCTCGGAACCTTCCGCTACGGCTCAGATATCGTGAACCTCGTGGCCGACGCCACGGTGCCGGGGGGCCTCGGGACGTTTGGCTACGACGACGAGGGGGTCCCCGCCCAGCGGGTCGACCTCGTCCGAAACGGGATCTTTGTCGGGTACCTCTCCTCCCGGGACACCGCCCCCAAGATCGGGGCCCGCCGGAGCGGCGGCGCGGCCCGGGCCTCAAGCTGGGCCCGAATCCCCATCGTCCGGATGACGAACATCAACCTCCTCCCCGGGGAGGGAACCCTCGACGACCTCATCCGGGACACGAAACACGGGATCCTCTTTGCTACCAATAAATCCTGGTCGATCGACGACCGGCGGGTGAACTTCCAGTTCGGGACCGAGATCGCCTGGGAGATCGTGGATGGGCGGAAGGCCCGGATCCTCAAGAACCCCCTCTACACCGGGATCACGCCCCAGTTCTGGGCCTCGTGCGTGGCGATCGCCGGGCCCAAGGAGTGGCACCTGTGGGGCGTCCCCAACTGCGGCAAGGGCGAGCCCAGCCAGGTGATGCAGGTCGGGCACGGGGTGGCCCCGGCGAAGTTCGCCAAGGTCCAGGTGCGAGGTGCCGGATGATCGTCTGCGAGTTTTCGATCACCCCGATCGGCGTCGGGGAGTCCCTCTCCCCGTACGTTGCCCGGTGCGAGAAGATTGTCCGGGAAAGCGGCCTCCCCTCGATGCTCACCCCGATGGGGACGGTGATCGAGGGGGAGTGGGATGAGGTAATGGCGGTGATCCGGGCCTGCCACATGGCGGTGCGGGCGGACTGCCGGCGGGTCTCGACCCTGATCAAGATCGACGACCGGGAGGGCCCACGGGGGCGGATGCTCCAGAAGGTCCGTTCCGTGGAGGAAAAGCTCGGGAGCTAGATCAGCCGGAGGACGTAGCGGAGGAAGAAGAAGTAGACCGGGACCGCGGCGAGAAGGCCGTCGATTCGGTCGAGCATCCCCCCGTGCCCAGGGAACATCCGCCCGGTGTCCTTCACCCCTGCCGCCCGCTTGAGAAGGGACTCGAAGAGGTCCCCGAGCTGACAGAACGCCCCCACGGACACCCCGAGGACCACGATCGCCGGGGCCCACCGGGGGAGGTCCTCCCAGAACGCCGGAAGGAGGGCCGCCGCGGCCGTGGCGAGGACCAGCCCCCCCGCCACCCCCTCCCACGTCTTGGCCAGCGACACCCGGGGGAGGAGCTGGTGCCGGCCGAGGAGGCTCCCCACGAAGTACGCCCCCGAGTCGTACCCCCACACCATGAGGAGGAAGTGGGCGATGTAGGGGAACCCCGCGTCCCGGAAAAGGAGGTACACGACCCCGATCGTCACCGGGAGGTACAGGAACCCAAACGTGCCCGCCAGCGACGCAAAGAACCCCTCCCGCGCACCCCTTCGGGAGAAGCTGTAGAACACGATCAGGTACACCACCCCTGCCGCGAGGACCACCGCGTACTCCCCCCGCCAGGGCACAAGGAGCATGAGGTAGGCGGGGATCGCGAACATGAAGAGTTCCTTTGGAAGCGGGATCCCAAGCCTTCCCACGAGGTGGAGGTACTCCCAGCCGGCGACCATCGTCACCGCGGAGAGGAACAGGCACACCCCCCAGTCGAGGCGGTAGCGGTCGCAGAGCCAAAACACCCCCAAGACCGTCGGAATGGCGACGGCCGCGGTGAGGAGGCGCTTCCCAAGCGCGTTCATGGGCTCACCCGCCCAAACCGCCGGGTCCGCCCCTGGAAGTCCTCCAGCGCCCGCAGAAACGCCTCCTCGTCGAAGTCCGGCCACAGGGTGGGGGTGAAGTGGAGCTCGGCGTAGGCCGCCTCCCACAGGAAGAAGTTGGAGATCCGCTTCTCGTCCCCGGTGCGGACGACGAGGTCGGGGTCGGGGAGCCCGGAGGTGGGAAGAAGCTCGGAGAACCGGGCCTCGTCGAGCTCCCCGGGGGAAAGGCGGCCCTCCGCCCCCAGGGCGAGGGCCCGCTTGACCCCCTGGAGGATGCTCCACCGCCCCCCGAAGTTGATCCCCACCGCAAGCTGCAAGGCCTCCCCGTTCCGCGTCCGCTCCTCCACCCGGGCGATCGCCTCCTGAAGGGAGGGGGGGAGCCGCTCCCGCCCCCCGAGGACGCGAAGCCGGACCCCCCGGTCCACGTACTCGTCCGCCCGCTCCCGGAGGAACGACTCCAGGAGCTGGAAGAGGGACTCCACCTCCTCCTGCGGGCGGTTCCAGTTCTCGGTGGAGAAGGCAAAGAAGCTCAGGTGGGGGACGAGGCGCTCGGAGGCCACGAACCGGACGAGCCGCTCGGCGGCCCGGACGCCCGCCCGGTGACCCTCCATCCGGGGAAGACCCCGCCGCTGGGCCCAGCGGCCGTTCCCGTCCATGATCAGGGCCACGTGGCGGGGTAGGGGCTTGGCCCGGACCCGGGCCAGGCGCTCGGCGAGGGCAGCGGTGCTGGGCTGGGTCACGGGTCCGCCTTCACGGGGCGAGCTGGCGCTCCAGCCGCGCCCGCCTTCCCCGCAGGGCCTCCGCCTCGGCCTCGGCCCTCGCCACCACCTCCGGGGAGGCCTTCTCCCGGAACTCGGGGTTCCCCAGCCTTGCCTCGATCTTTTCCAGTTCTGCCTTCGTCTTTTCCAGGTCCTTCCGGATCTTGTCCCGCACCGCCGGCCAGTCCACGAGGTCGCCGACGGGGAGGAAGAACGCGATCTCCCCGGCCACGCCCCGGGCCGAGCCCGCCGGGGGCCGTTCCCCGGGGCTCACGCGGACCGACCGCAGCCGCGCCAGCCGTCGGAGGGCCAGTTCAAAGTGCCCGACGAGGGCCTCGATCCCCGCGCCGGAGGTGAGGACGAGCTCGAGCTCGGCGGCGGCGGGGACCCCGACCTCGGCCCGCACCGCCCGCACCTCGCGGACGAGCTCCATGAACCGCTCGAGCTCCGCCTCCGCCACCGGATCCCGCCGCTCCGGCCGGACGGTCGGGTAGGCCGCGTGGGCGAGGAGTCCCTCCTTCCCCAAGTGGGCCCAGATCTCCTCGGTGAGGAACGGCATGATGGGGTGGAGGAGCCGGACCACGGTCTCCAGGGCCTCCCGGAGGACGAGCTGGCACGTCCGCCGGGCCTCGGGGTCGTCCCCTTGAAGCCGGAGCTTGGCGAGCTCGAGGTACCAGTCGCACAGCTCGTGCCAGGTGAACTGATACAGGGCCTCCGTCGCAAGGTGGAAGTTGTACCGCTCCAGTTCCGTGCGCACCTTCTCCACCACGCCCTCGAGGCGGGACAGGATCCAGCGGTCCTCGGGGGCGAGGGGGCGCCCGGCGAGCGCGGCCCCCGCAGGAAGGTCCTCGGTGTTGGCCAGGACGAACCGGGCCATGTTCCAGAGCTTGTTCTGGAAGTTCCTGGCCTCGTCCACCTGGCGCAGGGAGAACCGGAGCTCCCGGCCCTTGGTCGAGCTCCCGGCCATGGCAAACCGGAGGGCGTCCATCCCGTGGCTCTCCTTGACCTCGAGGGCGTCGATCATGTTCCCTTTAGATCGGCTCATCTTCTGGCCCCGCTCGTCGACGATGAACGGGGTGATGAGGACCTCCCGGAACGGGACCTCGCCCATGAAGTGGAGGCCCATCATCACCATCCGCGCCACCCAGAAAAAGAGGATGTCAAACGCGGTGACGAGGACCGCGGTGGGGTAGAAGACGGCGAGGTCCTCCGTCCTCTCCGGCCAGCCCATCACCGAGAACGGCCACAGGGCCGAGGAGAACCAGGTGTCGAGGACGTCCTCGTCCTGCCGAAGCGGAACTTCGCGGCCGTAGTGGTTCTTGGCGAGGGCCCGCGCCTCGGCCTCGTCGTGGGCGATGAACGCCTCCCCGTCTGGGCCGTACCAGGCGGGGATGCGGTGCCCCCACCACAGCTGGCGGGAGATGCACCAGTCCCGGATCCCCTCGAGCCAGTCGAAGTACACCTTCGCCCACCGCTCGGGGACGAACCGGATCCGTCCGTCCTGCACGGCGGCGATGGCGGGCTCGGCCAGGGGCCTCATCCGGACGAACCACTGGGTGGAGACCTTTGGCTCGACCCGGGTCTCGCAGCGCTGGCAGTGGCCGACCGCGTGGCGGTAGGGGACGACCTTCTCGAGAAGCCCTTCCGCCGTGAGCCGCCGGACGATCTCCTCCCGGGCGGCGAACCGCTCCAGGCCGGCAAACGGCCCCCCGTGCTCGTTGATCGTCCCGTCGGGGTTGAGGACGTCCACCGTGGGGAGCCCGTAGCGTTTCCCGATCTCCCGATCCACGGGGTCGTGGCCGGGGGTGATCTTGAGGGCCCCGGTCCCAAACGCGGGGTCCACCTCCTCCGCCCCCACGATGGGGAGCCTCCGCCCAAGGAGGGGCAGGACCGCCGTCCTCCCGATGAGGTCCCGGTACCGCTCGTCCCGCGGGTTCACCGCCACCGCCGTGTCCCCGAGCATCGTCTCCGGCCGGGTTGTGGCCACGGGGATGAACCCTCCCCCCTCCAGGGGGTAGCGGACGTAGAAGAGATGCCCATCGATCTCCCGGTGCTCGACCTCGATGTCCGAGAGCGCGGTCCCACAGCGGGGGCACCAGTGGATCATGTAGTCCCCGCGGTAGATCAGCCCCTCCCGGTGGAGGCGGACGAACGCCGTGCGCACGGCCCGGGAGAGCCCGGGGTCGAGGGTGAACCGCTGCCGCGACCAGTCGCAGGAGCAGCCCAGGACCTTGAGCTGCTCGACGATCTCCCCTCCGTACCGCTCCTTCCACGCCCACACCCGCCGCTCGAACTCCTCCCGGCCGAGGGCCTGGCGGGTCAGGCCCTCCTTGGCCAGGGCCCGCTCCACCACGTTCTGGGTGGCGATCCCGGCGTGGTCCGTCCCCGGGAACCAGCACGCCTCGTAGCCATCCATGCGTTTGTAGCGGATGAGGATGTCCTGGAACGTGTTCACGAGGTTGTGGCCGAGGTGGAGGCGGCCCGTGATGTTCGGGGGCGGGATGACGATGGCGTAGGGGGGCTTCCCGCTTTGGGGGTTGCAGCGCCAGGGCTGGTCCTTCTCCCACCGGGCGAGGATCCGGGGCTCGACGTCGCGGGGGTCGTAGCGGGGGGGAAGCATTCTAGCCTCCGAGCCAGGGGGCGTCGGCGAGGGGGTAGTCGTGGAGCTCGTCGGGGGAGAAGAAGAGGGGGATTTCGCGCGCGGCGGACGCCGGGGAGTCCGAGCCGTGGACGAGGTTCATCCCCACCGAGAGGCCGTAGTCGCCGCGGATCGTCCCTGGCTCGGCCTCAAGCGCGTTCGTCTTCCCCATCAGGCGACGGACGACCTCCACCGCCCGCGGGCCCTCGACCACGAGGGCGATCACCGGGGCGGAGGTGATGAACGAGACGAGCTCTCCGTAAAAGGGCTTTCCCACGTGCTCGGCGTAGTGGCGGGCGGCGAGCTCCGGGGACACCCGCAGGAGCTTCATCCCCACGAACTTGAGGCCCTTGGCCTCAAACCGGGCCAGGATCTGGCCCACGAGCCGCCGCTGAAGCGCGTCCGGTTTCAAGAGCACGAGCGTCCGTTCCATCGTCCCTCCTCGCGAATCCCACCGTGCCTTCGCTTGCCAAGTGTACTCTACCTCCTCCCGGATTGCCCATCCCCTTCCGCGTTGCTCCCTTGCGAGGTACGCTATGCCCCGCGACAAGGAGGGGGCGGATGAGGAGACTTGTGACCGCGGAATCGGTGGCCGAGGGCCACCCCGACAAACTCGCCGACCGGATCTCGGATGCGGTCCTCGACGCCGTGCTCGCCCAGGACCGCGAGGGCCGGGTGGCCTGCGAGACGCTGGTAACCGGGAGCCTGGTGGTCATCGGCGGGGAGATCACCGCCTCCGCCCAGATCGACGCCGCAACCCTCGCCCGCCGCGTGGTCCGGGACGTGGGGTACGTCAAGCCGGAGTACGGGCTGGCGTTTGATTCCTGCGCCGTGGCGATCCTCCTCCGCCAGCAGTCCCCGGACATCGCCCAGGCCGTTCTCCGCACCGAGGCCGGCGATCCCTACGACCGGATCGGGGCCGGAGACCAGGGGATCACGTTTGGCTACGCCACGGTCGAGACCCCGGAGCGGATGCCGCTCCCGATCACCCTCGCCCACAAGCTCGCTCGGAGGCTGGCGGAGGTGCGCAAGGACGGGTCCCTCCTCTACCTCCGCCCCGATGGGAAGACCCAGGTTACGGTGGAGTACGAGGGGGACAGGCCGGTCCGGATCCACACCGTGCTCCTCGCGGCCCAGCACGCCCCCGAGGTGTCCCTCGACCAGCTCCGGGCCGACCTGCGCAAGCTGGTGGTCGAGCCGGTCCTCGACGGGTGGCTGGATGAGGGGACCCAGGTGTTCGTCAACACCTCGGGCCGGTTTGTGATCGGGGGCCCGGCCTCGGACACGGGGATGACGGGACGGAAGATCATCGTCGACACCTACGGGGGGTACGGGTCCCACGGAGGCGGGGCGTTTTCGGGCAAGGACCCGACGAAGGTGGATCGCTCGGGGTGGTACATGGCCCGCTACGCGGCGGTCAACGTGGTGGCGGCGGGGCTGGCCCCGGCGTGCGAGGTCCAGGTGGCCTACGCCATCGGCCGGCCGCGGCCGTTGGCGCTGAGCGTGCGGGCCCTGGGGAAGGGCGCGGTGTCCGATTCCGCCTTGACCCGGGCGGTGGAGCGGGCGTTCGACTTCCGGCCGGCGGCGATCATCGACGCCCTCGAGCTCCGGCGGCCGATCTACGAGCCCCTCTCCTGCTACGGCCACTTCGGCCGCCTGGACCTCTCCCCGACCTGGGAGCGGACGGATCGGGTCCGGGACCTGGAGCAGGCCCTGTAGGATGCGCCTCGCTGCCGACCTCCACCTCCACTCCCGGTTCTCGCGGGCCACGAGCCCGGACATGGACCTCCCCGGGCTCGCCCACTGGGCCCGCCTCAAGGGCCTGGGGCTCCTCGGAACCGGGGACTTCACCCACCCGGAGTGGTTCTCCGAACTGGCCGCGGAGCTCCTTCCCGTGGGGGACGGCGTGTACGCCTACGGCGGGGTCCGCTTTGTCTACACCGCGGAGGTGGCGGCGGTGTGGACGAGCGACGGCCGGGTCCGGCGGGTCCACTTCCTCGTCCTCGCCCCGGGGGCCGAGGGTGCCGCGCGGATCAACCGGGAACTCGCAAAGATCGGAAGCCTCGGGGCGGACGGCCGGCCGACGCTCGGGATCCCGGGCGAGAAGCTCGTTTCGGCCATCCTTGGGGCCGCACCGGAGGCCGCCGTGATCCCCGCCCACGCCTGGACCCCCTGGTACTCGATCTTCGGTTCCCAGTCGGGGTTCGACTCGGTGGAGGAGGCCCTGGGGGCGGCGGCCGGGGAGGTGTTCGCCCTCGAGACCGGCCTGTCCTCGGATCCGCCGATGAACTGGCGGGTCTCCGCTCTGGACCATCTCGCGCTGGTCTCGTTTTCCGACGCCCACTCCCCGACCCGGCTTGGGCGGGAGGCGTGCCTGTTGGAGCTCCCCGAGCTTTCGTACGCCGCGCTGGTGGATGCTCTCCGGACGCGGGACCCCGCGCGGTTCCTCGGGACGATCGAGTTCTTCCCCGAGGAGGGGAAGTACCACTACGACGGCCACCGCCTCTGCGGGGTCGCCCTTTCCCCGCGGGAGACCGCCGAGCGCGGGGGAAAGTGCCCGGTGTGTGGCCGGCCGGTGACGGTGGGGGTCCTCCACCGGGTGGAGGAGCTCGCCGACCGGCCCCCAGGGCACCGGCCCCCGGGGGCGATCCCCTACCGGTCCCTCGTCCCCCTCCTCGAGGTCCTCGGCCAGGTCCTGGGGCAGGGGCCGGAAACGAAGGGGGTTCTCGCCGAGTATACCCGGCTCGTGGAGCGGTTTGGAAGCGAGCTCCGGATCCTCCTCGATCTCCCCCTCGCCGACCTTGCCCAGGGGGCCCCGCCCCGGGTGGTGGAGGCGGTGCGGAGCGTTCGGGAGGGGAAGCTCGTCATCCGCCCCGGCTACGACGGCCAGTACGGGGAGGTCCGGATCCCACTGGAGGAACGCTACGATGAACCCACCCTCTTCTAAGCCCCTGGCCGGGATCCGGGTCCTGGACCTGTCGCGGATCCTTGCTGGCCCATTGGCGACGATGTGGATGGCGGATCTTGGGGCCGAGGTGATCAAGGTCGAGCGGCCCGGGAACGGGGACGAGACCCGGCGGTGGGGCCCCCCGTTCGTGGGCGGGGAGTCCGCGTACTTCCTCGCCGTGAACCGGGGGAAGCTGGGGATCGCCCTCGATTTTTCCGAGCCCGGGGACCGGGAGGTCCTGCGGGAGCTTATCCGCCGAAGCGACGTCCTCCTCCACAACTTCCTCCCCGGAACGGCGGCCAGGCTCGGGCTCTCCTACGACGAGGTCCGAAAGCTCAACGGGCGGCTTGTCTACACCGCGGTGGCCGGGTTTCCACCGGGCCCGTACCGGGACGAGCCGGGGTTCGACGCCCTGATCCAGGCCCTGGGGGGGCTGATGGCGATCACCGGGGACGGGGAGACGCCGGTGAAGGTCGGGGTGGCGATCGTGGACGTCCTCACCGCCTGGGCGGCCCTCGCCGGGACGTTGGGGGCGCTTCTTGTCCGGGAGCGGACCGGGGAAGGGGGGTACGTGGAGGCGACCTTGGTCGAGTGCTCGGCTGCGGCCCTCGTGAACCAGGCCCAGGCGTTCCTCCTCACCGGGAGGGAACCGCGGCGCCTGGCCACCGCCCACCCCCACATCGTCCCCTACCAGGCGTTTCCCGCCGCGGACGGGCTCCTCATGGTCGCCGTGGGGACGGATGCCCAGTACCGGGCCCTGTGCGAAGCCCTCGGGCACCCCGACCTTGCCGCGGACCCCCGGTTTGCCACGAACCCCGACCGGGTCCGGAACCGGGACGAGCTCGTCACGATCCTGAGCGCGATCTTCGCCGCGCGCCCCAGGGCGGAGTGGGTCAGGATCTTGAAGGAGGCCGGGGTCCCCGCCGGCCCGGTGAACACGCTCGGGGAGCTCTTCGGGGACGAGGGCCTTGTGGGTCGGGTCCTCGTCGAGGTGGATCACCCCGCGGTGGGCCGGTACCGGACCGTGGCCTGTCCGCTGCCCCAGGCCTGGCCGCCGAGCCCGCTCCCTCCCCCGCGCCTGGGGGAGCACACCGAGGCGGTGCTCAAGCGCCTGGGGATCCGCCGTGGATAACCTCCGGGACCTCTTCCTCCTCCGGAAGGACGTCGTCTTCCTGAACCACGGGTCGTTCGGGGCGTGCCCGAGGCCCGTGGTTGAGGCCTACCAGGCTTGGCAGCGGGAGCTGGAAGAGGAGCCGGTGGAGTTCCTCGATCGGCGGTTTGAGAACCTGATGGCCGAGGCCCGGGGGGCGCTCGCCGCGTTCCTCGGCTGCGATCCCCTCGACCTCGTCTACGTCCCCAACGCCACGACGGCGATGAACATCGTCGCCCGGTCCCTCCCCTTGGGGCCGGGAGACGAAGTCCTCTCGACGGACCACGAGTACGGGGCGGTGGACCGGATGTGGCGGGTCGTGTGCGCCGAGCGGGGGGCCCGCTACGTCCGGGCGGAGGTCCCCGTCCCGGTGAGGTCCCCCGAGGACGTCGTCGAGGCCGTGTGGTCCTGGAGGACCCCGCGCACCCGGGTCCTCGCTCTCTCCCACATCACGTCGCCCACCGCGCTCCTCCTTCCAGTGGAGGAGCTCGTCCGACGGGCTAAAAAGGAGGGGATCCTCACCGTGATCGACGGCGCCCACGCCCCGGGCCAGATCCCCCTAAGCCTTGCGGCCCTCGGGGCGGACTTCTACGCGGGGAACTGCCACAAGTGGATGATGGCCCCGAAGGGCTCCGGGTTCCTCCACGCCCGGCGGGGGGCCCAGCGCCTCCTCAAGCCCCTCGTCGTGTCTTGGGGCGGGGAGTGGAGCAAGGGGCCCGGGCCCTCCCCGTTCCTCGACGACCACCAGTGGCAGGGGACGCGGGACCTCGCCCCCTACCTCGCCGTCCCCGCCGCGATCCGGTTTCTGGAGGAGCACGACTGGGAACGGGTCCGCGCTCACTGCCGGGAGCTCCTTGCCCGCTTCACGGCGGAGGCGGTGAAGCTGGGGCTTCAGCCCGTGGGTGAGGGGCCGGAGCCGTGGCCCCTCCAGATGCGGTCGTTCCTTCTCCCTCCCTGCGACGGCCGGGCGCTTCAGAAGAGGCTCTTCGACCAGTGGCGGGTCGAGGTCCCCGTGATCCCCTGGAACGGCCGCCTTCTCCTCCGCGTCTCGGTCCAGGGGTACAACACCGCCCGTGACCTTGAGGTCCTCCTCCAAGGGCTCAAGGACGCGTTGTAGTTCTTGGGGTTCCAGGCCTTGCTCGTGGGGGGACGCTCCTCTCCTCGGGTCCTTTCTGCGCACG